>JBNKRC010000052.1:0-11434 GCA_050296215.1 Vibrio sp. | reverse complement strand
ATTACGATTCATCGAGTATTAAAGTACTAAAAGGTCTCGACGCGGTTCGTAAGCGTCCTGGTATGTATATCGGCGATACGGATGATGGTACCGGCTTACACCACATGGTTTTTGAGGTGGTGGATAACTCTATTGATGAAGCGTTAGCTGGTTACTGTAAAGATATCTTAGTGACCATTCATGAAGATAACTCAGTCTCAGTACGAGATGATGGTCGTGGTATTCCGACTGAATTGCACCAGGAAGAAAATGTCTCAGCAGCTGAAGTTATCATGACGGTATTGCATGCCGGCGGTAAGTTCGATGACAACTCATATAAAGTATCCGGTGGTTTGCACGGGGTTGGGGTATCGGTTGTAAACGCACTGTCTGAGAAAGTTCTGCTAACTATTCACCGCAATGGTCATATTCATTCTCAGACTTATCGTCACGGGGTTCCTGACGCACCACTGGCGGTGATTGGTGATACAGATAAATCAGGTACCGAAATTCGTTTCTGGCCAAGTTCACTAACCTTTACTCAGACTGAATTCCAATACGATATTCTGGCAAAACGCCTGCGTGAACTTTCATTCTTAAACTCCGGTGTTTCTATTACGCTGGTGGATGAGCGTGAAGATAATAAGCAGGACCACTTTATGTATGAAGGTGGTATTCAGGCATTCGTCTCTCACCTGAACCGCAATAAAACCCCGATTCATGAAAAAGTATTCCACTTTAATCTGGAACGTGAAGATGGCATTGCCGTTGAAGTTGCCATGCAATGGAATGACGGCTTCCAGGAAAATATCTACTGTTTCACCAACAACATTCCTCAGCGTGATGGTGGTACTCACTTAGCCGGTTTCCGTGCGGCACTAACCCGTACTTTGAATACCTATATGGATAAAGAAGGCTATTCGAAGAAAGCGAAAACCGCGACATCGGGTGATGATGCCCGTGAAGGTCTGACGGCTGTTGTATCGGTTAAGGTGCCGGATCCTAAATTCTCCAGCCAGACCAAAGATAAGCTGGTTTCTTCGGAAGTGAAATCTGCGGTTGAATCCGCAATGGGTGAAAAACTCAATGACTTCCTGGCCGAACATCCTTCTGAAGCGAAAATTGTTTGTTCTAAAATTATCGATGCAGCACGGGCTCGTGAAGCGGCTCGTAAAGCCCGTGAAATGACTCGTCGTAAAGGCGCATTGGATCTGGCCGGATTACCCGGCAAACTGGCGGACTGTCAGGAAAAAGATCCGGCTCTTTCTGAACTGTACATTGTGGAAGGGGACTCGGCCGGTGGTTCTGCGAAACAAGGCCGAAACCGTAAAAATCAGGCGATTCTGCCGCTGAAAGGTAAGATCCTTAACGTTGAAAAAGCACGTTTTGATAAGATGCTTTCTTCACAAGAGGTGGCAACCTTAATCACGGCATTGGGCTGTGGTATCGGCCGTGACGAATATAACCCGGATAAACTGCGTTATCACAATATCATCATCATGACCGATGCGGACGTCGATGGTTCACACATTCGTACGCTGCTGCTGACTTTTTTCTACCGTCAAATGCCGGAACTGATTGAACGCGGTTATGTTTATATCGCTCAGCCACCGCTTTACAAAGTGAAGAAAGGAAAACAGGAACAGTACATCAAAGATGAAGATGCAATGAACCAGTACCAGATTGCTCTGGCGCTGGATGGTGCTTCTTTACATGTCAATCCTGATGCACCTGCGTTATCCGGTGAAGCGCTGGAAGGGCTGGTCACCCGTTATAACGAATCGGTTAAGCTGGTTGAACGCATGAGCCGCCGTTATCCGCATGCATTGGTTCATGAGTTTATCTATATGCCACGTTTGACACTGGATGATTGCCAGGATTTGGTGAAAGTTGAGGCATGGGCAAAACAGCTTGTTGAGCAGTTAAATGCTAAAGAAGTCGGGGCAAGTCAGTATGATTACGTTGTCGATTTTAATGAGGGGTTAAACCAGTATACGCCTAAGATTAAAGTTCGTACTCATGGCGTAGCTTATGAGTATGCATTAAGCGCCGATCTGCTTAACTCGAAGGAATATGCAAAACTGGCGTCTCTTTCCGAAGAGCTTGACGGTTTGATTGAAGATGGAGCCTTTATTCAGCGAGGTGAACGCACTCAGCCGGTAACCAGTTTCGTTGATGCTTTAGGCTGGCTGGTGAAAGAGAGCCGTCGGGGTCTGAGTGTTCAGCGCTATAAAGGTTTGGGTGAGATGAACCCGGATCAGCTTTGGGAAACGACCATGGATCCTGAAACCCGTCGTATGATGCAGGTTACTATAGACGATGCGGTTGGGGCGGATGAGCTATTCACTACCTTGATGGGTGATCAGGTTGAACATCGCCGTGCGTTTATCGAAGAAAACGCACTGAAAGTAGCTAACCTGGACGTGTAGTTTTTCCAATTTATCTTCTGCAATTCAATGCCACCTGAAGGTGGCATTGTTGTTTTAACGACAGATACTTTCTCCGAGAAAGATTTCGGTATCAAGTTCAATCACCGGTTGTTCTATCGGTTCGTTGGGGTTTTCAATACGATGCAGCAGATTTTCCGCCGCAATTCGTCCCATTTTTTCTCTTGGGGTGATTACCGTAGCTATTTGGGGTGTCAACACCGTGGTGATATTGTGGCCGTGAAATCCTGCGATAGACAGTTGATCCGGGACCTGAATACCGAGACGCTGACACTCAAACAGGGCTCCGACGGCCAGGTCGTCGTTAGTACAGCAAATGCCATCAATATCCGGATAAGTAGCCAGTGCCTGCTGGATTAACTCAACTCCCACTGAGTAAGATGATGCAGCCGGGGTGCTGACGACCATTGGTTCCAGACCGGCTTCCTGCATCGCTTGTTTATAACCGTTCAGTTTCTGTTTGGTCCGTTCGTCCATTCGTGCGGCAAAATAGACAATATGTCTGCGCCCTTTGCTGAGCAATAACCGGGTGATTTGTTTGCTGGCTTTGGTGTTATCAAACCCGACGGCCTGCTGTAACGGATCTGAAGCCGAATCCATAATTTCGACCACCGGAATACCCGTCGTTTGCAGCATGCGGCGGGCGCGTTCCGTGTGGTAGCTTTCCGAAAGAATAATTCCGTCGACATTATAGGAGAGCAGGGTTTCGATGCGTTTTTCTTCGGCATTTTTGCTATAGCCGTAGTGGGCGAGCATCGCCTGATAGCCTTTCGGTTCAATCACTTCTTCAATACCACGAATAACTTCATCGAATACCTGGTTAGTCAGTGATGGAACCAGTACTCCAATCGAATAACTTTTGGCTTTGGATAAAATATCGGGAGCACGATTGGGAACATAGCCTAATTCTTCTACGGCCTGAGCAATTTGTTCTCCGACCAGACGGGATACTTTCGACGGGTCGCGCAGATAACGGCTGACCGTCATCTTGGTTACACCAACCTGATCGGCGATATTCTGTAGGGTAGGACGTTGTTTTTTTATTGCCATAGGCTTCAATACGTTATTTATTCGGTGGTAGGGTTACGGTATTCATCATATTGTAATTTTGTTGATTATACCAAATGTGAAAAATTATTAATCTAAATGGATGTGATTCCACAAACCGCTCAAGACATCCTTGTTCGCTTAGACAAGGGCATCCATGCCCTTGTATGTTTGTTCCATCACATCCATTCAGATGATCAAAAACTTTATTAGGAAGGTATTACCAAAGCATCATTTCACAATAAGTTGTTTGCTGTTTCACGTCAGATGGGAGCATAAAGCTCCCATTATTGTGATTTATGCAGGAATTGCCGCCAGTGCCTGTCTGGTCAGTGCGGTAATCCGCGACCAGTCTTTTTTCTCAATCGCATCGTTAGGGATCATCCAGGTTCCTCCTACCGTTTTTACACAGCTTAATGCCTGGTACTCACCCATATTTTCCGGTGTGATTCCGCCGGTCGGACAGAAACTGATTTGCGGTAACGGCGCGGATATGGCTTTCAGGGCTTTGGCTCCGCCATTGGCTTCTGCCGGGAAAAATTTCAGGTGGGTATATCCCAAATCCATTGCGTTCATTATTTCAGTCGGCGTTGAAACGCCAGGAATCAAAGGCACATTCTTCTGGGCGGCATGCTGCAATAATAATGTGCTGGCACCCGGTGAAATGATGAATTTTGCACCGGCCGCAACAGCCTGATCATATTGCTGAGGGTTAAGCACTGTACCGGCTCCGATCATGCTGTGCGGAAAGGCGGTTGCAATCGCACGAATAGAATCCAGCGCCGCTTCGGTCCGTAATGTCACCTCAAAAATGCTGATCCCGCCATCGAGTAGCGCCTGAGCCAGTGGTACGGCATCTTCGGGATCGTTGATTACCATGACCGGAACAATGGGCGATGTAGCAAAAACATCGGCTGGTGTGGTATCCCAATTCATTACTTATTCCTCGTAGTTAAAGATACTGGCGCCGGTTTCAGCGCTGGATATGGTGTGGCGATAAACAGAGAACAGTTCACGCCCCATTCCGACAAAGCGGTGGCCTGGTGCCGGAGCGGCTGTCCGGTCACTGATGACATCTAAGACGTTAATTTCTCCCGTTTTGCCATTCACTTCTATTATGTCGCCATCCTGAAGTTTACCCAACAGTCCGCCGCGATACGCTTCCGGTGACAGATGGATAACAGCTGGTACCTTACCCGAAGCTCCGGACAAGCGGCCATCGGTGACTAACGCGACGTGGTATCCTTTTTTCATCAGGTTACCCATAATCGGCATGAGTTTATGCAGTTCCGGCATACCGTTCGCGGCCGGACCGTTAAATCTTACAACAATTACGGCGTCCTGATTGAGCTGGTCGGCTTTATAGGCGGCTTCAACATCGTGCTGGCAATCAAAGACCAGAGCCGGAGCACGGATAATCTGGTGTTGTTCATCGACCGCACTCACTTTCATCATGCCACGTCCCAGATTGCCGCTCAGGAGTTTAAGTCCGCCTTGTGTGCTGAACGGTTCATTGTTCCGGCCGACAATAATGTCCGGATTCAGGCTGCCTTGCGAAGATGAGTATTCCACTTCTCCCTGAGGATTAAGTGTCGGCGTGCAGAGGTAGTCTTGCATGGTGCCGAATACCGGGTTGGCATCCATAAACAGCAGATGGCGGCGGTTTAACTCAGTGAGCAGCGCCGGAACGCCACCAGCCTGTTCAAATGCATTGATATCTGAACTGCCGTTGGGATACATCTTGGCCAGCAACGGTACAACGTTAGACAGCTGATCGATATCGTCCCAGTTAACCAGCCAGCCGGCGGCCCGGGCCAGTGCGACTAAGTGGATGGTGTGGTTGGTACTGCCGCCGGAAGCGAGCAGCGCAATCAGGCCATTCACCACCGATTTTTCATCAATGACATTGGCTAATGATTTGCTGCTGTCCGGTTGCAGGCTGATGCGGGCAATATAGTGTGAGACCATCTCTGTGAGAGCCTGACGCAGAGGATCATCGGGATGAATGAAGGCCGAGCCGGGCAGCATCAGTCCCATTGCTTCAAGAACCAGCTGGTTCGAGTTTGCGGTGCCGTAAAAAGTACAGGTGCCGGGAGAGTGATACGACTGGCACTCCATCTCCAGTAACTCTTGTCTGGTGGCTTCTCCTGCTACGTATTTTTGTCTGACTTCCACTTTTTTATCATTGCTCAGGCCGGTTGCCATTGGCCCGGTCGGAACAAACGCTGCCGGAAGATGACCATAACTTAACGCACCGATAATCTGCCCGGGGGCAATTTTGTCACATACTCCGAGCAGTAATACACCGTCGTAGGTGTTATGGGAAAGGGACAATGCGGTGGCCTGAGCAATTAAATCCCGGGAAAACAGTGATAACTCCATACTGTCTGTCCCTTGAGTTACGCCATCGCACATTGCCGGTACGCCGCCGGCAACCTGTGCGGCATGCCCCAGTTTTCTCAGGGTATTTTTGATTTGAGCAGGATACAGAGCGTAAGGCTGGTGAGCACTGACCATATCATTATAAGCGGTAATGATGGCAAGGTTGGCCTTGGTGAAATCAAGTATGGTTCGCTTATCATTACTGTTGCATGCGGCCACTCCGTGGGCCAGGTTGCCACAGGAAAGGTGGGATCTCTGCTTACCTTTCGCCGCCATTTGTGCGATGTTACCCAGATAGTCCGCCCGGGAATTCCGGCTGCGCGCAACAATATTATCCGCGACTTTTTGAATGCAGGGGTGAATGCTCATTCCTTGCTTACCTCATTGTAATTTTTCATCGGGTTGAGTCCTTTTGTTTCGGTTAATTTTTCATGTTACCGGTAACAATATGGTTTTTCTGTCGGAATGGTCGCGTTTTGTTCGGGAATTGTAATTTCTGTGAGCTGGCCGGAATTTAACCTGAGACTACAACGTCGGGATTCAGGAGGGCACGATTGCCCTCCTGAGGTGTGTATGGTATTAGGCTTGTTGGTAGGCTTTCATGACTTCGTCAGCTATGATCGAAATACCTTTTTGCATCGCTTCGTCATCCTGAACATAGTTCATTCTTAAACATTGGTGAGCATGAGCCCACGCCTGTTCCGGCTGACCGATAAAGAAGTATTCACCGGGAATGACTAATACCCCGCGTTGTTTTAAACGGCGATAGAGTTCCATGGTTGTAATCGGTAACTCATCAAACCATAACCATAAAAAGATGGCCCCTTCCGGTTTGTGAATGCGAAATCTTGGATCGGGAATCGCGGCCTGAAGCTGTTCAACAGCCAGTCTGGATTTATCACGATAAAAAGGTTGAATCACTTCATCACTTAATTTTAGTAAATCACCATTATCAATCATATGCTTGCCAAGTGCCGGACCAAAGCTTCCCGGGGACAGGCTGATTATGCCGTTCATATTGCTCAGAGCCCGGGTAATTTGTTCACTGGCAATCACGATGCCGCAGCGAATGCCGGGTAAGCCAAGCTTGGATAAGCTCATACACAGGATGGTGTTGTCGTTCCAGAATGGCGTTACTTTTTCAAAAATAATATTCGGGAATGGCAGACCGTACGCATTATCGACAATTAACGGGATGTTATTTTCACGCGCTAGCTGGTCGAGTTTTTCAATTTCCTTGTCTGTTAGTACATTTCCGGTCGGGTTGGTTGGTCGTGAAGCGCAAATGACGGCAACCGAATCATCAATTTTTAACGCGTCGAAATCAATATGGTATTTGAACTGGCGGTTATCGAGTAACTCAATCTCCGGACGATAAGAAACAAACACATCTTCACAAATGCCGGAATCCCCGTAACCGATATATTCCGGAGCCAGTGGCAGTAATATTTTTTTATGGCTGCCATCCGGCTGCTTGCCAGCAAATAGGTTAAACAGGTAAAAGAAGCCACTCTGGCTGCCGTTGGTCAGACTGATATTTTTTTCGCTGATATCCCAGCCATAGTTTTGTTTAAACAGTTTGGCTAATGCCTGAATAAACGTTGTTTTTCCCTGTGGACCATCGTAATTGGTTATCGCCGATACCAGTTCACCTGTGGTAAGCATATCGCTACAGGCTTGATGAAAATAATCGAGCATAGCTGGTATTTTGGCTGGATTACCCCCGCCGAGCATGATCGCGCCGGGAGTCTGTAACCCCTCGTTAAGATCATCCATAAGTTGAGTAATACCGGAGTAGCGATTGAATTTTTCACCAAATGACGAGAACTGCATGGAGCGTTACCTAAAGCGTTGATGTACCAAACTGTGATGAGATTGTGGGTAAGTTTACCAGAATAGGAAACAATATGAACAATGATGAGGTCACGATACCGTAATGGCCGGGTAACAAAAAGGAGTATTTGTCTGTTATGGGGCTGGAAATAAAAAGCCCGGCATTGCCGGGCTCGGGCTTTGGTATAAAAGACTGGCTGGATTACTTCTGCAGAACAGAAATATCAGCGATCTGCAGGAACAGATTGCGCAGTTTGTTCAGCAGCGTCAGACGGTTTTTCTTCAGTGCTTCGTCATCGGCCATTACCATCACGTTATCAAAGAACGCATCAACCGGTTCACGCAGTTGAGCAAGCTGAGTCAGTGCCTGTTGATAGTTGCCGGTCGCGAATGCCGGTTCCAGTGCTTCTGCAAGTATTTCAACTTTTTCTGCTAACGCTTTCTCTGCATCTTCCTGAAGAAGTGCCAGATCAATTTCGTCTGCCAGTTCACCATCAAACTTAGACAGGATATTACCTACACGTTTGTTAGCCGCCGCAAGTGATTCTGCTGCGTCTAATTCACGGAATGCAGATACCGCTTTAACTCGCTGGTCAAAGTCTGCCGGTTTGGTTGGGTGGCGAGCCAGAACAGCCTGAATGACGTCAACGCTGAAGCCTTCATCCTGATACCATGCGCGGAAACGGCCCAGCATAAACTCAACCACATCGGTTTCAACGTTCTGATTAGTCAGTTTGTCACCAAATAGTGATTTTGCTTTGGCGATAAGATCAACCAGGTCAAGCTGATAACCGTATTCAACGATAATGCGTAGTACACCAAGAGAGGCACGACGCAGTGCAAACGGGTCGGAACCTTTCGGAGCCTGACCAATACCGAAAATACCCACGATAGTATCGAGTTTATCCGCCATAGCAACGGCAGCTGATACGCCATTGCCTGGCAGGTCATCACCCGCGAAACGAGGCATGTACTGTTCATACAGAGCAACGGCAACTTCTTCGTCTTCACCATCGTGACGGGCATAGTGCATACCCATGACACCCTGAGTTTCAGTAAACTCAAATACCATTGAGGTCATCAGGTCACATTTGGCCAGCAGGCCGGCACGTTTTGATTTTTCTACGTCGGCACCGATGCTTTCTGCGATATAAGCCGCAAGCTCAGTAATACGGTCGGTTTTGTCTTTGATCGTTCCAAGTTTTTGTTGGAATACGGCGTTTTCCAGCATTGGCAGGCGATCAATCAACGGACTCTTACGGTCTGTGTTGAAGAAGAATTCAGCATCAGCCAGACGAGGACGAACAACTTTCTCGTTACCTTCGATTACATGGCGAGGTTCTTTTGACTCGATGTTCGAAACGAAGATAAAGTTAGGCAGCAGCTTTTTATTGTCATCGTAAACCGGGAAGTACTTCTGGTCGCCTTTCATGGTGTAAACCAAAGCTTCAGAAGGAACCGCAAGGAATTTCTCTTCAAACTTCGCGGTCAGGACAACCGGCCATTCAACCAGAGACGTTACTTCTTCAACCAAATCATCTTCCAGATCCGCAGTACCGCCAACGGCAGTAGCGGCTTTTTGTGAATCAGCAATAATGATCGCTTTACGAGCTTCATAGTCGGCAATAACTTTACCGCGCTCTTTTAAGAGCGCCGGGTACTGTTCTGCTGAATCAATGGTAAATTCAGCTTCACCCATAAAGCGGTGACCACGAATAGTGCGGCCTGAAGTAACGCCCAGGATTTCGCCTTCGATAAGCTCATCACCAAACAGCATAGTTAAGGTTTTTACCGGACGGATAAACTGAGTTTCTTTGTCACCCCAGCGCATCGGTTTGGCAATTGGCAGGTTTGCCAATGCTTTTGCCGCAAGTTCGGTAATTACCGCTTTCGTTTCCTGGCCTTTTACTTCTTCTTTGAAAAGCAGCCATTCACCTTTGTCGGTGATCAGACGCTCAGCCTGTTCAACCGTAATACCATTACCGCGAGCCCAGCCCTGAGCCGCTTTGGTTGGATTGCCATCGGCATCGAATGCGACAGAAACCGCCGGGCCGCGTTTTTCAACGACTTTGTCCTGCTGGCTCTCTTCCAGTGCAGTGACTTTCAGAGCCAGACGGCGTGGCGTGGCATACCACTTGATGCCCTGATGACCAAGTTCTGCATCTTTCAGTTCTTTTGCAAAGTTGTTTGCAAATGCTTGTGCAAGAGTACGAAGCTGAGTTGGTGGAAGCTCTTCCGTACCTAATTCAATTAAAAATTCTTTTGCCATGAGTCTGTTCCCTTATGCCTTTTCGTCTTGCTTTTTGCACATAGGGAAGCCTAGTGCTTCACGTGATGCGTAGTACGCTTCTGCTACTGACTTAGTCAGATCGCGAATACGTAAAATGTAGCGTTGACGCTCTGTTACCGAAATTGCTTTGCGTGCATCAAGTAAGTTAAAAGCGTGTGCCGCTTTCAGAATGCGTTCGTAAGCCGGTAAAGGCAGTGGTTTCTCAAGCTCAAGCAGGTTTTTACACTCTTTTTCGCATTGGTCGAAGAAAGTGAACAGGAAATCGACATCAGCGTATTCGAAGTTGTAGGTCGATTGTTCCACTTCGTTTTGGTGGAAAATATCCCCATAGGTTACTTTACCCAGAGGACCATCGGTCCAGACTAAATCATAAACTGAGTCTACACCCTGGATATACATTGCAAGGCGCTCGATACCGTACGTGATCTCACCTGTTACCGGTTTACATTCCAGACCACCAACCTGCTGGAAGTAAGTAAACTGAGTCACTTCCATACCATTCAGCCAGACTTCCCAGCCAAGGCCCCATGCGCCAAGGGTCGGGTTTTCCCAGTTATCTTCTACGAAACGAATGTCGTGAACTGTCGGGTCAATACCAAGCTGTTTCAGCGAACCAAGATACAGTTCCTGAATATTGTCAGGAGACGGCTTAATAACCACCTGGAACTGGTAGTAGTGCTGAAGGCGGTTAGGGTTTTCACCGTAGCGTCCGTCAGTCGGACGGCGGGACGGCTGAACATACGCCGTTGCCATTGGCTCCGGGCCAAGTGCCCGTAAACATGTCATAGAGTGAGATGTCCCGGCACCAACTTCCAAGTCAATTGGTTGAACAATGGTACAGCCTTGTTGGGCCCAATAATCCTGCAGCGCGAGGATCATACCCTGAAAGGTTTTAATGTCATATTTTTGCATAGTCGGGTTCGCGCGATTCTTGTCAATGAATGAATAGAAATAACGCCAAAGTATACCGATATTCTGCTTTGTGGAGTAGAGGTAATGTTGCTTTATTCTTCATCATCACCTTGTTTTCACGAGAAAGGGATAGGTTTAATGGGAAATAGAGTTGAGTTAACCATTTGCAGCGGTTAGAATCAGCCCGTCTTTGGGGAGTAGCTTGCTGCACTATCGTCGGTATTAGTATCGATTCGTTCGTCAACATAATTGGTGCAAAATCACCATGGCGTCCGAGACTCGAAGCCCTTCGAGTTTAGCAAGACCTTAGACAAACACTACGTATGAGGGCAGGGCGTAGGGTTTGTCTATGGTTAAATAATCCTGCCCGCATAAGAGCATGTCGTGAGCATATTAGCTATTTCAATTACAACGGTAGCACTGGCAGAAATTGGTGATAAAACCCAGCTTCTCTCATTACTACTGGCAAGTCGTTACCGTAAACCTATTCCGATTATTCTGGCGATTTTTTTCGCTACTATAGCCAATCACGCCTTAGCAGCTT
>JBNKRC010000051.1:0-11475 GCA_050296215.1 Vibrio sp. | reverse complement strand
ACCAGAAAACGCGTACTGGTTTTAGGGTGCTCATCCGGTTTAGGACTTGCCGCCCGGATCGCCTTAACGTTTGGCGACGCGAACGCCGACACGATCGGCGTTTCGCTGGATGTTCCGCCAAGCAAGACTCATTCAGGTAATGCAGGCTTTTACAATAACTACTACTTTAAAAAACATGCAGAACAGTCCGCCCATACAACCATTAACATCCGGGGAGATGTCTTTTCCCAACAAACTAAGAACGATGTAATCGAAGCAATCGAAACCTACTTCGAGGGCGAAGTCGATCTTATTATTTATAGTGTAGCAGCCGCTAAACGGATCAGCGGAGATCATACCTATTACTCGGTTATCAAGCCGATCAAACAGGCGATACAGGCCGCGTTTATCGATTTCTCTGACAATAGCTGGGTAGAAGAGACCGTCGGGCCGGCGAACGATGAAGAAATCAGCGCAACCATAAAAACCATGGGCGGAGAAGATTGGGAAAACTGGATAGACTGCCTGATTAATTCGGAATCAGTTGCTCAGGGCTGCCAGACTCTGGCTTTTTCATACATTGGCGCTGAAGTCACTCATCCCATTTATCTTGACGGCACATTAGGATATGCCAAAGTCGATCTGCATCAGTCCAGTCACAGTCTGAACCGGGAATTAGCTAATTTTGACGGTTCGGCTTTTGCGGTCGTATGTCAGGCTATGGTGACTCGTTCCAGTGTGGTTATACCCAATTTATGCCCTTATGTTATGGCACTTAATCAGGTGCTTACTGAACAAGGGCTCTTCGAAGATCCCATTCAACAGATGCAGCGCCTCTTTTACACCAAACTGGCTGAACCGCACTCTCCGGAAGTGGATAGTGAACGCTTAATCAGACTGGATGAGAACGAACTGAATTCTCTGGTACAAAATCAGGTATTGAATACCATGCAGACAATGAATAAAGATAACTTCACAACATTTTCTGCCTATCAGGAACTAAAAAAATCATTTTTACAACTGAATGGATTTGGCTGGGAGTACATTGATTACAAACAGCCTGTCGATTTTTCAGCCTATCTGGTTGAGTAAATCATCGATAAATTCTCACATTTGAGACTATATTGATATTTCTATTGGTTCCTCGTGGTCAAACCACGCAAATTTGCTACATTGGCTTTGGATTCCGGAGAGTCCGAAGCCTGGCCTTTGAAGATCAGGAAACAATAATAAAAATCAAAATGAAAACATTATAACTAATACTCCCTGACCATATCTTCAGTACCTGTTGGGTATGTACAGACAAAAAAGGGAGTGCGTCACGCTAGGTTTCTTATTTTTGGGCCTGTTGCCTCAGGAATTCGCTGTATGTCTAACTTTCAAGTCAGTGACCCAGCTGTCAGCCAACGTTTGTTCGATAGCTGGCACACGATTGTAAACTTACTATCTGAATTTTTAAAAATACCGGTGGCAGAGGTGCTGTTCTGTCACGATGATTACACCGAAGTTGTATGCTCGAACCGGAATGGACGTCAGCAAAATGTGATTGACAGTTATCATGCAGACATTGTCAATCAAATGGTGTTACAGTCAAAAAGCCATGTTAGTGCGGATGGTTTCGTTCATGGTGAATTCAGGAAAAACAACAACACCGTCTGGTTCTGCGGGGTTGCACTGTTTAATCCGTATGCTCAGCAATTTGGTTTGCTGTTTATTGCCGATACAAAACGCCGCCGCCTGAATGAACTCCAGTACCAGTTATTAAATAATCATAAACTCACTATTGAAATTCAGTTAAAGACGGAACTTCAGGCTGAAGAGCTTCACCTTCTGAGGCACCAGCAAACAGAGTCACCTCAGTTGAACGCAAAACATTACCGCGCACTCAGCAAAACATTAAGTCAGGAAATTATTAAGCGCAGAAATATTGAAGAACAACTCCATTACCATAAGTTGCACGACCCTGGTACCGGGTTTCTCAATCATTTTGCCTTAGAAGCGGAACTGAGAAATCATTTAGTCCAAAAGCACAATCCGACACCATTGGCAATCATTCATATCGGATTTAACAACGCCCGGAACTTGCAGTCTCAATTTGGTCACAGAAAGTGGGAAACACTATTAACCCAATACCGGAACCGCATAAACGATGTCGACAAACAGGTTGATATTTATACTGCACGCCCGAATTCAACCGACTTGGTGTTACTGATAAAAACCGACCATCTGATTAATCATATTGAACGGATATGCGAGCAGCTGGTTTGGATTAACAAATCCGAATTTACTATTGATAATCAGGTCATTCATCTGCACAGCTCTATTGGCATTACCACTTCGGCAGAGAGTCAGTCACCCAATGAACTGTTAGAACAGGCTTATTCGGCAATGTTATCCTGCAACGATTCCGGGCTCACCTGCTGCTATTATTCACAGGCGCAGGCAGAATCTCAGACTCATCTTCATCAGGTGGAAAACTATCTGTTACAGGCGGTTCGTAATGGCGATCTGATGCTTTATTTCCAGCCTAAAGTATGCCCGGTAAGCCGGCGCTGGACCGGAGCCGAAGCCCTGCTCCGCTGGCGTCATCCGCTATTAGGTGAAATCTCAACCGAGACATTGATTCACCTTGCCGAAAAAAACGGTCTGATTTTCGAAGTCGGCAGTTTTGTACTCCGAACCGCCATAGAAAAAGCAAGCCAGTGGTTCGGACATGTTGAAGATTTCAAAATGGCCGTGAATATCTCGGCGAAGCAGCTGAAAGACGTCCGTTTTGTCGAACAGATAAAACAGCTCCTGAAAGAATACCAGCTTCCCGCACACTATCTGGAAATTGAGGTAACTGAAAGCGGTCTGATCACCGATGAAAAGATGGCATCCGATATTCTGCAGGTACTCCACGAACTTGGAGTTACGCTGTCACTTGATGATTTCGGCACAGGCTATGCCTCATTCAATTATCTGAAAAAGTTTCCGTTCGACTGCATTAAAATCGACAAAAGCTTTATTCACCCACTCGAATACAGTGACGATGATAAAGAGATTGTCCGCTCCATTATTCGGGTTGCGAAAAAGCTCAGACTTCAGGTCATTATAGAAGGAGTAGAAACCCAGGCACAGGAAGCCTTTGTGATTAATGAAGGGTGTGATTTCGGTCAGGGTTTCCTGTATGGACATCCGATGCCCGCCGAAGATTTTGAAGATGCTCTTCTGGGCCAGTATCAGGCATCGGAAATAAGCTGGACGCACTGACCGGCACCTTCCGGATATACCGGCCCCGGCCCCAGGCTCAGCGACAAAGGGTGTATCAACCTTGCATGGCTTCCGATATAATTAATGCTATGTTTATTCAGGGCGGTTTTCTGCCCTGATTTTTTGATTGTACCCTTTCGACTAACCCTGTGAGAAACCATGGATCATCTAACTGCTATACTTAAGCCCCTGGAAAAACAAAATTTTCGAGCCTATCAAAAAATTAAAGGCCGATATGATTTTGGTGATTTCTCACTTTTTATTGATCATGTTCAGAGCGATCCCTACGCATCGGCATCCCGTCTGCGTGCTCTTAAAGCATGGGCACCCAGTGGTCTGGCATGGTTACGCGATCAATCGACGCAATACCAGATTGCGGCACGCGATTATCTGGCCCGCCATTTTGCTCAGCTGTGCAGTAAAGAAAATGCATTACAGATTTCCCTTACCGGACAGGTGGTACTCGACAATACAGCGGTACTTTTTACCGATGAAGGAATTGAGCTTCGCTTCCGTATAAATCTGCCTGCTGAAGGGCGGGATATCCTGGCGAAAAAAGCGCTTAACATACTGACTTTCCATCTGCCCAAATATATCCGCAGAACCACGGTACACCGAGAGCTGGATATTGATACCCTGAAACGGCATTGCGAAGTGATTGAAGATCAGGCCCTTTTACGCGATCAGCTGGCTCCACAGGGTCTGGTTGCTTTTGTAGCCAACGGCAGTGTTCTGCCTCGTCTTTCAGGCAATAGCGATCAGCCGATGAAAGATGCCGTGCCATTTCAATCACCGCAATCACTACAGGTAGCGCTTGAAACCAAATACCACGGTACAGTTACCGGAATGGGGGTCAGACAAGGCATAACACTGATTGTCGGCGGTGGTTTCCATGGTAAGTCAACCCTGCTGACCGCGCTGCAAAAAGGCATTTATAACCATATTTCCGGAGACGGGCGTGAATTTGTCGTGATGGACGAAAATGCCGTTAAAATCCGCGCTGAAGATGGCCGTTGTGTACACAACCTGGATATCTCTAATTATATTAATCATTTGCCACTGGGGCGCGATACCCGCTACTTCAGTACTCAGGATGCATCAGGTTCAACCTCTCAGGCAGCCTGGCTTCAGGAAGCGTTAGAAGCGGGGGCATCAACCCTGTTAATTGACGAAGACACCTCGGCAACTAACTTTATGATCCGCGACGAACGAATGCAGGCTTTAGTCAGTAAAGGAGACGAACCCATTACTCCATTAGTTGACCGTATCGGACAGATGAAAAATGAAGCCAACATTTCAACCGTAATTGTAATGGGTGGTTCAGGTGACTATCTGGACGTGGCAGACTGCGTGATTCAAATGCATGACTATCAACCGGTTGATATTACCGAAAAGGCTCAACAGGTAGTGGCGCAGCACCCTTCAACCCGCATCAACGAAAGTGAAGTCACCCTTCAACTGCCAACGCCTCGCTCTATTCAGGTAAAAGCCTTAGAAACAATACTCCGGGAAGGGAAATTCCGCGTATCAGCCAAAGGTGAAAAAACACTGCGTTTCGGTAAAGAATTTGTTGATCTCAGTGCCCTGGAACAATTGGAATCTAACCAGGAAATAAACAGCATTGGCTGGCTCTGGTTCCAGTTGGCACAGATGCCGCAGGCGGTTCAGCCATTAACCCGTTTTTCGGCACTTCTAGAGGGTGACTGGCATAGTCGTATGCCTGACTACGGTGATTTAGCCAAGCCGCGTGTCATTGATGTACTGGCAGCCCTTAACAGACTGCGTAAAGCTCAGTTTAAATCGAACCGGTAAGCAAGCTTCTCTTCCGGCCTAAGTGAATCACTCAGAAATAACCACCCCGGGGGCTTAACTGCCCCCGAAATTCAACAGGCTTCCGTCGAGAGGGTTAATCCTGCTCACGGCGCAGGATATTCCAGGCTTCGCATAAAATTCGAAAATGCTCAGCATCACCATTTTCCCGGTCAGGGTGCCAGCGTAACGCCAGACGACGCCACCGTTTACGAATATCGGCATAGTTCGCGTCTGTAGGCAATTTAAACAGTGATAATGCTTTGGCCCGGTTCATATCGAGAGAATTACCGGTTCCGACAAAATCCCGATACCGTTGCCAGAACTGATTGAGCAAACGCTTAACTTCCCCTTCCGTCGCTTCATAATTGGCCCAGTCGCTGTAATAAGTGCGTAACGGATCCTCTTCATCAATAAAAAAATGGCCGCCTGTGACGACTGACCTATGAGAATACAGCACAATCTCCATGGCCTGAACCTGTAGCCACTTATCCGGATACAAGGCATCCTGAAGCTGGTAAAGCCCGTTCATGATCAGAAAATTTCGTTTAAATATATCTTTTGCAGGAGAAAGGTCGAGCTGAGGGATATATCCCAGTTCATCGAGCCGCGCAGCTAATGTATGCACCTTCCAGCCTGATGCATTACTTTTCAGTACCTCAAAGATGGGCCAGATTAATGGATTCTCTATGTGAGAATGAAACGCCATTTGACTGTTAAGACTATCGTTCATTAAATTCCCCTCCTGCCACGCATACCCCATTGAACTTCAATTAATAACAATTGTCGACTCTCATCTTGCCGGTAACAATATGACCTATACTGATTTCATGGAGAAAGACATTAATTGAACAGCGTTCAATTAATTGTGATACTTTTAGATAAATCCTCAACAACAAATCAACGCAGGTCTTAGTATGCTACATAAATTTCCTAAATCACTGGTTTATTTTTCAATAGCCTATTTGTGGCTGGTCGGGTTCTCACTCTGGCACCCTGCATCGATGGATGTCTGGATAGCAGAGATGACACCGGTTCTGTCTATCTTTGTCATAATCTGGCTGGTTACGCTCCATTTTCAATTCAGCCTTCCCGCCTATCTGATGATGTTTGTCTGGCTCTCCATGCACACCATCGGAGCCAGATACACTTTTGCCGAGGTTCCGTTTGACTGGTTTAATCAGCTAATCGGTTCTGAACGTAACAACTTCGACCGGGTTGCCCACTACGCGATTGGCTTCTATGCGTTTCCGATCGCCGAATATCTGCTACGAACCCAACGTTGCGGAGCAATTGTCGCGTCCCTGTTTGGTCTTTTTTCAATCATGAGCCTGGCCGCTGGCTATGAAATTATTGAGTGGTGGTATGCCGTGTTGGAAGGAGGTGATGCAGGAATTGCGTTTCTTGGCTCTCAAGGTGATATCTGGGATGCACAAAAGGATATGCTGTGCGATACCCTGGGGGCACTGACCTCACTGATATTGTTACCTTTTGCGGTTAAATTCCACTTCTGGCAATCAGAGTAAAAAGCCGGACGTCCCATTAATATCTGCATGATAAAAATGCCCGCTTAACAAGCGGGCATCTGATATGAACAGAGTAATCCGGAAAGGTTACAGCAGGCGAACACAATCTTGTGCGATAACCAATTCTTCATTGGTTGGGATCACCATAGCAACCGCATTCAGCATTTCAGATTTTGCAATCTGACCTGACTTACCGAATCGAGCCGCTTCGTTACCTTTTTCATCTTCAACAAAACCGAAAACTTTCAGGTAGTCCAAAACAGCATGGCGAACCGGCAGAGAGTTTTCACCGATACCACCGGTAAAGACGATTGCATCCAGACCTTCACCAACAGAAACCAGATAAGAACCGATGTATTTCGCCACTCGATATACAAACACTTCAAAAGCAAGTTTTGCCGCTTCATCACCGGCTTCCATTGCTTCCAGAATACCGCGCATATCGCTGGTCTTGCCGGAAAGACCTAACAGACCTGATTTTTTATTCAATGTGGTAAAGATTTGCTCCCGGTCCCACCCCTTACGCATTAAAAATTCGATAACGCTTGGGTCTAAGTCACCACAACGGGTTCCCATAACCACGCCTGCCAGCGGAGTCAGTCCCATACTGGTATCAACACACTCACCATTTTTAATTGCTGTAATGGATGCGCCGTTACCAAGGTGAACCGTAATAAAACTGCTCTCTTCCGCTGGTTTACCAATCGTTTTTGCCGCTTCACGGCTTACATAATAATGGCTGGTACCATGAGCACCATAGCGGCGGATTTTGTAATCGCTGTATAATTCAGAAGGTAAAGCATACATAAATGCTTTCGGTGGCATAGTCTGGTGGAAAGCTGTATCGAAGATAGCAAACTGAGGAAGATTAGGGAAAACGGCCATCGCATCACGAATACCATCCGCATTCGCTTTATTGTGAAGAGGTGCCAGTTCGGCTAAACGTTCAATCTCATCCACAACGCTAGCATCGATTTTTACTGTACCCTTGAATGATTCGCCGCCGGCAACTACCCGGTGACCAATCGCAACAAACTGAGAGGTCAGATCCAGTGCATCCAGTAATTTAACAATGCGCTCAAATGCGTACTGGTGATGGTTACCGCCTGCAGGAATCGCTTCTACGGTTTTTTCACCGTTAAACTTCCAGCTGATTTCAGCTTCAGGAAGACCGAAACATTCACCTAAGCCACTAACAATGGCATCCCCGGTTTCAGAATCAATAACAGCAAATTTTAAAGATGAACTACCTGAATTAATAACTAATACATACGAGTTAGACATGGGATACGTTCCTGTTTACGGATTAATTGTGGGGAGCTCCGCTTCACCACACTCTATGTACCCATTATTCAATAATTTTTGAAAGATTCAACTTTCCTTTAGTTTATTAACTTTTTTAATAGTCAGTTATATGATCTATCTCAAATTGCCATCTGATTTAAATAAAAAAGTAATTTATTTGTTTGAATGTTATACAAATAGCGGCCTTGTGGTCAAAAATTGACTTTTACGACACATATCACATTCAAAAAAAATTGAATCCAGTATAAAATCGTTTGAATATGCCCAAAAAATGCGCATCTTTCTGTTTTTTAATCAATCACCGCCGATAATCGTAATCCCAATATTCATAGCGATGATGTTTTGAATAATGGTGCCCGTGACCATAGTCATGCCGGGCTTCAACATGTCGGGGGGCCACATTTCGGAACTGTATCTCTGCCGAGACGGGTCTCACGGGTGCGACACAAGCCGATAATGAAATAGCTAAAAAGCCAATGAGTAACATACGGATCATGGTGTTCTTTCCTTAATTGAACAGCGTTCATTTAAATATATCCAAAAACCGAACCATGCTCCACCCTGATAATGTCATTTTTAAGCAAGGAAATTTGGCTATTTCTCAATAATAATTTGACTGCTTGTAAGACTAAGTTGCAGCTTTTGAATCAGCTGAGCGGCAAACTCGTCAGAGCCGATAAACTGGCAGCCCGGTTGCACGACAACATCTGACACCAGCACCTGATTGTCATAGCGGGTCACCATCGCAGCAGCGACGGCCAACCCCTGTTCGAAGCCAAGATACAGCTCACATGGCGGTGAATAGATAATTTGAGTCAGGAATTCGACAATATCGTCTCTTTGATCTGCTTTATATTGAGATGCCTGCAATAGCGCATACATAATGGTCAGGCGGTGAAAATCGACCAGGAAAATATCATCGGTAAAGGAGAGGGTTAGAGGGTGTTCCTGCCATAAAGAGCACAGTTTATTCACTTGCTGGCTCTGATAAATACATCGCCCCGCCAGGCTCGATTTGGTGGGATACTCAACATCGACCTGTTGATATAACCAATTATTTTTCAGGGCAACAATCTCGTTATAGTTATTTGTCATAATTCTAGTTGTATTCACTTTGTTGCATTTAAAATAAACATATTGCTTACCATTGCAGATTTAACCGAATCGGCACTCAAAAAATCAACAGGCTCTAGATATACTGCAAGTAATTGCTATTATGAACATTACTTACGCTAGTTGGAAATTTGTTATGAAAAAAAACTTACTGCTGGTTCCGCTGCTTGCCACTATGTTATCCGCCTGCGATAACAGCGAAGTGGGTGATGTCAGCTTAGGTCTGTTTACCACCAAAGATATCAAAATCAATAATCTGGTTGATCCTATCGTGACCGGGGTAACCTGTCACGTTGCAAGTATTGAAGCAGATCTCAGTCTGTCAGACCCGTCTGACTCTTCCATTGCCTGTCGCCAGACCGGCCCTATCACACCGGAAATGATAGCCGGAATTGATAAGTCGACATCCGGCGAAGTAGTGTTTAAGAAGTCAAAAAGTATCTTTTTCAAGACAATGAAAATTCGTCGCATCTTAGATCCCGATACTCAAACACTACTCTACGTCTCATACTCAACTAAAGAAACATCCGGCAGCTTTAAGCACAGCCTTTCTACTGTACCACTTTGGGGTACGCAAGCCTATATCAGTTCGCAGAAGCAGCCTGTTACCGATTCCGAAAGCAACGAATAATGCTTTACTATCCGCACTGACAAAACCATTCCCCCCACGGTCAGTTGCCATAGTGGCTCAGGGGGAAACCGAAGCCATCAGCCATACCACAATAGTGCAAACAGCAAAATATAGAGTACGGGGTCCACAAGAAATGAAAGCAAGAATGATAACTGGCTCTCATTCCTTTACTATCATGGATACCACTACGGCTCATTTTTGATCCATATTAATAATTATCTCTAGGAATTTGAGAAACTCGCGTACGCCGTACGTAATCATGTGGTTTTATCTTCTGTAACTAAGGCTTAAATAAAATGCGCGAGACTTCACAGTATTCAATCAATAATGAGCTCTGCTTTTCTAGAGACGTATCACGCGGCCTGAATGAATGCCGGTTTATATTAAGTGATGATTCTCTGAAACTGGAAAGGCCTTCATTCTTTATTTACTTTGGCCTGAGCATAGTAAAAGATTTTGAGCCCTGGTTAGAACGCGTTCACCCTGATGATCGTAGCCGGCTGGATAGCTTATTTGACCTGAATAACCCTCGCTATAATTTCTGGGAATCTCATGATCGCTACCGAATTAAAGATAAAAACAACAACTATGTCGAAATAGAACAAAAGCTATCAATGATCAAAACCCCGCAAGGCCGGACACTGGTCGGCAGGTTATCCATAATTAAAAACTCTCACACCACTGACATATTGAACCACCCTTCTACTTTATGTCATCCGATATCCGGCCTTTTTACCCGTTCAAAGCTAATGCTGGATATTTCAAATATTCAGCACTGTTGGGGGAAGGAGTTTACGATTGCTCAGATTAAAATTGATAAACTGGCCAATTATGTACGTCAGTTCGGCTCTGAATTGCTGCTGAACGTTGCCCAGCAGTTGCGCGGAGCATCAAAAATCTTCAACCCGGGTCAGGTTCAGCTTTATCAGCTTGATACCGATATTTTCGTACTACTTATTGTCGGACACGTAGAACAAAAACTGATTGAACCACTATTTGAAAACTTTCTCTCCGAATATATATCCCTGAACGCAGGGCAGGGCAACCTGTATGCGGATCAGCTCAGTATCGGTATTGTTCCGAATAACCAAAGCAGTGACTCACCTCATTATTTGCTTGAGGTTTCCACTCAGACCAGACGCTACGCATATAATTTAAGACACTGTAATATAGCGATTTATTCCAGTGCAACCAGCCATAATGTTGCACGATATAGTTATATTGAGCAAAACCTGTCGCGAGCGATTAAATATGAACAGCTATCCGTCCGGTTTCATCCGATTGTCAGCGTTAAAAATAAACAGGTAACCAGTTTCGAAACACTGGTTCGCTGGGATTCTGAAATATATGGTGAGATTGGACCAAACGAATTTATTCACGTCGCTGAAAAGCAAGGATTAATCTGGGATCTGGGACTAATTGTATTTACCAAAGCCTGTCAGTTTTTAAAACATTATAATGAACGGCACCACTCAGATATTCAGATCAATGTGAATGTTTCCGTTTTGCAGCTGCTGAATCGCGACCTGCCAAGTCATTTCCGCCGGATTGCCTTAAGCCATTCTGTCGATCCCAGCTCGATTGTATTAGAACTCACCGAAACGGTCATGCTGGATGATAATACTCATGCTTTAAATCAGCTTAAAGCACTTACCAATATGGGGTTTGTTTTATCTCTTGATGATTTTGGTGCCGGAATGTCTTCAATCAACAGCTTTTTTGACTTTCCGTTCCGCCAGATTAAAATCGATCGCTTTTTCGCATTACGGGCAATGAACGACTCGGCACCAACTCAGTTTTTGCAGTTTCTGATCAGTCTGTGCCGCAAAAACCGCATTTCGATCGTTATCGAAGGGGTCG
>JBNKRC010000050.1:0-11494 GCA_050296215.1 Vibrio sp. | reverse complement strand
TTTATAACTTTCAGCCGGAGCTTCGAGTTTTTGATAGGCCGGCGTTGATTCCGCAATTTTGGCAAATTCTTCATCAGTAAAAGAAAGAACGCGGATATTACGGGTCAGAGCCAGTTCAGTAATTGCGCCGACACCAAGGCTGCCGACGATTACACCGGCATCGATCTGGCCGTTTGCAATAGCGCTGGTTGTCGCGGTGTAGTTGAGCGATTGTGCAGTAATGTCATCTTCTGAAATACCAAGCGCATCAAGGATGGTTTTAGCGCTGACCCGGGTACCGGAGCCCGGAGCACCCAGTGAGACTTTCTTGCCTTTCAACTGGCTGACAGAATAAATGTCTGAGTCGGCAGGAACGATAAACTGTACAACGTTAGGATAAAGGGCGAACAGCACTTCGGCCGGCATCTGGCGAGGGAACGGTTTTTCCCCTTTATAGGCTTTTTGTACCACGTTGCCCATGGCGATGCCGACTAACTGTTTGTTGGTCGAAACCTTGATAATGTTTTCAACCGATGCGGCGGTAACTTCGGCGCGCATATTGAAGTCCGGGATATTTTCACTCCATATTTTGGCAAGCGTACCGCCAAATGGATAATAAGTGCCGCTCTGGCTGCCGGTGCCGATCGTGTAATTTTCTGCCGTTGCAGTGACGGGAAGGGTTAAGCCCAGGCTCAGCACTAGCAGTGCCTTTTTTACTACCTTGTACATAGTGGAACTCCGTTGGATGATTAAATCTTGTCGATCTGTTTATATTTTTGGGTTAATTAACGTTTGGAGCTAATTATTAGCTCTGGTTGAGCTTGATATTTTTCGCTGTTGTAAGCGGTTACTTTTTTCTTTTTTATAGCCGTCGTTTCTGCCATAGCAGATATCCGGGACAGGCCATAAGTGTCTTTTTGAATATGCACCAATAATATAAATAAAATTTATATATTAGTAATGTTTTAATTATAGGCTCACTCTTGATAAATAACCATATTTTGTAACTTTTTATTCAACTCCGGTCGCCATCGTCAAACTCCGTCTGAAACGCCAATTACTTTGTGTACAAAAATAGAGTTTTTTTTATATTTGCCCTTGAAAAGGTTTTTTCTGCCCTTATCTAAGTGGCATAGAGAAGCAAACATCGTTTGCGAATCCGAGAGAAAGGGGTTGAAACCTCTTACTCCAGCCCCCAGATAGGGGATATGCAAAACGAACATAGAATTTATTCGGAGATAGCCTGATGGGTAGAATCATTGGTATTGACTTAGGTACTACAAACTCTTGCGTAGCTGTGTTAGACGGCGACAAACCTCGCGTAATCGAAAACGCAGAAGGTGAACGTACAACTCCTTCGATCATCGCATATACAGACGGTGAGACTTTGGTCGGTCAGCCAGCAAAACGTCAAGCTGTAACTAACCCTGAGAACACACTATTTGCAATCAAACGTCTGATTGGTCGTCGTTTCGAAGACGAAGAAGTACAACGTGATATTTCTATCATGCCGTACAAAATCGTTCGTGCGGACAATGGTGATGCATGGGTTGAAGCGAAAGGCCAGAAAATGGCTGCACCTCAGATTTCTGCAGAAGTTCTGAAGAAAATGAAGAAAACAGCAGAAGACTTTCTTGGTGAAGAAGTAACAGCGGCTGTTATCACTGTTCCTGCTTATTTCAACGATGCTCAGCGTCAGGCAACTAAAGATGCAGGCCGTATCGCTGGCTTAGAAGTTAAACGTATCATCAACGAACCAACAGCCGCAGCACTTGCATACGGTCTGGACAAGAAAGGTGGCGATCGCACTATCGCGGTTTACGACCTTGGTGGTGGTACATTCGATATTTCAATCATTGAAATTGACGAAGTTGATGGCGAGAAAACTTTCGAAGTTCTTTCAACTAACGGTGATACTCACCTGGGTGGTGAAGACTTTGATAATCGTCTGATCAACTACTTAGTAGATGAATTCAAAAAAGATCAGGGCATCAACCTTAAAACTGACCCACTGGCGATGCAACGTCTGAAAGAAGCTGCAGAAAAAGCAAAAATCGAGCTTTCTTCTACTCAGTCAACAGATGTTAACCTGCCATACATCACTGCAGATGCAACCGGTCCTAAACACCTGAACATCAAAGTGTCTCGTGCTAAACTGGAATCACTGGTTGAAGACCTGGTACAACGTTCACTTGAGCCAATGAAAGTTGCTCTGGCGGATGCTGACCTGTCTGTAAGCGAAATCACCGACGTAATTCTGGTTGGTGGTCAGACCCGTATGCCTATGGTTCAGGCTAAAGTAGCTGAATTCTTCGGTAAAGAAGCTCGTAAAGACGTGAACCCGGATGAAGCCGTAGCCGTTGGTGCTGCAGTTCAGGGCGGTGTACTTGCCGGTCACGTTAAAGACGTTCTTCTGCTGGACGTTACTCCACTGTCTCTGGGTATTGAGACGATGGGTGGTGTCATGACCAAACTTATCGAGAAGAACACGACTATCCCGACCAAAGCGAACCAGGTGTTCTCTACTGCAGAAGATAACCAGAGTGCGGTAACCATTCACGTACTACAGGGTGAACGTAAACAGGCGTCTTACAACAAGTCTCTTGGTCAGTTCAACCTTGAAGGTATTAACCCTGCACCTCGCGGTATGCCTCAGATCGAAGTAACTTTCGACCTTGATGCGGATGGTATTTTGCATGTTTCTGCGAAAGATAAGCAGACCGGCAAAGAACAAAACATTACTATCCAGGCTTCTGGTGGTCTGAGTGACGACGAAATCGAAAAAATGGTTCAGGAAGCGGAAGCTAACAAAGAAGCGGATAAGAAATTCGAAGAGTTAGCAACAGCACGTAACCAGGCAGACCAGATGGTTCACGGTACTCGCAAGCAGATTGAAGAAGCGGGTGACGCTCTTTCTGCGGAAGATAAAGAGAAAATTGAAGCAGCAATCACCGATCTTGAAACAGCACGTAAAGGCGACGATAAAGCCGAAATCGATGCTAAAGTTCAGGCTCTGATGGAAGCATCTCAAAAACTGATGGAAATTGCACAGCAGAAAGCTCAACAGGCTCAGGCTGGTGCTGAACAACCTCAGTCTTCTTCAGATGACGACGTCGTTGATGCTGAATTCGAAGAGGTTAAAGACGACAAAAAATAATCTCTGATATTGATTCATAGATTAATTTGTTGAACCTTTTTAAGTGTTTACGGGCGTCGGAGGGAACTCTGACGCCCGTTCATTTGTAAAATGAGTGTCCGTTTAGATAAGTGGTTTAGTTATATCTATTTTTAATACAGAAGTGATTAGAATATGCGTAGACGCTTTCTCTAAATCGATACATTTTTAAGACGGCGTGAGGTCGTTTGGCAGTAGTTATAAAGTGGTGACGAAAAACATGTCAAAACGTGATTTTTACGAAGTATTAGGCGTGGCTAAAGACGCCTCAGAGCGTGATATTAAAAAGGCGTATAAGCGTCTTGCAATGAAATTCCACCCAGACCGTAATCCAGATGATGCTTCTGCTGCGGAAAAGTTTAAAGAAGTTAAAGAAGCTTATGAAATTTTAACTGATCCACAGAAAAAAGCGGCTTACGATCAGTACGGACACGCGGCCTTTGAACAGGGTGCCGGTGGCTTTGGCGGCGGCGGTTTTGGCGGCGGTAGCGCCGACTTCGGTGACATTTTCGGAGATGTGTTCGGTGATATTTTTGGTGGTGGTCGCCGTGGTGGCGGTCAGGCCAGAGCGCAACGTGGTGCCGATCTTCGCTACAATATGGAACTCACTTTAGAAGAAGCGGTTCGCGGTTGTACTAAAGAAATTGAAGTACCAACTCTGGTTCAGTGTGATGCCTGTAATGGTTCAGGCGCGAAAAAAGGCTCTGCGGTCGAAACCTGTGGTACCTGTCATGGACATGGTCAGGTGCAGATGCGTCAGGGCTTCTTTGCGGTACAGCAAACCTGTCCTACCTGTCATGGTAAAGGTAAGATCATTAAAGAACCATGTACTGAATGTCATGGTCAGGGCCGTAAACAGAAACGCAAAACACTTAATGTTAAGATTCCGGCCGGTGTGGACACCGGTGACCGTATCCGTTTAGCCGGTGAAGGCGAAGCGGGAGAAATGGGCGCTCCGGCAGGGGATTTGTACGTACAGGTTCATGTCAGAGAGCACCATATTTTTGAACGCGATGGGAATAATCTGTACTGTGAGGTTCCGGTTAGTTTTGCGATGGCTGCGCTTGGCGGAGAAGTCGAAGTTCCGACTCTTGACGGCCGGGTTAGTCTGAAGGTTCCTGAAGAAACGCAAACCGGTCGTATGTTCCGTATGCGTGGTAAAGGGGTTAAAGGTGTCCGCGGCGGTGCTATTGGTGATTTAATCGTTAAGCTAGTCGTCGAAACGCCGGTTAAACTCAGCTCACGTCAGAAAGAACTGCTGCGTGAATTTGAAGAATCTTGCGGTGGTGAGGCTGCCAGCAAGCATAAACCAAAATCAGAAGGTTTCTTCAGCGGTGTTAAAAAGTTCTTTGACGACCTAACCAGCTAAGTTCTGTTTTATTTTTACTGAAGCCGGGTGATCACTGATCATCTGGCTTTTTTATTGGTAAAACCAATGTTCCGGGTGAGGATTTCTGACTATTTTAGTTAATGTAAGGAGGATCGCTTTTACATTTCCGCTACTTAACTACACTGAAAGATAGGCAATTCCTTATCGGGGAGTTAATCATGGAGTCAGATACCGGCGTTCTCATTATTATTTTTGTTGTGCTCTCTCTGGTTGTTGGCGCACTGATTAAGTCTTTTGCTAAAGTACTGAAATCACCCTACAGTGTGATCTTATTGCTGCTGGGGCTGATAATTGGGCTGTTCAGCCGTTCCGGTATCGGACAGGCACATTTTCCTGATCTGAACGAACACCTCTTAATTTTATCCAATGTCGACCCTCATTTAATCCTGTTACTGTTTTTGCCCACCCTGATTTTTGAATCAGCATTCGGAATGGAAACGCATTTGTTTAAACGAATGTTCAGTCAAATCGCCATCCTTGCCGTTCCCGGATTATTGCTGACAACCCTGTTAACGGCCGGACTTTCTTATTACACCTTTCCATGGGGCTGGTCCTGGACGGTATGTCTTTTATTTGGTGCGCTGATTTCCGCGACGGATCCGGTAGCTGTGGTGTCATTATTAAAAGAAGTCAGTTCGCGAAAAAGGTTAGAAACCTTGCTGGAGGGTGAATCATTACTGAACGATGGTACGGCTATCGTTTTATTTACATTATTCTACGGACTGCTGGCCTTTGAGGGGCAGGCGAATATCGGTGCACTGGAAGTGGGTGCCCAGTTCTTTATGGTTGTGGTACTCAGACTACTTGTCGGGGCCGGTGTGGCCGGAATTGTGCTGGCATGGGTTGGCCGGGTATTTAATCAGCCTCTGGTTGAAATTACGGTGACGATATCGGCGGCTTATATTGCTTATTTTATTGCCGAGAATATGTTCCATGTGTCCGGTGTTGTGGCCGTGGTGGCATTAGGCCTGATGCTGGCCAGCTTCGGTCGGACCAGAATTTCGCCGGAAGTCGCCGATTTCTTACATCATTTCTGGCAAATGATGGCTCATATTGCCAATACATTAATTTTTGTTCTGGTCGGAATTATTATTGCGACTAAAATCCGTTTGGATGTCGCGAGCTGGTGGTGGACTTTAGCCGGGATCTATCTGGGGGTTCAGGTCATACGCGCGATTGCCATTATGGTCTTTATGCCGGTTTTAAAACGGATCGGTGTAGGGATTAACCGGGAGAAAGGTATCATTCTAGCCTGGGGCGGGCTCCGGGGCGCGGTATCTCTGGCACTGGCGCTGATTCTGAATCAGAGCACGGTTTTATCTGCCGAACTCGGGGATCAAATCCTGTTTCTGACCGCGGGGATTGTGGTTTTGACGATAGTGATCAATGCGACTTCGATGACCCGGGTTCTGGCAAAGCTGAACCTGGATAAATTACCGCCCGGTAAACAGGCTGCATTAGACAAAGCGAGATATGCGATCAAGCTTCGAATGCAGAAGGAGCTGAAAGGTCTGCAGCACAATGTTTTTTTGCGGCGTGCAAACTGGACAGCATTGCAAATGCAGTATGAAAAGATTCGTAATCCGGATGAACCTCAGAGTGGCAGTGAGGTGAATGAAGGTGAGTTACGAGTCGCTTTTCTGAGAAGAATGCTGGAGACGGAACGTAAATTTTACTGGTCGCAGTTTAAACGGGGGGCGTTAACCGGAACGGCGGCGGCTCAGCTGATTAATGCAGTAGAAATCGCTTTGGATGGTGAGCCGAAACTGGCCCCGCGAAATAGTTTGTTTCAGTTCTGGAAAACACCACACTATATTCAGATGTTCAGCCGGGTACCGATATTAAACCGGCTCATTGTCGTGCTGTCTTTTGAACGGCTGGCTCTGAGTTATGATACTGCACGAGGGTTTATTCAGGCTCAGGATGAAATTATCCGCTATATACACGATCTTGCGCCCAGCGTACAGGATGCGCAGGAAGCGATTGCCGATATTGAGACGAATAAACAACAGACCCGAGCCCATATTGAAGCATTGCGTGAATATTTTCCTGATTTGTCATATAGCCTGGAAACTCACTCGGCACACCGGCTTTTACTTAATATTCAGCGTTCACATCTGCTCACGATGGCCGACGATGGCTTGCTGGATGAGAGCGAAGCTCAGGTTTTAGTTAAAGATGTGGAATTTCAGCTCGCCAACCTGAAACATGAAGCCCACCACGTCAGCTCCAAAGAAATTTCGCAGCAATTTAAGTCAATGAAATGGGCTACAGGAGTTAAGAGCAAAACGTTGATGGCATTGGGTCATATTGCGCAGCGGCAAATTTATAATGAAGGTGAACTGATTTACGGGCAAAATCAGCATGCCAGCGCGATTGCCGTAGTGATGAATGGCCGGGTTGATGTTCTGAGTCCTAATATCGATCTACTGGCTGAATCCGGAGAATTAATCGGCTGTTGTGCGCTTTTGACCGATACCTATCTGACCAGTGCCAAAACTATTACTCCGGCTGAAATTGTTTGGCTGAACTTACATCAGCTGAGGGTTATCGCCTCTAAAGATAAGCAACTGGAAAAAGTACTGGTTGAAGCTTTGAATAATGAAATTCATCCTTAGACATTCTGACTTTTGAGTTGAACATATTTAATAAAGCAGGCTTTCACGCCTGCTGCAACCGATAAAGTATCCTCTTTCTGTTATATGGAAATGCGATCCATGTCACCATGTTGTGAAATCGATTGCTTTTGTTGTTCTGATTCTGCATTCCAATGTTTTTCATTCTTAATTCAACCGTATGAGAATCAATACGTTGTTATCATCTAACGATATTAATGATAATTTATTTTTATCTGGTCACTCGGCTATATCATACCATCCTAATAAAGTTTTAGATCAATGAGTTTTTCCGTTTGGTATCAGTTTTACTAACGAGTTGATTGGGAAAAATAAGTCCGGCGGAACGGACTATTCCATGTCCTTATTGAGAATGACTTTACTTCACGTATCACCCGAATCCAGCCAATCCGGATTCACCCTGATAGAATTGACTGCGGTAATCGCGATTATCGTTATCTCATTATGTTTTACTATTCCCGGGATGATGTCTTCACTGACTATGGAGAAATCTAAGTCAGCGACTATTCAGATCCGGAACTTTCTTTCCGAGGCAAAATCACTGGCAATGGTGCGTAATCAGGTATTGCGGATTGATATTGATGAAGGTGATGCAAAGGCTGAAAAAAGCTGGGTATTAGTTTTGCGTTCCGGTTCAAAAAAAACAGGTCAGCCCGGTCAGATATTACAGCAGCATAAGGGCAGCCTGGATTTCGACATGCATTCAGGCTACCTGCATAACCAAATTTTTATTGATGGCGTTAAAGGTAAAATGAGTAGTGGCTTTTTATTGTTAAGTCGCGTTGGATCGGATGGGCCTGCATTAAAAATTATTACCTCATACGGAGCGGGACGCATCCGGGTATGTGCTGTCGGGGAGGTGGTTAATGGCTTTCCGTTATGTTAAAAAACAGCAAGGGTTAACTTTGATTGAGCTGGTTACTGCACTGTCATTAGCGAGTATTGTTGTGCTGACTTTGTTTAGTGTATTGTCCGGAACGTTATTTTCGGCAAATGAAGTACAGCAATACGTACTTATCAGCGAAAAGCTGCTCAATTTTCACCTTATGGTGGAAAAAGAACTTAAGCGGGCCGGATTTTCGTATAATCAGGAAGATCCGGTCACATTTTCCGATCAGGCGCAGATTGTTTATGTGAATCCGGCACGGACTGAATTGGGGATGGTGTATCAGATTCACTCCTCAGGTGAGCAGGCATTCCGCAATATTGTATTCCTCTATTCGCCGGGCGAAAAAAAGCTGAGGTTGTGCGATAAATACTCTTCAGAACCCCTTTCCTACGAACAGGCAAAATTTTCTTCCCGCGCTGCCGCTTGTTTTTCGGTCTTTGATCCAAACCAGTATGTGGTTACTCAGTTTTCAATCCTTCATCAGTCGCTGAATTCCCCGTTTCATACCAGTGGCATAACCCGGGTTACCATTGGTTTATCCAGTGTGAAATATCCGGCTGTTCAACAGAAGATTGTACTCAGCGTTACCCAGAGGAATTGGGTATGAAACCGGTAAAAGGGTATTCCACGCTGTTGATCACAACGTTTATTTTACTGATTGTACTGGTGGTATCGCTATCGGCTTACCGGAGTATTTTACAATATGCCCGGCTGGCAGAGCATCGTCTGATTCAATTAACAAATCAGTGGCAGGCTGAAGGTGCAATTGAGTGTGTGTTTGCTAAATCTAAGGTCGGCAGTGTTTTTCCGCTGGATGTCAGTGAATGTGCTGAGGATGTCGATGAACTGACTGTCACTGGAAAACTGATTCAACGGGTTCATGCTTTGAGCGGGTTCTCAGCGCTGACCAAACAGTTTATTTTACCTGCTCCGGATACATCAGGAGCAATCAAAACCAGTGCCAATCTTGTCTTAACCTTTGCTTCCCATTTCGATCCGGATCCCGGTGAACTGGATGAAAATCTTGACTGGCAATGCGTTGCAATCCGGTATAAACATCGTCTCACAGCGCCGTCACTGACGACCCGCCATCCTTACCAGATGAACATATTTCCGTATTCAGGATTTCCGGATAGCACCGAACAACTGCAGCGTTGTGCCGACGATCACTACTCTTTTGCCACTGACGCCGGTCATGCGAAATCCGATTATCTGCATGATAAGAATCTTGATCCGTTTTTAGATCTGTTTGGTGTTCCGTCTTCGCAGTGGTTTTCTGTAATGATGTCTCCGGCGGTAGGGCGTATTTCTTCCGGAACAACACCGGATAATTCCCTTAGTTATGACCGTGTGGAGAAAATGCCGGAGGCGGAATTTGTCAGCAATTGTGCAGAACAGGTTGTCGCCCGCATACATCAGGGAAAAGATCTGATCTGGGTTTATGGTGGCTGTGAACTTAATGAGGGAGATGTCTCGCAAATCAATCTGGCAATTGAAGCGGAGTTTTCCCGGTCAGGCATTATATTAGTGGTACAAAATGGTCTGTTGGCGGTAAAGAGTAATCAGGTATTTCATGGGATGCTGATGCAGTTTACCAGTCCGGAAAGCGGGCTGGTGCGGCTTTCCGACTGGAGCAAAACGTCGGTGTCAGAGCCGGTTAAACAGTTTATCAGTCTGTCTGCTCAGCCTGATTTAGTGGATATGGCACAGATTAGTTACTTTCAGATCGGACGTTTTAATCCTTTGGGGGGATTAGTGATCAGTTCAGATAATACCTATGCGGTGATAGAAGGCCGGCTTCATTTCCGTTTTCAGCGGGATTTAATTACACAGGCATTACGTCATATCCGTCCGGTGCACTGGATATCCGGTAGCTGGGAAGATGGCGTCTTTAGTTATTAATATGATGGTGCCGGTAAGATCTGTTCAGCACGGAATTGCATTGCTTGAAGTCTCAGTTTCTCTGTTGTTGTTGAGTGTTGCTGTGCTTGGGCTGATGAGCTTTGAAAAAAGTATTGATCTTTGTCTGTTTAACACCAGGCAGAAGCTCAATGCCATTCGCCATATTGATGAATATTTTGAGCAGTTGCGAACTCGTGGTGCCTTGTCTGAATTATCTGAGGCGTCGGTGACTGGTTTTGACAGCGGTATCACTTCCTCGACCATTACTAATAGCGATGGCGTTACTCTGACCTCACATGTGGTTACGACCAGGTTTGACGGAAATCTGAAAAAAATTGAGGTGAGTGCCAGTTGGATAGGCGCAGATGGTGAAACGGCCACCATATCCGCAACTACGATGATTTCACGTTTCAGCGAGTTTGACCGAAGTGCTATTCGTGATTAGCTTCTTTGCTTCGTTTTTTACAAATCAGATTATGGGGGAATTGGTGTCCGTCTGAGCTCATTGCCATTGCGGATATTTCACCTATCATTTGGATTTACATCCACATCGTGTTAAAACGTCGGGCATTCAAGTATCCCAAAGCAGCAGAGGTTATTAGTGAGTGTTGAGTTTAGCCAGGATGATATCCGGTTTATGCGTCGGGCAATCGCTTTAGCTGAACAGGCAGAGAAGCAAGGCGAAGTGCCGGTCGGTGCTGTGTTGGTAAAAGACGATCAGATCATTGCCGAAGGCTGGAACCAGTCGATCACCCGGCACGATGCGACTGCACATGCTGAAATTGATGTAATACGGAAAGCCGGTCAGTTATTGGAAAATTATCGTCTTACCGATACAACTATGTATGTCACCCTTGAACCGTGCCCTATGTGTGCCGGTGCGTTATTACACGGGCGGGTAAAACGTATTGTTTATGGTGCTCCTGATTTAAAAGCCGGCGCTGCGGGTACCGTTCTGAACCTGTTTGAGAGTCAGGCGGCTTATCACTATGCACAGGTTGAGAGTGGGTTACTTGCGGACGATTGCCGGGAACAACTACAACAGTTCTTCAGACGCAGACGCAAAGAAATTAAAGAAAAAAAACAGCTGGAAAAGAGGCTTTTGGAAGGTGTTGAAACAGGTTTTGATAAGTAATACCAGTGACATTAATAATCTGATCAAAATGAGTTCGATTCCTTAATCCGCTCAGGATATGTGAATACCCTGAGGGTTTTGTCGTCCCGGACGATACACTATGGTACATGATCCGGTATCAATCCATCATTTGAGACGTATTTGAATGAGAAACTGAAAGACGACGGTACAGATGGTGGGATATTGATTCAGAAAGTTAAAATCTTAATCCATAAATAGCAGGTAAGCTCTATGGCGGTTAAATACTTTCTGTTTGTTATTTGCCAGCTTGCGTTTACGTCTGTTGGCAGCGGTTGTATTGCAAAGGTGTTTAGACTGCCTGCGTTTTTTCAGCATAAAACAACCCCCTAACGATCACATTATTATTATTATCCTTAACTTCTATGGT
>JBNKRC010000049.1:0-11768 GCA_050296215.1 Vibrio sp. | reverse complement strand
CCTCAACTACTCTTTATATAAGAGGTCTAGAGTTCAAACCATTAGAAACTGGTTTTATCTGTTAATGTGAAAATTGGTAAAATCAGTCTAATTTTGAATTTTAAATGATAAAAAATTATTTTCATTAATAGGTAAATTTTTTATTGCGCAGGAAAACAACTGGTCTTATTATCAGCGCGCTTCTTGATGATAGCCAATCCGAGTACATCACAGATTGTTTGTGGCAAGGCGATAGAGCAACTATCCAAGAGTGACTTTGACGGCGCGAACGCGCTTTTATTGACGCTCCACTTTCCACATCAATGGCATAAACACGTACGTGGAAAGTTTGCTATTTTAGGAGGCCACCATGGCAAATTCAGTACTAGACTTTTCTGTATATACTTCTGCTCTGTCCGCAGAAAAAATCTCACTTATTGAAACTTCCGTTGCACAGTTTGGTGCGCCTTTACTGCTTGTTGATTGTGATACCGTACGTCATCAGTATCGTGCATTAAAAAATGCATTACCGAATGTTCAACTGCACTTCGCACTTAAACCTTTCCCACACCCTTCCGTTGTCGATACCTTGCTGGCCGAAGGTGCCTGCTTCGATCTGGCAACCAGTGGTGAAGTAGATTTGGTTGCGTCCCGTGGTGTATCGGCAGAACGTACGATCCATACCCACCCGATTAAGCGCGATCAGGATATTCGTGATGCACTGACCTATGGCTGCAATGTATTCGTGATCGACAATATGAATGAATTAGAAAAATTCGTTGCCTATAAAGATCAGGTTGAACTTCTGGTTCGGCTGAGCTTCAGAAACAGCGAATCATTTGCCGATTTGTCGAAAAAATTCGGCTGCAGCTCAGAAATTGCTATTGAGCTGATTGAACGTGCACGTAACCTGGGTATTCACATCAAAGGGCTCTCATTCCATGTCGGCTCTCAGACAACGAATCCGCACAAATACGTGGAAGCCATTGATGCTTGCCGTTTGGTGATGGAACAGGTTATCGAGTCAGGTTTACCGGCGTTGAGCACACTGGACATCGGTGGCGGCTTCCCGGTTACCTATAACGATTACGTGATGCCGATTGATCAGTTTTGCATGCCGATTAATGAAGCACTTAACCGTCTGCCTGAAACCGTGCAGATTCTGGCAGAACCGGGACGTTTTATCGTTGCTGAAGCCGTAACCAGCGTTGCATCGGTTATGGGTCAGGCGGAACGTGAAGGTGAAACCTGGTATTACCTTGATGACGGTATCTACGGTACATTCAGCGGCATTTTATTTGATCACGGCGACTATCCGATTGTAGCGCTAAAAGAGAGTGTCGAAACATTCCCAAGCGTACTTGCCGGACCAACATGCGATAGTATTGATGTGATTGCCGAACACATCATGCTGCCAAAACTGAATAATGGTGATCTGATCGTAGGCCGTATGATGGGCGCATATACCAGCGCAACGGCAACGGATTTTAACTTCTTTAAACGCGCTCAGATGGTCGTACTGAACGAATCGGTAGAAGCGCAGCTGATGATTGGTTAAATCAACCTTCTCCAAACCTCATAACAACGCTGAGCCGGCTTAATGCCGGCTCTGTCATATTTTCTCAATAACTATTTTTTATATTCAAATTTTCTGTCAATATTCATTTTAAACAGAACATCCTGTTTTATATGTGGTCATACTAAAAACCACTATTATTACGTTCATACCAGGAAATCAATGATTAGAAAAATTGGACTATTCTGCCTGACAGCATGCCTGTTTATTTCGCCCGCAGTTTTCGCGAAGGCTTCTATTAATGACGCAATGGACATTACCCATAAACGATTTGTCTATGACGTCTATTTTAAAAGTACCAAAATTGGCAAGATAAACCGGGATGAACGTCGCTATGACTCCCGGTATTATGTCAGTCTTTCCGCTGATCTTTCATTTCTTTTTCTAAAACTCGGGGGATATCAGAACTCGATTATAGACTGGCAGGACGATAACCAATGGTTCAAGCCGGTCTCATTTGACCGCCGGACCAGTGGCTTTGACAATATAAAAGTCAAAGGAACTATTGCTGACGACTCCCATAGTTCGCAAATTATTAAAGATAGCCAAAAGATCCATTTTAATCAGCCTGACGGACAAATCACTGAACTGAATTCGATGTTCCTGCAGGTACGTCGGGGATTGCTTTCCGGTCAGGATCAGTTCGATTTTTATATGCAGACGTCAACTGATGTCAGCCACTACTACTTCGAAGTTAAAGGTCACGAAAAAATTAAGACCAAATTAGGTGAGTTTGACACCATCCGGCTTGAACAGACACATGTTAAAGGCCGTTCTCTTTCAGTCTGGTTTGCCCCTCAACTCGATATGCAAATGGTGCAGTTTTTCTACCACCGGAAGATTGTTGATATCACCGGTAAACTCAATTCCTACTACCAAAAATGAGCGCAAATGCGCTCTTTTTTCAGTACGGTTACACTCTTTGCATTAATAACAAAAAGGGCGGCTTGAAATCATAACATTCATCAGTCAATCGAAAACATGTGAATCAGGTTGCATTTTTCAGTAAAAATTATCGAAAATCTTTTATATCCCGCACACAAACAGTGACATTTCTTATAGATATCACGCCAGTGAAAGACTAAACTAGTTCTCATAAAACTTGTTTATAGCTTAAAGCTGATCGTAAGTGGTCTGTCTGGTTGAGAACGGTTCTCTCTGCCAGGTGTTGATCATTTTTTTTGCCTCACTTGCTAAATCGTTTCAGCACCCTATAAAACAGTACAACTTACCCATTTAACGCCTGGTATTTGCATAATTTGGCCAATACCGATTTTACATTCGGAGTACAATATGAAAATTGCTGTTGCTGGTGACCACGCTGGTTACAAAATGAAGCAGGAAGTGACTGAACTGCTACAAAGCCAAGGCCATGAAGTCATTGATTTTGGCCCTTTCAGTGAAGAATCCTGTGATCTCCCTGATTTTATCTATCCGACATCTTTAGCTGTAAGCAATGGCGAAGTTGATCGCGGTATTTTTATTGATGGTGTCGGCTACGGCAGCGCGATGATCGCCAACAAGATTTATGGTGTTTATGCAGCGGTATGTCAGGACCCGTTCTGTGCAGGACTTGCCCGCTCTCACTCAAATACAAATGTTCTGTGTCTTGGTGGCAAAATCATCGGTTCCGCTATTGCGCATGAAATCGTAAATACCTGGATGACTACCGATTATCTGGTTGATCAGGAAAAATATACAAACCGTGTAGAAAAAGTAAAAGCGATTGCTGAAAAACATTTAGTTAAATAGCTATCTGCCCCCCCTGATGCCAGCCCATTCAGGGAGTTTATCTTCAGACAGTCCAATCCCCGGGCGAATAGTATGCAGCCGGGGATTTTCCCTTCAGCTCCCCCCCCTCCACCCAATTTGAGCAATTTATGGAACGAAACCATTTTGTCTGGATAATTAATGGAATTGGTATTATTGCTATATTTGTAACTAGACCATTTTTATTGCAACTAAAATCGTTTACAGTATGCACCTACTCGTACAATGCATAAGGTTATTCCGCAATGAAAAAGGATTTTTACTTAATGCGTCATGGTCAGACTCTGTTCAACGTACGGCGCAAAATCCAGGGATGGAGTGATTCTCCTCTGACCGAAAACGGAATCAAACAAGCGGAAAGCGTTGCTGAATTTTTTGACAATATCAATCTCACCCACCTGTACAGTTCTACTTCGGAACGTAGCTGCGATACCGCAGAAATCGTCACCCGGAACCGAATGCCATATAAGCGCCTTAAAGGACTGAAGGAGATGAATTTTGGCCTCTATGAAGGTGAAAGTGAAGATCTCCATCCTGATGTCTCCATGCGCGAAACCCATTACCTGCAATTCGGCGGAGAGTCCCGCCCGCAGGTTCGTGAACGAGTGGTGAGAACCTGTATTGAAATAATGGAGCAACCCTGCCATAGCAGTGTACTTGCCGTTTCTCATGCAGGAGCCTGTAAGCAATTTCTTTCACACTGGCAGGATCCGGCGGAAGAGACAAAAAAAGGGTTTACCAACTGCTGTATTTTTCACTACGAATATGAAAATAAAACCTTTAAATTAATTCAGGCACACCGTTTGGTATGAATCATTAAACCTATATTTTTTAGTTAATTAGTTTATATGAAAAAATGGATAGTTGGTCGCGCTTCGACCTCCGCNGTTGTTTTCCTTGTCTTGATATTTCTTACTAACCAGTTTTGTGAGAAAGTTCAGCAGGAAGAGCAAAACTATTTCGCGTCCGAGCTCCTGACACACGCCGAGCAGATTTCTTCACATCTTGTCAAAGCAATTGGAGATGTAAAGTCCAGTGACGTGAACAATTGCTCAGACCTGAAGCTCAATACACTGAGAAAAATCACTAGAAAATATACTCACGTGTATGATCTGGGACTGGTCGCAGACAATAAAGTTTTTTGTACCGCCAACTGGGGAAAACTATCTTACCCATCTTCTTTGCCCCCTCGTTATTATTTAGCCCCGAGTGGGATTGAGTTATATTCTTCGGTTCCCGGTCTCTTTCCCGTGAATCAAAGTCTGGACGTTAACAGATATAAGAATATTGTTGCCTTCACCGATCCTCTGGCATTCCGCCAATTCACCAATAAAGAGAGTCACTTTTCCTACGAGATCAAAACCACCTCCCGGAATCACGTTTTCTTAGCTTATGATTCCGGCTGGCAGAAAAATGCCCTGATTCCGGCTTCCAATCTGAATACGACATTATGCAGTAAAACCTATTCATATTGCGTCTATACCTATAATAAACGGGCCGGCATTTTCTATTACAGTCCTTATACCTATCCGTTTATTATTCTGCTCTGTTTTTTCGTCAGTTTACTCGTATCCTATTCATGGCAGTCGTATTTTGAGAAACGCAACTCCATGGAATTCAGGCTGAGAAAAGCGATAAAAAAAAGAAAGCTGTATATGGAGTATCAGCCAATTTTAAGTGTGAAAACAGGTAAGATAATTGGAGTAGAAAGTCTGATCCGGTGGCATGATCATGTGTATGGCATGGTTTCGCCCGAACTCCTTTTAAATATAGCGACTGAGCTGGGATTATATCCGGAAGTCGCCTATCACAGCGTGACTGCGGCCATCAAAAGTATGGCGCCGATACTCGAAGATAACCGGGATTTTTATCTGGCCATCAATGTTGACGCATTTGAAATCCAAAGTGAAGAGTACCTGGATTTTCTGATGAATATGCTCAAAGTCTACGATATCAAACCGTATCAAATTAAAATTGAGATTACTGAACGGATAAAACTTCCACTCAGGAATTTAGCTGATTTTTCAACCAAGGCGAAAACTTACGGGTTTCAGATTTCACTGGATGATTTTGGTACCGGTCTTGCCAACCTGGTATGGTTGACTGAAATTGACTTTGACATCATAAAAATCGACCGGGTGTTTACCCATTCCCTGACTAACGACTTAAAGAAAAATTTTGTTTTGTCCATTCTGAACATGATAAGCCGGCTGGAAAAACAGGTGATCTTTGAAGGGGTAGAAACTCAGGCTGAGTACGGCATGATCACCGCGCAGGATGAAACGGCCTCCGTGCAAGGATGGTATTTTTACAAATCCCTTCCAAAAGAAGAGATTGTTAAGCTGATTCACAGTCAAACCGATGCAGCAAATACCTTTGATCATCAGGTAACAGAACAGCAGCCCGTCATGAACATTGGTAAGCTGTGCGATGAAGGTGACTGAATTTCTCAGACTCCCCGGATAACCACATGGACTCTGCCCGCCGCTTTTCTCAGAAAAAACTAATGGGCAGATAAAAATCCAGCTCAAACTCTTCTTTGTCATTCAGGAAATGATTCTGATGATAATGAACGTAAGCTGGCGTTGACCGCAGACGAAAGCCGGATTGCGGAAGCCAGTTTTCTAAAATCTGACTGATTTGAGGCAACAATTCACCATACATTCCCCGTAAACGGAATACCGCATGTAATCCTCCGGGTATCACCAGTTGGTTCACTACGCCACGGATTTTTACCGGTGAATCAATCGCAATGCAGGCCACATAACGGCATTTATCCAGATCGATCCAGGCCGGATTTGAGTGATGTAAACCAAACTGAGTTGAGAAGTCCCGATTTTCAGATTCTGCCCACGCTTTCAGAATCAGCCAGGCATGTTTGATGGAACGGTTGTAACCCTGATGTCTGACGTAAGCCACCATACGCTGCGGTACTTCGGCTATTTCAGGTGCAGGCAGAGGCAGGCCGGCGACCTGACGATAGCCTTGTGCGATTTCAGGATCAGTTAAATATGGCTTGTCAGAAACCTGAATATCATGCTTTCTCCACTCTCCGGGCGACATCTTAAACGTATCATTGAATGCCCGGCTAAACGATGAAAGCGAACTGAAACCACACTTAGTCACAATATCGGATAGCGACGAAGTCGTATCAAACATCAGTTGATTAGCCGCATATTCCATTCGTGTACGCCGTATATACTGATGAACTGACTCACCAACAACCTGCCTGAATATCCGGTGAAAATGCTGCTCGGAGTATGCCGCCACATCCGCCAGTTCCCTGGCCGACAGCTCCTTACTGATATCTTTATGAATGTAATAGAGAACATCATTTATTCTCGAAATGTGCTGTCGGTTCATAGGGGATAAATAGCATAAATGGACATACTTATGAGCATAAACGGACAAACATTTTTTGCCAACAACTTGTACCATGCTGTCAATCAAAACAGTTACCAATCCGGGAGCACATCATGGAAACAGCCAAATCACTACAACAGATTCAATCTTCCTATATTCGTGAAATCCTTGCCGCGGCCAGTGATAAAAACGTCATTTCACTTGCGGGAGGTCTGCCTGATGCGCAGACCTTTCCGATTGATCTGATGAAAGCGACACTGGAAGGGCTGTCTGACAGACCTGACGTTTTTCAATATGGTGCAACCGCAGGTTACGCACCTTTGTTAGACCATCTGGCACAACGATTCCGGCTGCCTGATACGCATATGGTCATGATTTGTACCGGTTCTCAACAAGGGCTGGATCTGATTGCCCGGGCCTATATCAATCCCGGGGATACCGTAGTGATGGAAGCCCCAAGTTACCTCGGTGCTATGCAGGTGTTTGGTTTGGCTGAAGCCAACATCGTCACAGTGTCACAAACTGAAGCGGGCCCGGATATCGGAGAACTTGAACAATACTTTAAACAACATTCGCCAAAAATGTTCTATGCCGTACCGGACTTCCACAACCCGACCGGTATCTGCTGGACTCTGCAAACCCGCAAACAGGTCGCAGATCTGTGTATTAAATACAATGTCACTCTGATTGAAGATGCCCCCTATCGTGAACTACGTTTTTCCGGAGAAACAATTGCGATGGTTTCCGACTTCTGTCCCGGGAATTCGATTGTACTGCGTTCGTTTTCAAAAATAGCGTCTCCGGGTCTGCGTATGGGAACGGTAACCGGTAAACGAAGCTATTTAGAACCGATGATTAAAGTAAAACAAGGGGCCGATCTTCATTCAAGCGTTCCGATGCAGGCGCTGCTCGCCGGTTTATTACAGCATGAAGGGTTTGAACAGCATCTGAATAAAATCAAAAAGCTGTACAAATCACGCCACGACATCCTCTTTTCGGAACTGCGTAGACAGCTACCAGACACATGCACAATCAGGCCGGTCGAAGGAGGGATGTTTATCTGGCTGACCCATCCCGACTGTGACACTTTTGCACTGGCGAAAAAACTGCTCGCAAACGGCGTGGCAGTTGTACCGTCTCCGGTCTTTTATCCGGACACAGAAAGCGCACAGGCTGGCATGCGCCTGAACTTCACCAACGCTAAGCCAGAACAGCTTACTGAAGGTGTTAAGCGTATCGCTGACGTACTAAAGACGGTGACGCTGTAACACTTATTGGGCACTTAGGCAATACTTTATCCAAACCTGTACCTCTGTATGTGCCTGGTACAGGTCTTTGATTTAGCAGAACTCCTGGCGGTTCTTCATTCAAATCACCCATTATCGCCTATACTTAAATTAATCTCATTTCTGTACATTGCATTTACTGTAAGCCGACGTTTTATCGAGCTTTCAGGCCGGGGAAACTATGTTAGAGCTGATGATTAATGGCGATATTCTGCAGGTTACAACGGCAAAAGCCGACACCATGCTTTTGAATTATTTGCGTGAAGAACGACACCTGACCGGCACCAAAGAAGGATGTGCCAGCGGAGACTGCGGCGCATGTACCGTCGTGGTGGCCGATCTCGATGAAAATCAGTCGCTGCGCCACCGGCAGATGAACTCCTGTATCACACCACTCTATTCTCTCCACGGCAAACAGGTTATCACCGTCGAATACTTAAAACAGGGTAACAAACTGCATCCGGTTCAACAGCTGGTGGCTGATAAACATGGCTCGCAATGCGGATTTTGCACGCCGGGGTTTATTATGTCGCTGTATGCCCTTTCCAAACAAATTCCGCTTCCGGAGAAACCGGTCGATTTTCTGGCGGGCAATTTATGTCGTTGTACCGGATACGGGCCTCTTATTGAAGCGGCACAAGCCCTGGCGTCAAACCCGGTAAACGATCCGCTCGCCGTTTATGAAGAGGACGTTATCCGCTGGATGAAAAGTGTCGCTCCCCTGTTATCCGGTCAGGCACACTATGTAAAACCAGTAACCCGGCAACAACTTGCTCAGGCCCGCCGCGCTTTTCCTCAGGCGAGAATCATCGCCGGCGGCACCGATTTATCCCTGGAAGTGACGCAGAAACTCAATCCACTGCCTGAACTGATTGATATCACTGAAGTCGATGATCTCATCACCATTGAAAAGACGTCTGCCGGCTGGAGGATCGGCGCAGCGGTTCCGGTTTACCGGGTGCACAACTTTATGAAGCAGCATTTTCCGTCCACCGATGAAATCCTTGAACGGATGGGCAGTTTAGCTATCCGCCACCGTGCCACACTGGGCGGCAGTCTGGGTAATGCGTCTCCAATCGGCGATATTGCGCCTTTACTCATCAGCCTCAACGGATTGATTGAAGTCGATGACGGCTCACAGCGGATCTTGTTTCATCCGGAGGACTATATCGTCGGCTACCGTCAGACCCGGCTTAAAGCGGATCAGTGGATCAGCGCCATCCATCTTCCTCCGTTAAAAACCAGTCAGAGGCACGCCATCTATAAAGTCTCCAAACGCTATGAAGACGATATCTCGACCGTGGTACTCGCCATCAATATCACCACGGATGAGAATCATCTTATATCCGAATGTATTATCGCCGCCGGAGGTGTTGCCGCCAAATCCGCCAGACTCTCCTCTCTGGAAGCACTGTTCCTTAACCGGCCTCTCAGCCAGTCGGTTATTGATAATGCCAAACAGCATATCAGCGACATAATTCAGCCAATCAGCGATGTCCGGGGCAGCGCCGGTTACCGGATCAGGCTGATGCAAAATCTACTGCAGCGCTTTTATTTCGAAACGCAGAACATTGCCACAAGGGTGACCCGGAATGCGTAAATTAACCTTCGAAACCAATCGTGATCCAGAATCAGCCACCTCACGGGTTGTCGGCCAGCCGGTTAAACACGAAAGTGCCGACCGACACGTGTGCGGCGCAGCGCCTTATGTCGATGATTATGTCACCCCGGCAGACTGCTTACATGCGTCGCTTATCTGCGCCGCGATTGCAAAAGGAAACATTACCCGGCTCGACCTGTCTGCGGTTGCAGAGGCAGATGGCGTTATCCGGGTTCTGGACGCCAGCCACATTCCGGGTAATCAGGACATCGGCATACTCAGTCCGGGGGATCCTCTTCTGGCGGCTGATGGGGAAGTCCGCTACTTCGGTCAGCCGGTTGCGCTGATCATTGCCGAAAGTCATCAACAGGCATGGCAGGCAGCAAAACGGGCAAGAATAGAATATGAAGAGAATACCAATCTGACTTTAAACTATGACCCTACCGCCCCGCCGGAACCCTTGTTACCAAGTCATCAGATGGGTAAACCCATTGCTGAACAGACGTTCTCTGAGGCTGAAATTGAAATTTCGGGAGAGATGCATACCGGCGGTCAGGAGCACTTTTATCTGGAAGGTCAGATAAGTCTGGCGGAACCGACCGAAGACGGGGGGATGTTTTTACGCTCCTCAACCCAGAATCCATCGGAAATTCAGAAGCAGGTTGCACAAGTGCTTGCCCTCAGTCTGAATAAGGTAACGGTGGATACGCGCCGTATGGGCGGAGCTTTCGGCGGAAAAGAGAGTCAAGCAGCGCAATGGGCATGCCTGGCCGCATTGGGCGCATTTCAGACCCGGCATCCGGTAAAACTGCGTCTGCCGCGGCGGGTTGATATGGTGGTAACCGGTAAACGCCACCCTTTCTATCAGCGTTATCACCTTGCGGCCGGCAACGGAGGCGAAATATCAGCGGCTCATATTGAACTGAATGGCTTGTGCGGCCATTCACCGGACCTTTCAAACGCCATCGTTGACCGGGCGATGTTCCACGCGGAAAACGCCTATTATCTCGGAGATACCTGCATTCAGGGGCATCGTTTAAAAACCGATACGGTCTCCAATACCGCGTTTCGCGGATTCGGCGGACCGCAGGCGATCATTACGATCGAGAAAGCCATCCAGCAACTTGCCATTGCTGTCGGTCAAGATGCGCTGGATATCCGCCTGAAAAACCTTTACCGGGAAGGGAAAAATATCACGCCCTACGGGATGGAAGTGAAGCAGTTCCGCACCCTGCAACAGATTATTCAGCAACTGGCACAAAGCTGTGACTACCGCAAACGTCGCAACCAAATCACTCAGTGGAACCGGTCAAGCCCGGTATTAAAAAGAGGTCTGGCACTGACACCGGTTAAATTCGGCATCTCATTCACGGCGCAGCACCTCAATCAGGCCGGTGCCTTAATCCACGTTTATACCGACGGCACAGTGATGGTTTCTCACGGCGGAACCGAAATGGGCCAGGGATTACACACCAAAATACAGCAGATTGTTGCTCAGGTGTTGGGGATCCCGCTGAATGATGTCCTGGTTACCTCAACCAGAACCGATAAAGTGCCCAATACCTCGGCAACCGCAGCCTCGTCCGGTGCCGACTTAAATGGCATGGCAGCATACCGGGCTGCATTAACCATTAAACAGCGACTGCTGGATTTCGCCCGTGACCATTACCCCTGTGCCGGTGTGGCTCAGCCACTGACAATCAACAACGGGGAAATTTACGGACTGAAGCAGGATCTGTCATGGAGAGAACTGATCGCACAGGCTTATATCAGTCAGATCCCATTATCGGCCACCGGTTTTTACCGCACCCCGGGTATCAGCTATAACCGGGAAACGGCTTCCGGCCGTCCATTCTACTATTTTGCTCTGGGCGCATGCTGTTCAGAAGTAACCATAGACACGTTAACCGGCGAAATGGGCGTGGATCGTGTTGATATTCTGCATGATGTCGGTTCCAGTCTGAATCCCGCTATTGATGCCGGACAGATTGAAGGCGCGTTTGTTCAGGGGCTTGGCTGGCTCACCAGTGAAGAGCTGCTGTGGGATAAAAACGGACAGCTGCTGAGCAACAGCCCGATGAATTATAAGATCCCGACCGCCGGTGATTACCCGAAACAGATGACCATCTCTCTGTTTGCTGACGAAAACCCCGAATACACCATCTACCGTTCAAAAGCTGTCGGAGAGCCCCCG
>JBNKRC010000048.1:0-11813 GCA_050296215.1 Vibrio sp. | reverse complement strand
CGAGAGGTCATTCAACGCCAGAAGGCGTTACGTATTTTTGGTAACGTCTTGTATAACCCTAACTTATGGTGTCTCAATCGTCGCTCTGCCGCCGGGGCCTTTGCTATTGGTTTATTTACCGCCTTTATTCCGCTGCCCACTCAGATGCTGATGGCGGCAGGATTTGCTATTGTTGCAGGTGTCAACCTTCCGCTTTCCGTGGCGCTGGTATGGATTACTAATCCGGTTACCATGCCTGTGATTTATTACTTTGCTTATAAACTGGGAACTATCGTGCTTCATATGCCTCATAACAGCTTCCATTTTGAGCTTAGCTGGACATTTCTGTCGGAGCAGATGTCGACGATTGCCCCACCGTTAATTATCGGCTGTGTTCTCTGTGGTTTAATTTCAGCTGCAGTCGGGTATTTCGGAATCCACTGGTTATGGCGTTATTCCGTTGTCAGAAGCTGGCAGAAACGCCGCTTAAGATAACGGAAAGCAAGCAGTGACACTTAACGATAAGATATTCATTTGCAACAACAGGCGCGGAGAATGCGCCTGTTGTTACATAATTTGCTGTGAATTTTTGTTAACTGGCAGGAAGATTTAATAGAATCTCCGGCAATTCAGGTAATGGCATAACGACAAATTCAGAGTAATAGTGATGAGGCTTATTTCCCGGATAATACCGATGCAGGCTCAAGGTGACTGGCTCGCTTGGCCGGATACCAGGTAGCCATCAGACTCAGTACAATCGCCGTCACCGATACTAATACCAAGTCTTTCCAGTCGACCTGTGACGGTAAAAAGTCAACAAAGTAGATATCGCCCGACAAAAACTTGTGTCCGGCCAGATTCTCCAGCACTTTAACGATAGCGGTTAAATTACCGGCCACGGCAACACCGGTAACACCGCCAAACAAACTCCCGGTAATTCCGGACCATAACCCCTGCCACATAAAAATCCGCTTGATCAGACCATCACTGGCCCCCATCGTACGTAAAATCGCAATATCTCCGGCCCGGTCTTTCACTGCCATCATCAGAGTAGAAACGATATTGAAACAGGCAACACCGATGACCAAAATCATTACCAGATATAAGATCGTACGTACCATCTGAATATCCCGGTAAAGATAACCATACTGATATTCCCAACTGCGCAGATAGACAAAAACATTCAGGGTATTGCCGGCATCACGCACGATATTCATCGCATTAAACACGTCGTCGACGCGGATCGACAAACCGTGTACCGTGTTACCCATACCTAAATAATTTTGCCCGTCAGCCAAAGGGATAATCGCCATATTATGGTCAATCTGTCCATTGAGGGAAAAGATTGCCGCCACTTTTACGCGGATCCGCCGTGGTGATTTAAGTGATTTTGATTCGCTTTCAGGCGGAACCAGTAGAGTGAGAGATTCACCCGTTTTTACTCCCAGATAATCCGCCAGGCCCTGTCCGAGAATAATCTGATTATCTCCGCTGTGAACATTTACCATCTCCCCTTGTCTGACAAAATCAAGCAGATCCGAAACCTGGCGCTCCTGCGTAATATCCACGCCCTTTACCACAACCGCTTTTAATTTATTTCCTTTTTCTGCCAAACCGGTAAAACGAATGTAGGGAGCGGCGGCTTCGATATGGGGATTCTTTAATAACTGAGACTTTACAGCCCGCCAGTCAGCAATCGGCTGCTCGACCGCTTCAAATTCACCATGTGGAATAACCGACAGCACACGCTTCTGCAACTCGGCTTCAAAACCATTCATAGCGGATAAACCGATAATGATAACCGCCACCCCGAAGGCAATACCTAGCGTGGATGAGAGTGAAATAAACGAAACCAGCTTATTGCATTTTTTCGAACGGCTGAAACGTTGCCCGATAAACAGAGATAATGAAACAAACATCCGCGCTCCTACACCAGCAAACCATCTTGCATGGTAAATTGCCGATCCATTTTCAGCGCCAACTCCTGATCATGAGTCACGACCAGAAATGCGGTTTGCGATTCCTGATTCAGTTCCCGCATTAAATCATAAATTGATAATGCCGTATGATGATCCAGATTCCCGGTCGGTTCATCGGCTAAAACCAATGCCGGACGGTTAATTAATGCCCGGGCGATCGCGACCCGCTGCCGTTCACCGCCTGATAGCTCTCCCGGACGATGTTCGGTACGGTGGGATAAACCTACCCGGCCAAGTAATGTCCTCGCCTGGTTGGTCGCCTCAGTTACTTTCATTCCGGAAATCAGTAAGGGCATAGCCACATTTTCCAATGCGGAAAAATCAGCTAACAGATGATGAAACTGATAAATAAAACCAATATGCTGATTACGAAACTTAGCCTGCTGGTTCTGATTCAGCTCGGACAGCAGTTGACCTAAGACCTCCACATCGCCCGAGGTCGGCGTATCCAAAGCGCCAAGCAGATGCAGTAAGGTACTTTTCCCCGAACCGGACGATCCGACAATGGCCGATAACTCTGCTTTGGCCAGAGAAAAACTCACACCTTTAAGGACCTGAGTTGACATCTTGCCTTCCCTGTAAACCTTAGTAACATCATTACATGTGAGAAGATTACTCATATCTTAAAGCCTCAGCGGGTTTGACGGCGGCCGCTCGCCAGGATGGATACAGAGTCGCACAAATACCTAACACCACGGTTAAAGTGACGACCACCATAATTTGTACCGGTGATATAACGACAGGAAGCCCCTCTCCGGTCGCAAGTAAATTCACGCCGGTAACATTCAGTACCGAATTCAGATTATCAGCAAGGATGACCCCGGAAATGCCTCCGACCAGCGCACCAACAACGCCGCTGCTTGCCCCCTGCACAACAAATACCAGCATAGTCGCGTAATTGGACAGACCCTGAGTCTTTAATATCGCAACTTCTGCCTGTTTTTCCATCACCACCATAATCAAAGCCGATATAATATTAAAGGCAGCAATCGCCACAATCAGACCCAGCATTAATCCCATCATATTTTTTTCCATACCCACGGCCTGGAATAATTCACCCCGTTGTTCCCGCCAGTCACTCCACTGCCAGTTATCCGGAAGAGCGCGGTGCGACAGGTCAGCGACCATAAACGGATCATCAAAAAACAGACGCCATCCCGAAATGGTCGACGGAGAATAGCGCAACAACTTTTGTGCATCGGATATATTGGTAATCATCAGCTGGGCGTCAACATCCGAACCGGTATTAAAAATACCGGCAACGATAAAGTTGCGCTGGCTTGGAATGCGCCCCAGCGGAGTAAAAATACTCGCCTGAGTCACCATAATGCGAACTTTGTCCCCGACAGAGACATCAAGCGTCCGCGCCAGGCGCTGTCCGAGCAGCACCTGATATTTGTCGGTTCTGAGATGAGAAAATGATCCGGCAATCATATACCGGGCAACAGGTTCGGAATTTGATGGCACTACACCTAATAACAAACCGGCCCCTAATTCGCTGGCACTCTGGATGACGGATTCGCTGCGGACCAGCGGCTGCGGACTCTGATTCAGAGGAAACTGATTTAAAAAGCCGGGACTGTCACTCCACTCTGTCCCGCCTGATGTTTCACTAACAATGGCCTGAGGCAACACCCCCAGAATACGTGACTTTAGCTGAGATTCGAAACCATTCATGACCGACAATACCGTGATCAGTGACATCACTCCGATAGTGATCCCGGCAGTCGACATATAAGAGACAAAGCGGCTAAACCTGTCCCCCGAACGTCCGGTTAAATATCTCAGACCAATAAATACAGAAATCGGATGAAACATGCTCAAAACCAATAAATAAGACTCGCTGTACTTTAACGAGAAACCGCCTCGGGTTGTAGTACTAATTTGCCAATTCCCTGTTAATTCATACAAATGCTGACTGAATTTCTTGATATGTGGCGAGCTATGACGATAATCAATATACCGCTTAACAAGGAATGCGCCATGATTGATCAAGAATACTTCACTGTTCACCATGCAATAACGGTAAATATCGAACCATTGGCAAACGAATTTGTTCTGCCATCAGAAGAACAGTTCGGGGAAGAAGTTCCGGCACCCTTTATCATCGCCAATGAATTCAGCCATCTTGATCATCTGAGTGATATGGCACGCGCAGAACTGAGAAATAATGATTTCAAACAGGTGATCCAGTTGCTTGATACGCAAAACAGCAAATTAAACCTGTTGCTCACCTATATGCTTTCTCAACAGGATGTTCCCGAGTTTCGCTATAAAACCCGCTCATTCGGAGCCAGTCAGCTGACGTATACCAGTACCACACCACTGCAGGAAAACAGTTTAGTCCGGGTCAGAATGTTCCTCGACGATCCCGCTGCGGCAATATACTGCTATGCTCATGTCTGCGAATGTGTTGAGGTAGATGATTTATTCCATATTTCAGTTAGATATGATCTGATGCGGGATATTGATCAGGATCTGATCATCAAAGCGGCACTACATCAACAACAAAAACTACTTCGCCAGCGTTCTATCGAAAGAGACACAAAGTAAACCAGCAATGAATAAACCTAATTTACTGCCAATTGAACTCCCTGCCGGCGCAGGCGATAAAAAAGCAATTGGTAACCTTACGGGTGCAAGCCTAGCATACTCTGCAGCACTACTGGCTAATCAGCACCGTTCGCATACCGTGCTGATCACTCCCGATCCTCAAAGTGCCGTCAAGCTGCAACAGGAAATTGAACAGTTCTGCCATCATCCGGTCGCTCTGTTTCCCGACTGGGAGACACTCCCCTATGACAGTTTTTCACCTCACCAGGAGATCATCTCAGAACGGATTCTGCGTTTATATCAACTGCCCGGACAGAAACAGGGTATTACCATCACTCCGGTCAGCACGTTGCTGCAACGCCAGTCACCCAGAGATTTCTTACTTCAGTCAACGCTGATGGTCAAAGTGGGCGATCAGTTTTCGATAACAAAAATGCGCGAACAACTGGAGAATTCCGGTTACCGCCATACTGATCAGGTATTTGGTCCGGGTGAATATGCCAGCAGAGGTTCTATTTTAGATCTGTTCCCTATGGGGAGCAGTTATCCATATCGTATTGATTTTCTTGATGATGATATCGATTCCATCCGCACTTTCGATCCGGAGAACCAGCGCTCAATCGAAGTGGTGAATGAAATTCGCCTGTTACCGGCCCATGAACTCCCAACCACGGCTGAAGCGATTGAAAGTTTCCGTAACCGCTGGCGTCAGCAATTCGAAACCCGCCGTGAGCCTGAATCCGTCTATATGCAGGTTACTAAGGGAACATGGCCCGCCGGGATTGAATACTGGCAGCCTCTGTTTTTCGATCACACTGAAACACTTTTTGATTATATCCCTCAGGATACTCAGTTAGTCATATTAGGTGATATTCAGCCTGCCATTGATTATTTCCTGAATGACGCGTCTAACCGCTATGAACAACGTAAAGTTGACCCATTACGTCCGCTGCTGGAACCACATCAGCTATGGCTGAAAAAAGATGAGCTCTACAGTCATTTAAAAGACTACGGCCAGACTCACCTCTCCGCCGAGAGCATTGATGTTAAAGCCGGAAGAAGTAATGCGCCGGTTGCCGCATTACCAGATTTACAGGCTCAGCACAAAAATAAGGAACCGCTGGGCCAACTGAGAAAATTCTGCGAACAATTTGATGGGAAAGTGGTTTTCTCGGTTGAATCGGAAGGACGCCGGGAAGCGCTGCTGGAACTGCTGCAACAGATTAAAATTCGTCCGGCCGGCTATGCACAGCTTGATCTGGCTCTGACCGGAAAAGAAAAATTCACGCTGATCATCGGTTCGGCAGAACATGGTTGTATTTTCAGCCAGAATAACACCGCCCTGATTTGTGAAAGTGACCTTCTGGGTGACCGGGTCATCCAGAGACGTAAAAAAGATAAACGCGTAACCAATAGCGACTCTATCATTCGTAACCTGGCCGAATTAAAACCGGGACAGCCGGTCGTGCACATTGATCACGGTATCGGACGTTATTTAGGATTACAACTGATTGAAGCCGGCGGCGTTGCTACTGAATACGTCACTCTTGAATATCAGAACGATGCGAAACTTTATGTTCCGGTTTCATCATTAAACCTTATCAGCCGTTATTCAGGCGGCGCAGAAGAAAATGCACCATTACACAAGCTGGGTGGAGAGGCCTGGACGAAAGCCCGGCGCAAAGCAGCGGAAAAAGTCAGGGATGTGGCGGCCGAACTGCTCGATGTTTATGCCAAACGCGAACTGAAACCCGGTTTTGCCTTTAAGCTCGACCGGGAGCAATATGCCAGCTTTAAATCCAGTTTCCCGTTTGACGAGACGGATGATCAGGCGATGGCTATTAATGCCGTACTTTCGGACATGTGTCAGAATAAAGCCATGGACCGTCTGGTTTGTGGTGACGTAGGTTTTGGTAAAACCGAAGTTGCCATGCGTGCCGCTTTTGTCGCAACAGACAACGGAAAGCAGGTTTCGGTATTGGTACCGACAACCCTTCTGGCTCAGCAACATTTTGAGAATTTCCGTGATCGCTTTGCGAACCTTCCGATTCGCGTTGAAGTCCTCTCCCGGTTTAAAACCGCGAAAGAACAGAAGCAGATCATTGAAGACGTGGCTGAAGGGAAAGTCGACATTTTAGTCGGCACACATAAACTGCTTTCCAGCGATATTGTTTATAAAGATCTCGGACTGCTGATTGTTGACGAAGAACACCGCTTCGGGGTTCGTCAGAAGGAAAAGGTCAAAGCCATGCGTGCCGACGTTGATATTCTGACCCTGACCGCCACTCCAATACCAAGGACTCTCAATATGGCGATGAGTGGCATGCGTGATTTATCCATCATTGCCACCCCACCCGCACGCCGGTTAGCGGTTAAAACTTTTGTCCGGGAGCAGGATGACTCGGCGATCCGCGAAGCGGTATTACGTGAGATTATGCGTGGCGGACAAGCCTACTATCTGCATAATCAGGTTGAAACTATTGATAAAGTCGCCGCTGATTTAGAAAAGCTGATTCCGGAAGCCCGGATCATTGTCGCTCACGGACAAATGCGCGAACGGGAACTGGAACGCATCATGAATGACTTCTATCATCAGCGTTTTAACCTGTTGGTGTGTACCACCATCATTGAAACCGGTATTGATATTCCGACCGCCAACACCATTCTGATCAATCGCGCCGATAAATTTGGTCTGGCTCAGCTTCACCAGCTAAGAGGCCGGGTTGGCCGTTCTCATCACCAGGCATACGCGTACCTTATGACGCCACCACCTAAAGCCATGACCAAAGATGCGGTAAAACGCCTCGAAGCCCTCGCCTCACTGGAGGATTTGGGCGCCGGATTCACACTGGCAACCCATGATTTGGAAATTCGCGGCGCGGGTGAACTGCTGGGCGACGAACAGAGCGGTCAAATCCAGTCTATTGGCTTTACGTTATATATGGAAATGCTTGATCAGGCTGTTGAAGCCCTGAAATCGGGCAAAGAACCGGCATTAGATGACTTGTTACGTGAACAGACCGAAGTTGAGTTACGCATTCCGGCTCTAATTCCGGATGATTATATTCCTGATATCAATACCCGCCTGTCACTCTATAAACAGATTGCGAGTGTCAGCGAATCTGACGATATCAGCGAGCTTAAAGTGGAATTGATTGACCGGTTCGGCAAAATTCCGGATGCAACACTTAATTTATTAGAAGTATCGCAGGTCAAAATCCGGGCAAACCATCTTAGAATTAAGAAAATTGAAGCGCATGAGCGTGGCGGCTATATAGAATTCGATCCAAATACTGACATTGACCCTACATTTTTGGTTAAACTACTGCAAACTCAGCCTAAGCAGTTTTCAATGGAAGGGCCGACCCGGTTTAAGTTCACCCTTCCGCTGGTCGACCGCAGGGAGCGCACCCAGTTTATCATCAGCATGCTGAGTGAATTTGAACAACACCGCTTGGCTAAAGCTCACTAAAATATTGGAGTAATAATGAGAATACTGATTTCACTGTTGATGTTATTAGTTGCGATGCCAAACTGGGCAGCAGAAGAAAGGCTGTTTGATGTCGAGGTTATCATTTTTAAACGCTCGGTTAATGCGGAAAATATGAATGAGTCATGGCCTGATTATTTGTCTCCGGTTTCATATCAGAACAGCGCAAGTCTGAACTCTGCCGGTTACTTAAGTGAAAAAGGTGTCACGCTATTGCCACGCTCAATGTATCAGCTCAATGATCAGGCATACCGCCTGCGTAATCATGCCGGTTTTCAGGTTCTGATGCATACCGCATGGCGTCAGGGAGGCAACGGGCAATCCACTGCTCCGACTTTTCATTTGTTTGCCGGTAAGGATTTTTCAACGCAATTTACCCCGAATGGCAAAGAGGTTTCCCCTGCCAATCTGCCGGGCTCGGAGCCTCTGATGGAATTTGAAGGTAAATTACAAATTTATGTGCAGCACTATCTGTTTGCTAATGCTGAATTTGACCTGAGAGAACCTGTGACCCGTAAAGTATCAGCACAAGAAACGCTATCCACCGAAAATCCCCTGGGCATATCAGATCTCGCGGATACGCCGGATGCTATGAACACCACGGAAATTGCAGCCGAACAACCAACAACTCAGCTGGGCAATTTACAGGCAATCGAGACTGTTCCTGAAACTGAAAATGTCCTTAAAACCTACCGTTTTGATCAGAAACGTAAAATGAAGAGTGATGAAATTCATTATTTTGATCATCCCCTGTTGGGAATGATTATTCAGGTACGCAAAGCGGATTCAGAGGCAACTGCTGCTAACTAGCAGAACAGGAAAAGTACGTTTACCCCAACAAACGTCCGAAACACGGAAACTCAAAAAAACGCTCAAGACATCCAGTTCGCTTAGACAAGGGCATCCGTGCCCTTGTATATTTGTTCCACCATATCCATTCAGATGATCAAAAAATTTATTAGATTGATATAATCTTTTAACCGAATATTAGTGCAACTTCAGATTCGGACGTAATACTCGGTTAATTCTGCCGACCAGCATCATCAGACCGGTTTTAAACATGCCATGTAGTGCCATTTGGTGCATCCGGTACAGAGAAATGTACACGATACGTGCGATACGTCCCTCAACCATCATTGAACCCTTGGTCAGGTTACCCATCAGGCTACCGACGGTAGAAAAGTTACTCAATGACACCAAAGAACCATGATCTTTATAAATATATGGTTTCATCTCACGGCCATTCATTTTGGCAACGATATTTTTAAATGCCAGGCTCGCCATCTGGTGAGCAGCCTGTGCACGAGGTGGCACAAATTTACCATCAGGCTGAGTACACTGCGCTAAATCACCAATCACGAAAATATCGTCATCACGAGTGGTTTGTAATGTCTCTTTCACTACCAGCTGGTTGATACGGTTAGTTTCCAGACCAGCAATATCCTTCATAAAATCGGGGGCTTTTATACCCGCTGCCCATACCATGATCGTTGCAGCGATTTTTTCGCCGTCTTTCGTAGTTAAGCCGGTTTTATCCGCCTGAGTAATCATCGTAGCGGTACGAACCGTCACACCCAGCTTGGACAGCTCGTTATGTGCTGCACTCGAAATACGAGGAGGAAGCGCAGGAAGAATACGCTCACCCGCTTCAATCAGGTTCACATTCAATTTGCTCGAATCCAGATCACCAAAGCCATAAGTACGCAACTCTTTTACGGCATTATGTAGTTCTGCGGACAGTTCTACGCCCGTTGCGCCGGCACCGACAATCGCGATATCAACGGTGCCCTGACCATTTTTCGCATGAAGTTTAAGAAACTCATTATTCATTTCCGTACGGAAACGGTGAGCCTGTTCCGGGCTATCCAAGAAGATACAATTATCGCGGACCCCTGGAGTATTGAAATCATTCGATGTTGAACCAATAGCCAATACCAGAATATCATATTCCAGCTCGCGGCGAGGAATAAGTAGCTCACCACTGTCGTCGGTTAATTCAGATAAGGTAATTACCTTGCTTTCACGGTCAATATTTTCCAGACTTCCCATCTGGAATTCAAAACTGTGATTTTTCGCGTGAGCACGATAGCTTAATGCATCAACCCCTTCATCCAGTGATCCGGTTGCCACTTCATGTAAAAGAGGCTTCCACAAGTGGCTTGCCTTGCGATCAACCAACGTAATCTTTGCGCGTTTTTTACGGCCAAGAGTATGGCCCAACTTAGTCGCAAGTTCTAAACCACCGGCACCACCACCAACAACGATAATTCGTGTCATACACATTCCTTAAAAAATAAAAAAATTTATAGCCCCCGGAACAATCCGAATGACAGAAAAGGTCAACCATATTTTCTACTGTAATACCGCTACACGACTTTCATTATCTTTTATTCATTAGTAAATGTCGGTTTTCAGTACGCTCAAAATATGCAGTTGAGTGATGTATTCACCCTAACTTTTTTTGATGTTAATCAATTTTTGTTGAATTAGGCCCATTATATCCAGCAATTTTTACGGTGCAATAGAATAATGAAAGAAAAACACCACAAACTTAGTGGATATGAAAACGGGGCAATAACACTACCCCGGAATTAGATAGAAAAGTCGTAAAAATTAAGCTGATTTGAAAGCTTTTATCGCTTGAAGGTGCTGTGAGATTTTCTTGAATTTGTGGCCCTGAGTAGCATCCCAGATAATATCGTAGTATGTCTCCAGCTCTTTTGCGGTACGCTGGTTATCTAGAAACTCATCATGTTCAGACAAGATCACCAGACACCGCTTCTGGTTCTTTTTGCGATATTCCGACACACACTTGGTCGCAATATCTTTATACTCTTCAGGTCGATCAATCTTACCTTCCATATTTTCTTCCGGATGAAGGTTGGGGTTAAAGATCACCTGCTTAATACCACTTAAAAATCCGATACGCTCTGACCAGTAACCACCAAGACCAACCCCACATATCAGAGGGTTAGCATCATCAGTATGTTCCAAAACTTTGTGCACCTCTTTTAACAGATGCTGCATATCATGTTTAGGGTGTAAAGTACTGTAGTTGATAAAACGCACATCGTCATCAATGAACTGTAACTGCAAAACTTTTTCGTGATTTCCCGGACTAGTCGAATCAAACCCGTGTAAATAAATAATCATAATGCGTCCCTCAAACAACCATAGATTCAATCTACCATGAATTGACAGCTTTTAAAGCGCTTTGCTTTTATTGATTGTTTTCATTAAGTAAACAGTGATCTCAACGACACAATCGCTCTAACAGCAAATTAGCGTTGATTAGATAGTCATCCGTTTTCCGGTGATAATGAGCGAGAAAATACCACAGCATTGACATTACTCTCACCCTGGGTATCCAAGCTTTAACGCCTTCGATCCAGCCGTCAATATCCTGAATATTTCTCATTTTACAGTACTGTGCAACAAATGGCACAACTTCTGTCTCACTCTGATCAGCTAACATGGCTAATTCTATTCTTGGATCAGCCAGCGAAGCATATTCCCAGTCAATCAACTGATAGCCCGAATCATTCTTAATTAAATTGTGACAGCCTAAATCAAAGTGGCAAAGTGTCGGGGGTACCATTCCAACAACCGGCACCGTTCGCCACTGATGGTAGAGCCCGGTGACTGGTTCGGAGATATGCCCGGAATCCATTAGCTGTAACCAGTAGTGGTCTATTCTCGCTGTATACGAAAATGGCAGAATTGCGGTGTTCGACATGTCCATCTGGTGAACTTTCGACACCAGACGCAATATGGTGTCATTGCTGACTGACTTAACTGTTTCACCTTCCAGC
>JBNKRC010000047.1:0-11824 GCA_050296215.1 Vibrio sp. | reverse complement strand
GTGAACCACCATCTGTTTCTGGCTGATCTGGCGATTAAAGAAACCGGCTTTGGTGAGCTGATTCCCGAAGCGCAGGTATTTATCTTTGATGAGGCACACCAGTTGCCCGATATCGCCAGTCAGTATTTTGGCCAGTCTTTATCGACCCGGCAGATTCAGGATCTGGCGAAAGATATTGAGATTGGTTATCGCACTGAAGCCAGAGATATGCGTCAGTTACAAAAGGTGAGTGAGAAAATTGCTCAGACGGCCATGGATTTGCGTCTGGTTTTGGGTGAACCCGGTTTTCGCTGTAACTGGCGTGAAGCCATTGCGCAGAATAATGTTCAGCAAGCCGCAGAGCGTTTGGATGAAAGTCTGGAATTTGCCATTGAAGTGCTGAAACTGGCCCTGGGCCGCAGCCAGCTTCTTGATGCTGCATTTGAACGGGCTTCGTTATTGCAGGGACGTTTGCGACGTGTCTGTGATGTATCGGTGCCCGGTTACTCCTATTGGTTTGATACCACCCCCCGGCATGTCAGTTTACATATTACACCGCTGTCGGTGGCGGATAAGTTTCATGAACAAATGGCGCTCCAGCAGGGGGCCTGGATTTTTACCTCGGCAACGCTGGCGGTGGATAACGATTTTGGTCACTTTGCCAATCGTTTGGGATTAAAACCAAAAGAGCAGTTTTCGCTGCCTAGTCCGTTTGATTACGAGCATCAGGCGTGTTTGTGTGTGCCTCGTTATCTGCCGGAACCGAACAGTCCGGGTATGGCGGATAAACTGGTCGAATATCTGGCACCGGTAATTGAACAGAACCAGGGGCGATGTTTTTTCCTGTGTACCTCACACAATATGATGCGAGAGCTGGGAGAACGCTTCCGCGCGATACTGTCGTTACCGGTACTGCTTCAGGGGGAGACCAGCAAGCAGAAGACGTTATTCGAATTTATGCAGCTGGGTAATGCGTTACTGGTTGCGACGGGATCGTTTTGGGAAGGCATCGATGTTAGAGGAGATGCATTAAGCTGTGTTATTATCGACAAATTGCCGTTTACTGCTCCGGATGATCCTTTGCTGAAGGCGCGTATCGAAGATTGCCGGTTACAGGGTGGCGATCCTTTTTCTCAGGTACAGCTTCCCGATGCGGTGATTACGTTGAAACAGGGTGTCGGGCGTTTGATCCGGGATACACAGGATCGTGGTGCATTGATTATTTGCGATAACCGGCTGGTGACAAGAGATTATGGTGCCTTGTTTCTTAAAAGTTTACCGCCGATTCCCCGAACGCGTGATTTAGAAAAGATTAAGCAGTTTTTACAACAACAGAGAACAGAATGAGTACAAAAATTCTAGCGATTGATACCTCGACCGAAAATTGCTCGGTGGCTTTAGTGATTGATGATACCTATTACGTGCGTCGCGAAGTGGCACCGCGTGATCACACCAAAAAGATTCTACCGATGGTTGATGAAGTGCTGAAAGAGGCGGGCATCGGATTAACCGATGTGAACGCGCTGGCATTCGGTCGTGGCCCAGGCAGTTTTACCGGCGTAAGAATCGGAATCGGGATTGCGCAGGGGCTGGCTTTTGGTGCGGATTTGCCGATGATTCCGGTATCAACGCTGGCGGCGATGGCTCAGGGCAGCTATCGCGTTGCCGGTGCAACTCATGTTGCCAGCGCCATTGATGCGAGAATGTCTGAAGTTTACTGGGGCCGTTATGCCCGTCAGGTCGACGGTGACTGGTTGTGTACCGGTCCTGAGCGGGTGATTGCTCCGGAATTGTTGGCATCGGAGCCGTCAGCGGACGGGCACAACTGGTATCAGGCCGGTACGGGATGGGCTGCATACTCTGACGCACTGACTCAGCTGAAGTTTGCGACTCAGGCCGGAGATATGCTGTATCCGGATGCCGAAGATATTGCGTTTCTGGCAAAATTCGCCTTTGCTAAAGGTGAGACGGTGAGTGTCGAAAATTCGAGTCCGGTTTATCTTCGTGATACGGTGGCCTGGAAGAAATTACCGGGTCGCGAATAAGCTTTCGACCGGTGTTGTTCAGATAGAGGATTGAAATGGTTTCAGTTAATGGTTCTCCTAATCCGCGTTTACCCGGCATTGGTATTTCACCGGCTGATCGATCCGAAAAGGCATCGTCGGCCAGTGCGTCGGATAAGGCTTCATCCTCTGTTCCGGCATTAACCTCTACACCGAATGCGGTTGCCAGCGCCGTGGCTTTGTCGGTTAAAGCGCAGAAAAACGCGGATTTTCAGCAGGATCGGGTTCAGTATGATTTGCCGGAGGGAAAGTCCCGTAAAGCACTGCAGGAATACTTTTCGGTGATGTCTCAGTCGCGGCGTGACGAACTGGCTCAGATGCTGGGCGTCGATATGTATGTTTAGCCGCCGTCAGGGGGAGTTTCTCATGACAGTTCAGCATCATATTAAACGTGTATTAATACTTTGCGGAGTGATATTACTCAGCGCGTGTTCAGCGCTTCCCGATACCCTGAAAACACCCCAGGAGTTAAATGGTGAAGCAGGTTCAGTGATCACCGATTATGCTCAATGGGTTAAACAGCCGGATAGCCGGAGTCCGATCCGCCTGGGCGGGGTTATTGCCGCGATTTCTAATGCATCGGGACGGGCTCGTCTTGAGTTAGTGAATTTGCCGATACAGGCCAATGGTAAACCGGATATCCGTCATGAGCCGCATGGCCGTTTTGTGGTTTATATTGATGCGTTTCTTGATCCTGTTACTTATGCTCCCGGGCGTTTATTGAGTGTGGTGGGAAACGGCACCGGCCGTGAAGTGATTTCAGTCGATAAGACCGAGTTAGAGGTTCCGGCGATGCTTGCCAGCGGCTGGCACCTCTGGCGGGTAAGCCAAAGTGTTATTGACCCTTATCCTCATTCCTATCTTTTCGGTTGTCGTGGCCTTCCGTGCCATGGTGATTCCTCCACGGTTTTTCATGTGATTTATCAGGTTCAGTAATGGCAGAAATGGATAATTACCGGGAGCGGAAAATTGAGCACTCCTGCGGGAAACTTGCTGTTATTGAAGTGAATCAGGCCGATGACTCCCGGCCTAGTATTGTTTATCTGCATGGCTGGCTGGACAATGCCGCCAGTCTGTTCCCGCTTATTGACGCCGTGTCCCGGCGGTTACCGGATGTTCATCAGGTTGCTTTTGATTTGCCCGGGCATGGCCTTTCTTCGCATAAAGCCTCTGACAATTTCTATGCATTTCACGATTATATCGACGACATACATCAGCTTCTGCTCCGTTTATCGCTGAAAAGGTGCATTTTAGTCGGTCATTCTCTTGGTGGATTAATTTCCAGTTGCTATAGTGCCGCCTTTCCTGAGTATGTGGCCGGACTGATCCAGATTGATGGTGTCGGTCCGCTGGGTGAAACCACCAAAAATGCGGTAGCCCGGTTAAGAGACGGAGTGATCAGCCGGGCGCGTATCCGCAAGAAGCCGAGAAAAGGGTATCCTGATTTAGACCATGCTGTCGCGCATAAGGCGAAGATTACCGGACTGACCGCTGAACAGGTTTATCCCATGGTGACACGGGGTATAGAACAGCGTGATGGTGTCTGGTACTGGCGGGCCGATAACTCGCTCAGCGGGCAGGCTTTGTATCGGATGTCGTCAGAGCAGGTCGTGGTATGTCTCAAACATATTACCTGTCCTTTTGATATTATCGCCGCAAAGGATGGCCTGATTACTCAGAGGCAGGATCTGGCGCGCTGGCGACCTGAGCATGCGGTTGTACATCATGTTGCCGGCGGACATCACTGCCATATACAACATCCGGACACGGTCGCTGAGATTATTGTGTCTCAGTGGCAACAGTGCTAATCAGCAATGAAGTATCTGCTCACCTGTCATGTCGGGTTGATCAGAACTGACATATAAAACTGATATGGTGGCCTTATCGGACGAGATGAGTCTATCCTATAAATAAGAATTCCAGGCAGGTTGTAATGAGGAGTATCGGTGTGGACAAGCCATGGTTAAAACGTTATCCGGATAACGTGCCTGAGACCATTAATCCCGATCATTATCCGTCTCTGGTTGAGATGTTTGAAAGCGCAGTCGGTCAGTATGCGGATAACACGGCGTTTATCAATATGGGCACCGGGATCACCTACCGGGAGCTTGATGAGAGTAGCCGTGCATTTGCTGCCTATCTGCAACATGATCTGAAGTTAAACAAAGGCGATCGTATCGCACTGATGATGCCAAATTTACTGCAGTATCCGGTTGCTCTGTTCGGTATTTTGCGTGCCGGGATGGTTGCAGTTAATGTAAACCCGCTCTATACACCGCGAGAGCTAGAGCATCAGCTCAATGATGCTCAGGCCTGCGCGATAGTCATTGTCTCAAATTTTGCTGCCTCGCTGCAGAAAGTGATCAGCCGGACACCGGTCAGACATGTTGTGATAACCAGCCTCGGACAGATGTTGCCGAGAGCCAAAGGGACGATGGTTGATTTTGTGGTGAAATATATCAAACGTCTGGTGCCGAAATATTCGATTCCCGGCGCGGTTTCACTGCGTAAAGCTCTTCGTTCCGGTAAGAAACATCGCTATGCCCGTCCGGAAATTAAGGGCGACGATATCGCTTTTCTGCAATACACCGGCGGTACAACCGGAGTGGCTAAAGGGGCAATTCTGAGCCACAGAAACATGGTTGCTAATGTGATGCAGGCCAGAGGTGCGTACAGTCCGGTTCTGACCGAGGGCGAGGAACTGGTCGTCACAGCATTACCGCTATATCACATATTTGCGCTAAGCGTGAACTGTCTGTTATTTATTAACATGGGCGGGACGAACCTGCTGATTACTAACCCGAGAGATATTCCGGGATTTGTCAACGAACTTAAAAAATACAAAGTGACCGCCATTACCTGGGTGAATACCTTATTTAATGCGCTGGTGCAGAATGATGATTTTAAAACACTGGATTTTTCGCATCTGCATTTATCGGTAGGGGGCGGAACATCCGTACAGAGAGCGGTTGCCGATGAGTGGAAAAAAATCACCGGTGTGCATCTGCTGGAAGGGTACGGACTGACCGAGTGTTCGCCGCTGGTGGCCGGTAATCCCTATAATACCGCTGATTACACCGGGGCTATCGGTGTTCCCGTACCTTCAACAGAGGTCCGGTTTGTTGATGAAGTGGGGCTACCGATCGGGTTTGACCAGACAGGGGAGCTTCAGGTCCGGGGGCCACAGGTCATGTCCGGCTACTGGAACCGGCCTGATGCAACTGAAGAGGTGCTGGATAACGATGGCTGGCTGTCAACCGGCGATATTGTACGGATGGATGAAGGCGGCCTGATTTATATTGTTGACCGCAAGAAAGATATGATTTTGGTTTCAGGTTTTAATGTGTATCCGAATGAAATCGAAGAAGTGGTGATGATGCACAGTAAAGTGCTGGAAGTGGCGGCTATCGGTCAGCCCAGTGATGCTTCCGGTGAAGTGGTGAAAATTTTTGTGGTGCGTAAAGACGATTCACTCACCACAGAAGACATTATCGCCCATTGTCGAGAACACCTGACAGGCTACAAAGTGCCTAAACTGGTTGAGTTCAGAGATGAACTGCCGAAAAGTAATGTAGGAAAAATACTGCGTCGGGTCCTGCGCGATGAAAATAATGCTAAGCTCAATCGTGTAGAATGAGTAATATAGGTAAATTGCAACGTATGATTTGATAACGCCGACGCAAATGTCGGCATTATTATATTTTGATCAAATTTAAGGAAGAGAAGCCATCACGTGATGTATCAGATGATTACAAGCTATGAAGATTTGGTGTCGGTTTGCCAGCGGGCAATGCAGGCAAATGTGGTTATGCTGGATACTGAATTTGTCCGGATTCGGTCATTCTACCCTAAACTGGGGCTTATCCAGCTTTTTGACGGAACAAGCACATCGTTAATTGATCCTGTTGCGATAGATGATCTCACCCCATTAGCTCAGCTTCTGACTAGCCCGTTCGTTATGAAAGTGCTTCATGCGTGTGGTGAAGATATTGAAGTCTTCCAGCATGCTCTGGGATGCGTTCCCGAGCCGATGGTTGACACTCAGATTCTCGCTTCTTTCCTTGGATACGGTGTATCAACCGGATTTGCTGCTTTAGTCAAGGAGTATGTCGGTGTTGAACTGGATAAGAGTGAATCCCGTGCTGACTGGCTCGCCCGCCCTTTAACTGAAAACCAGCTGAACTACGCTGCGGCCGATGTGATTTATCTGCAACCGTTATACGATGCACTGAGCAAAGCGGTACAGGAGAAAGGCTGGTGGGATGCGGCATTACAGGAATCGGCTTTACAGCTGGGCAAACGGCTGCGAACAACGGATCCGGATAAAGCCTATCTCGATATTAAAGGGGCCTGGCAACTGAAGCCGAAATCATTAGCGATTTTGCAAAAATTGGCTAAATGGCGTTATGAGGAGGCGATTCGTCGCGATCTGGCGCTTAACTTCATTATTCGTGAGAATGATTTATTACATATTGCTAAGCTGGGCTTAGTGAGTGCACAGCGAATGGAGCAGGAAGGGATTGACCCGATGGCACTAAAGCGTCATAGCCGCCGTTTATCGGATCTGGTCAGACAGGGGTATGACGTGGCAGAAATTGATTACCCGCAGGCGATCATTCCGTTGAATGACTTTCCGGGTTACAAGCAGCTGTTTAAGACGCTTAAGGACAAAGTGAAAATCGCTTCTGAACAGAGCGGTTTGTCTTCCGAATTTATTGCGTCGCGGAAACAGCTCAATCAACTGATTAGCTATGAGTGGAAAACGGATACCGGAGAGGGTGTCGTCCCGGATTTGCTGCAAGGCTGGCGTCATTCATTAATCGGACAGGAATTGCAGAAGCTGCTTCCTGCCTCACCGTTAGCCTGATAAAAAAGCCAGTAATAAGAAGGGAGTCATAAAGACTCCCTTAAATTTATTTCACTTCATCCGGCAGTTTGATGTTTAACTCAAGCACAGAAATTTCGTCGTGTTTCTGATCGAACGAAAGTTCAACCATACTCGGATCAACGTCAACGTACTTGGCAATTACGGCCAGTATGTCTTCTTTTAGCTGAGGCAGGTAGGTCGGTGCCGGGTCATCGTGACTACGGCGTTCTGCAACAATGATCTGTAACCGTTCTTTAGCTATGCTCGCCGTACTTTTTTTGCTCGGGCGGAAGAACTCTAGTAATGACATGTCGCTTAACCTCCGAATAGTCGTTTAAAAATACCTTTTTTCTGTTCGGTCAGAAAACGGAATTCAATTTCGCTGCCCAGCAGACGTTCAACCGTATCCGCATAGGCCTGACCTGCGTCAGACTGTTCATCAAAGATGACCGGAACACCGCTGTTTGAAGCGTTCAGTACTGCCTGACTTTCCGGGACCACGCCAAGTAGCGGAATATGAAGAATATCTTCGACGTCCTGGACGCTGAGCATTTCACCGTTACTGACCCGGACCGGATTGTAACGAGTCAGCAACAGGTGTTGCTTAATGGGATCTGCGCCCTGTTCGGCACGTAATGATTTTGAATCCAGAATACCCAGGATACGGTCAGAATCGCGAACCGAGGATACTTCCGGGTTAGTGGTGATAATAGCTTCATCGGCATAGTACAGCGCCATCAGTGCGCCTTGTTCAATACCGGCCGGTGAGTCACAGATAATAAAATCAAACCCCATCTCACCCAGATTATTCAGTACACTCTGAACGCCGTCTTTGGTCAGTGCATCTTTATCGCGGGTTTGAGATGCCGGAAGAACAAACAGGTTGTCTGAGCGTTTATCTTTAATCAGCGCCTGATTCAGTGTGGCATCGCCATTGATAACGTTAACAAAATCATATACGACGCGACGTTCGCAGCCCATAATTAAGTCTAGGTTACGTAAACCGATATCGAAATCGATAACTGCGGTTTTTTTACCTTTAAGCGCTAGACCTGATGCAATCGCTGCACTAGACGTTGTTTTACCAACACCGCCTTTACCTGACGTAACAACAATAATGCGTGCCATTTGTATTCCTTAATTTTTATATCGCGAGAAGTTCAATCTTTAGTGAATCGCTGTCTGAGCTTATCACTACTTTCCGTTGCCATAGCTCGCTGCTAATTTGATCACTTAACCAGTAGTTGCCTGCAATTGATACCAGTTCAGCTTGTAAATCATTACAGATAATCGTGGCGTCTTTATGTCCTTTTGCCCCTGCAATCGCGCGGCCGCGCAGACTGCCATAAATATGGATTGAGCCATCCGCTATCACTTCGGCACCCGCACTGACGTGATTGAGAATAACCAGATCACAATTTTTGGCGTAAACCTGCTGGCCGGAACGAATAGGCGTTCGGATGACTTTAGTCGGGATCATTGCCGGTTCCGCCGTCATCTTATCCTGCTCTTTTGGCTCAGCTTTCACTGGTGCAGGTTCAGGTTGTGCAGGTTTTACTGCTGAGGAGGCCTTACTTGTGGTCATGACCGCGAGTCCGGCACTGGCTGCCTGCTCATGTACCCGCTTGTCTTTTGAACCCGTAATACCAACCGGGATCAACCCGGCGTCATAGATTCCCTGTTTAAGGGCCTTGTAGTCTATATCCGTTTCTACCCGGGAGATATTGATAACAATCGGCGCAGATGAGAAAAACGCCGGCGCCTGTGCTACTTTTTCTTTGAGAAAACCGATGGTTTTTTCGATTTCATTATCTGCCAGGTGTAATACCGACAACGTAAAGCTACTGCCTTTTAGGTCTGGAGAGATAGACATTAAAAATAAGGGCCTCAACCACGGAAACTATTTGAAAGGACATTGCCTGAAACTAGGCTAGCCATGTTATATTCACAGTCTGGATTCAGCAAGTTATCTGACTTTTAATTGACTTAATTTAAGCCAAAATCGTGAATAGTTTCCGTTTTGTGACACAACTTGCAGTAAACTGATAAAAATTTAGAGAAGGACTGTATGCTTTGTACCGTATATAAAGGCTCCAAGAAAGACGGCGCTTATCTTTACATTGAAAAGAAAGATGACTTTTCAAAAGTGCCGGAAGCATTGATGGCGATGTTTGGCCGGCCGACGTTAGTGATGACAATGTTGCTCGACGGTAAGCAGCTCGCCAGAGTTGATATTGAAAAAGTCAGGGAAGCTCTCAACAAAGATGGCTTCTTTTTACAATTACCACCACCACCGGAAAACGTGTTGGAAGAATACAAAGCAATGAATGCAGAACAAAAATAATAACTTCCGACCGATGAGGAGAGAAGATGAAGTCAGTATGGTCAATTGGATTAGGAGTGCTGCTCAGCCTCCCGGTATACGCAAATGAAGTTTCGTTTGCCGATTATGTAGATGGATTAAAGCAACAGGCGCTTGAACAGGGGATTCGTCAGAAAACGGTTGATGAGGCCTTTGCTCATGTGATTTACCGCCCTCTGGCGGTAAAAGCGGATAACAGCCAGCCGGAAAAAAAACAGACGCTTGATCAGTATCTTCCCCGCGCGGTGCCTCAATGGAAGGTCGATAAGGCCCGTAAGATGTACAATAAGTATTATGACAAGTTATCCCGTATCGGCCGGCAATATGGCGTTCAGCCACGTTTTATTGTGGCGCTTTGGGGAATCGAGAGTAATTTCGGTAGTCTGACCGGTGGTTACAATGTAATCGACGCATTAACAACTTTGGCTTATGACGGGCGGCGGGAGGCCTTTTTCCGTTCGGAAACAATGGCTGCACTCCAAATTCTCGAGCAGGGCCATATTTCTGTAAGTCAGATGAAAGGTTCCTGGGCCGGAGCGATGGGGCAGTGCCAGTTTATGCCAAGTTCCTTTATTGCTTTTGCTGCTGACGGTGACGGTGACGGCAGGAAAGATATCTGGGGCAGCGAGTCCGATGTTTTTGCCTCTGCGGCAAATTATTTGCGTCAGTCAGGCTGGCAGGATCACTATACCTGGGGGCGTCAGGTTCGGGTTCCAAAAGGCTTGGCTCCTGATATACAAGGGCTCGACAAGGATAAGGCGAAGTATCTGCAACAGTGGCAGTCACTGGGTGTCAGACGGATGAATGGCAGCTCTCTTCCTGAGCTGGATGAAGATATTCAGGCCTGGCTGATTCGTCCTGATGATGAAAACGGACGGGCCTATCTGGTATACAATAATTACAACGTATTGATGAAGTGGAACCGATCTTATTATTTCGGTGTGGCGGTAAGTTACCTTGCAGATAAGATTGCTCATCGGTAAAGCGGATTTTTGTGCTTCTTTGACTTATAAAAAAGGCTCCTACCGGAGCCTTTTTTAATGAAACAAGCAAAATATATTATTTAGTATGGTATTGCTCACACGCTAATAATGTATTTTCGATCAGACTTGCTACCGTCATCGGGCCTACGCCGCCCGGAACCGGAGTAATGTAGCTGGCATGTTGTTTTGCAACTTCATAATCTACATCACCAACCAGCTTGCCCGATTCTAAACGGTTAATGCCGACATCAATCACTACTGCACCATCTTTAACCCATTCACCCGGAATAAAGTGAGGTTTACCGACAGCAACCACCAGAACATCTGCCTGACGAACATGGGCTTCCAGATCTTTGGTAAAGCGGTGGCATGTCGTGGTGGTACAGCCTGCCAGTAACAGCTCAAGTGTCATTGGACGGCCCACAATATTGGACGCGCCGACAATCACAGCGTGTTTGCCGCGCATCTGGATATTGTAGCGCTCAAGCAACGTCATGATGCCTTTAGGAGTACATGAACGAAGAGTCGGAATGCGTTGTACAAGGCGGCCCACATTATACGGATGGAATCCATCAACATCTTTTTCCGGAATAATGCGTTCTAATACCTGAGTCGAGTCTAACCCGGCCGGTAATGGCAGCTGAACCAGGATACCGTCAATTGTAGGATCGTTGTTAAGTTGGTCAACTAACTCAAGTAATTGCTCCTGAGTTGTGGTTACCGGCATATCATAAGATTTAGAAACAAAACCAACTTCTTCACAAGCGCGGCGCTTACTGCCAACATAAACTTGTGATGCAGGGTCTTCGCCTACAAGCACTACTGCTAGTCCCGGAGCACGTAATCCAGCTTCTGTTCTAGCTTTTACTCGTGCTGCAACTTCAGAACGCACGGTTTTAGAAATAAGTGTTCCATCAATATTTTGAGCAGTCATGACTTTCCTTCACATTTAGAGCGAAAATTTTTGCGCGCATTGTCGCAGATTATCGGCTGAGATTCCACAAGCAAACGTTTGCTATAGACAGCTATTTTTGGGGTAACCATCAGATTTGCTAACTTTTTAAACACTTAGCTAAGATTGTGGGATAAACCCATTGATTTACCATCTTTAACTCGTATAATCCTTTCCCTGTAGCGCGCCCTTAGCTCAGCTGGATAGAGCACCTGCCTTCTAAGCAGGTGGTCACAGGTTCGAATCCTGTAGGGCGTGCCATTATTCTAGGCTCTAGCAACTAAACATTGCTGGAGCCTTTTTCATTTCTGCGCTCCGTTTCTTATCTCTTCGTCATCATTTCTCTTTGTCATTATTCAGCTAAGAGTGATGCCTAAAAAGATCAACATGATTCCCCAAAGATGGTACAGCTGCACATATTCACCTAGAAATAGGGCAGAGAGCATAGCGCCAAACACTGGAATCAAGTGAACGGAAAGGCTGGCTTTCGCTGGACCAAGCAGTTTCACGCATTGCATGTAAAGCAAGAAGGCACCTATAGAAGGGAAAATGCCGATATAGAGCAAGCTCATAATGGAGTGTGCATTCCAAATCGGATATTGGCCTGAAAACACTTCC
>JBNKRC010000046.1:0-11874 GCA_050296215.1 Vibrio sp. | reverse complement strand
CGGTTAAAGTCGGCGACGTTGTTTGCTGCTATGGTGAATGCGTAAAGATTGGCAACAGCTCTATGTCGATAGAACTCGAGCTCTGGGTGAAACCTATTCTGGATGAAGGTGTTGGTGATCGGTTTAAAGTATGTGAAGCTACCTTTAATTATGTCGCCATTGACTCGGCCGGTCGTCCCCGCCCGGTTCCGCGTAAAGACAATCGGGTAAGTTCGTCTTAACACTTCTTTGACACCGGATTTATGCCGAGGTGTTGTTTCATATCGTATATATGATTAACATCCCTAATCAAATCGCTACTATACCCAAATATAAGGATCTCTGTATGTGGTATGTTATTTTTTCTCAAGATGTTGAAAATTCATTAGAAAAACGCATGAGTGTTCGTCCTGCTCACCTTGAGCGTCTTCAGTTACTACGGGATGAGGGACGTTTACTGACTGCCGGACCAATGCCAGCGATCGACAGCGATAATCCGGGTGAAGCGGGATTTACCGGCTCAACCGTTATTGCTAAGTTTGAATCCTTAGAAGAGGCAAAAAGCTGGGCAGATGCCGATCCCTATGTCGGTGCCGGTGTATATGCCTCTGTTATTGTTAAACCCTACAAACAAGTTTTCTGAGTATGCTAATGCGTCGCCTCGCCTACTCCGGACTTCTGCTGTTAGCCGCCTGTAGTTCTTCCGGAGGGCAAAACCAGCAGTTAGAACTATTAGCTTCCAGCCGGGCGCAGTTGCTCGGAGCTCAGTTACCGGTTAAATCCGGCCCGTTGTCAATCATGCGAGCCTCCGCTCATAAAAATATTATTGAGCTGATGATGATATACAACAGCGATACTGAAAATGAACCGTCCACCGATCAGTTGGTTAAATCCAGCATTGCCGGCTATTGTTCAAACCGTCAGACGCGCGCCAATCTGGACGCCGGACTCGCCTACCGGATTAAAATCCGCGATCCCCGTGGTAAGTTAATGGTTGATCAGCTGATTTCAAAAACCAGCTGCGGTGTAAAAAGTAACACGAAAGGTAATAAATAATTACCTTCAGGATGGATAAGACCACCACGGATAACGGCGGATAGCCAGCCGCGCTTTCCCTGGTGATCTTGTCATCCGCTTAGGCCAGTTCTTCACGCAACTGTTTTGCTGCACTAACCATGTTTCTCAACGCGGCTTCGGTTTCGCTCCAGCCCCGGGTTTTCAGACCACAGTCAGGGTTCACCCACAATCTTTCTGCCGGTATTCTTGTCGCCGCCCGGCTGATCAGTCCTTTAATCCACTCAGGTTCAGGAACGTTTGGCGAATGGATATCGTAAACACCCGGACCAATTTCATTCGGATAGTTAAACTGCTCGAATACTTCCAGTAATTCCATATTGGAACGGGAGGTTTCAATAGTAATCACATCCGCATCCATTGCCGCAATCGAATCAATAATTTCATTAAATTCGCTGTAACACATATGGGTATGAATCTGAGTTTCTGATCGGGCAACCGACGCTGCGATCCGGAACGCTTCAACAGCCCAGTTCAGATATTCCTGATGCTGGCTCTGTTTAAACGGTAATCCCTCACGTATTGCCGGTTCATCAATCTGAATAATATCAATACCGGAATTTTGCAAATCATCCACTTCGTCACGCAGTGCCAACGCCAGTTGCTGCGCAATCTTTTTACGGGAGATATCCTCACGCGGGAAGGTCCAGCACAGGATCGTCACCGGCCCGGTCAGCATGCCCTTCATTTTTTTGTCCGTCAGCGACTGAGCATAAGCACTCCATCCGACGGTGATCGGCTGACTCCGTTTAATGTCCGCCACGACAATGGCAGGCTTAACACAGCGGGAACCATAACTTTGTACCCAACCGAACTGAGTGGTAAAAAAGCCTTCCAGATGCTCGGCAAAATATTCCACCATATCATTACGTTCTGCTTCGCCGTGCACCAGCACATCCAGTCCCAATGCTTCCTGACGTTTGACCACATCCTGCACCTGACTTTTGATCTGCGTTTCATATTCTGCCTGACCAATTTCGCCAAGTTTATACTGACGACGCACCTTGCGGATATCACCGGTCTGCGGGAAAGAACCTATCGTGGTAGTCGGTAACAGTGGCAGTCCCAATTTGGCTCTCTGTTCGGCAGCGCGCTGCTGATAGGCATCGCTACGCTGAGATAGCTGCGGAGAGATACTGCGAACTCTCTCGGTCACGTCAGGTTTATGGATAGAGCGATCCGCTTCTCTCGCCTGAATCGGCTGGCTGTATTCAATACAATGACGGACAGCACCTGAGTCTCCGTCAACGGCCTGAGCCAGCAATGCCAGCTCCGCCACTTTCTGACGGGCAAAGGCGAACCAGCCCTGCATTTTTTCAGGAATCTTAGTTTCACTCCCGAGATCCACCGGGGTATGCAGCAAAGAACAAGAGCTGGCCAGCCATAAACGCTCTTTGAGCTGTGCTTTCAGCGGTACTAATATGTCCAGCCAGCGCGATAAATCCGCCCGCCATACATTACGGCCGTTAATCACCCCGACAGACAACACCCGGTCCTGAGGAAGTGCTTCAGCGACAGGTGCGATCTGCTCCGGTGCCGCTACCGCATCAATGTGCAGCCCGTCCACATTCAGAGAGTTGATCAGTTCAAGCTGATGATCTACCGCATCAAAGTAAGTGGTCAGCAACAACTTAACTTTACCGTGTAACTGCTGATAAGCAGGAGCAAATGCCCCGGTCCATTCGGCGGGCAGCTCCAGACTCAGAATCGGTTCATCGATTTGTACCCATTCCACATTCAATGCCTGTAAACGACCCAGAATATTCTGATACGCCGCAACCAGCTTCGGCAGCAAAGAAAGCCGGTCAAACCCTTCACTCACTGATTTGCCCAGGTAGAGATAACTGACCGGGCCTAATAACACCGGTTTCACCTGAGTTCCTTGTTTCTGAGCTTCCGCTACCTCGTCAAATAACTGAGTCCACTGAACGGAGAATTCATCCTCAGCGCTGAACTCCGGCACAATATAGTGGTAATTAGTATTAAACCATTTGGTCATATCCGAAGCCGCTGCGCCTGACGAGCAGCACGATGAACCCGACTTACCGCGGGCAATAGAAAACAGAGTATCGAGTGTAATCTCACTGTTCCGGTGACGCTGTGGCACATGCCCGAGCAGCAGAGACGTTGCCAGTACATGATCATACCAGGCAAAGTCTCCGGCGGTTACATAGCTCAGTTGACTGTCTTGCTGAAGCTGCCAGTTGGATTCACGGATGTCGCGTCCTGCCAGCTCCAACTGAGCCTGATCACTGTCGCCACGCCAGTATGCTTCGAGAGCGAATTTTAACTGACGCTGATTGCCAATGCGCGGATAGCCCAAAATATGCGTTGTTATAGCCATACAATATTCCTTTTAATTATTTACCATTCAGATGTCTGGATGGCTAAAATTTCGCATCATTTGCCCACTTGCACAAACGCTAAATATTCAACTTGTTCATAAAATAAATTCATGTTGAATAAATCTACTTAAATATTTTTAAATTAAATACCGTTCTCTCGTTTACAGAATACCGATAAACGTTTAGTTTATTCAGTCTGTCGTTTTCCAATGAGTCCCAGATATGATTGAGATAAAACATCTTCGCACGCTGATTTCCCTGCGTGATACCGGTTCTTTAACCGCCACGGCCACCGCACTTCATCTCACTCAGTCTGCTCTGTCACATCAAATTAAAGATTTGGAATCACGTATCGGCGGACAACTGTTTTTAAGAAAAACCCGTCCGGTCCGTTTCACATCTGAAGGGGAGATTCTGCTGAAACTGGCCGATGACATTCTGCCGAAACTAGCCAAAGCAGAAAATGATATTGCCAGCCTCAAAGAAGACGTTCACGGCCGTTTGCATATGGCGATCGAGTGTCACTCCTGTTTTCAGTGGCTTATGCCTGCAATCAAGGAATATCAGGTGGCGTGGCCCAGCGTGGAACTGGATTTTTCTTCCGGTTTCGGTTTCGAACCACTCCCGGCACTGCTTGCCGGAGAACTGGATTTACTCATCACGTCGGATATTGCGCCTCGCTCAGAAATACACTATGAGCCGCTGTTTGATTTTGAAATGCGCCTGATCACCTCGACCCAGCATCCTTTGGCACAACTCGATGTCATCGAACCACAAGATCTGGCCGATCAAACGATGTTAAGTTACCCGGTTCAGAAACAACGTCTGGATGTGGTCAAGCACTTCCTGGCCCCAGCCGGAGTTGAACCTAAAACCTGGAAGCAGGCCGACAACACCCTAATGCTGGTGCAGATGGTATCCGCCGGTCTGGGTGTCGCAGCACTGCCAAACTGGGCAATCAGTGAATTTTCTCGTCAGGGATTAGTGACAAGCAAACCACTCGGTAAGGGCTTGTGGCGCCGCTTATTTGCAGCAACGCGCAACAGTGAAAAAGAAAAACGCTATTTACAGGCTTTTTTCACTACCGCGCGTCAGCAATGCCAAAGTCACTTAGATGGGATTAAATTGGCCTAATGATCGATTTTTAGTGAGCTTTAAATTGGTTGGTTACAGGATCATACTGATATCCGAGACCATCCAATTTTTCCTCTACCGCCTGAGAGTTCATATCATATGTGCGACATAATTCATCAAAACTCGCACATTCCAACCGCAGTTTCTCGTTAACAATCCCCAATAAAATCGGGCTGTCAATCCGACTGATATTACTTAAGTCCATAGTGACCCTCCTTTTTAGCCAGCCACTGTTAAGTCTAGTCAGAGAATTTAAAATTGCCCACCTTCTGCAGAATTACACTGTGAACAAACGCAAAAATCCGGCACCGGAAGCAAGCACCAGAATTAATGTCATACCCAGTTGTTGTCGGGTGGGCACTGTGGAACGCACAATGTGCCAGATCCAGACCAGCATCGACATTACCAGCAGTGCAAAGCTAAACAGGACCGGATTCATAACCGAGGTGAGCTGATGTTCGCTTAACCCGTAAGCATACGGCACCATGCAAATAGAAAGCAGCATCGCCGACACAATACCAATCGCCGGTAATAGCCGGTGAAAAGCCTGCAGGCGAACTTTAGCAACAATCAATAATAAATGTGCCAGAGCCGCCCCCAACAGTAAGGACAAAATCAGCAGAGCTGTTGCAGCCAGCAGAGATTCAGTCTGTACAAGCTGAAATATCAGACCGCCTGCCGCCAGCGCGTCGAGAGTGATCAAAAAAGAAATGGCCCCGGACTCACGCGCCTTTCCTTTTCGCACCCGGGAATAATAGTAAAGCAGCATCAGAGCCGGCAGCAACATATACGGATAAAGCAAACCGGATAGCAGCCATCCCGCGGCAATAACCGGCAGCACCTTATGTATCCGTCCCCGCTGACCCGGACAAATTTCACCTTTTATCATCACTATGGTCAGGACTAACACTGCGCCTAACATCATCTGCGGAACAGCCTGTAAAACCGTCGTAAACCAGATCACACTGTTTTGCATATCACTCATCTGTTCGATATTACCTGTCGTTATTGCTCTTCTGTTACAGGCAGCAAGTCAGCCCATACCACTAACTTACTGTGTATTAAATAGTTAGTTATTATAGCAGGCTTTAGCGCCGATAAGGAGGTATCGGTAGACCGGAGAAAATGAGTTAATATTCGTTTAACTGGCAAGAGAATTTGGTTTTCTTGTACCAGAACGTGGTAAACTCCTCCGCTATTTCAAATCGATGCCAATTCGATTAGGTTGATGACCAGACAAATAAGCCGGATGAATCACATAATAAACATGGTCAAAGTGTCACCCATATGCCCCTTAGTAAAGTGAGCAATACTTAAGTTTATGAATATACAGAAAATTAACGAATACCAAAGATACTGGGCGGAATGTTACGGAACCGCGCCATTTTTGCCTACAACACGTAAAGAGATGGATGAACTTGGGTGGGACAGCTGTGACATTATTATTGTCACCGGTGACGCGTATGTGGATCACCCTAGCTTTGGTATGGCGATTATCGGACGTTTACTTGAGGATCAGGGGTTCCGCGTCGGGATTATTGCTCAGCCGGACTGGCAGAATAAAAAGGACTTCATGGCGCTCGGGAAGCCAAACCTGTTTTTCGGTGTCACTGCGGGCAATATGGACTCGATGATCAACCGCTATACCGCCGATAAAAAATTGCGCCACGACGACGCCTATACGCCGGACAATATCGGCGGCAAACGCCCGGACCGTGCATCGCTGGTCTATTCTCAACGCTGTCGGGAAGCCTATAAAGAAGTGCCGGTGATCCTGGGTGGTATTGAAGCGAGTCTACGTCGTGTCGCTCATTACGACTACTGGTCAGATAAAATTCGCCGCTCGATTCTGCTGGATGCTAAAGCCGATATGCTGCTGTTTGGTAATGCTGAACGGGCTTTGGTTGAAGTTGCTCACCGGCTGGCTAACGGCGAACCGATCAGCAGCCTGACCCGTATCCGCGGTACCGCGATCATGCTTAATCATGAACCTGACGACTATCAGGTTATTGATTCGTCGCGCATTGAAAAACCGGGTAAACCGTTTGTTCCGGTGAATCCTTATCAGGTTGAAACCCAGTGTGAAACCAAAACCGAAGAAAAAGCACAGCCGGTTACCGTACGTCCGTCCCGTCATGATGCAGAAACCACGGCTGTACGTCTGCCTTCTTATGAAAAATTATCTAATGATAAAATTTTATACGCTCATGCCAGCCGTGTGTTGCATCTGGAAACCAACCCCTATTCCGGACGAGCGCTGATTCAGAAGCATGGTGACAAAGAATTGTGGGTGAACCAGGCACCAATTCCTCTGACGACAGAAGAAATGGACCATATCTTCGGTTTGCCTTATGCGCGGGTTCCCCATCCGAGCTACGGCGACGCCCGCATTCCGGCCTATGAGATGATCAAAACCTCCGTTAACATTATGCGCGGATGTTTTGGCGGATGTTCATTCTGCTCCATTACCGAACATGAAGGACGGATCATACAAAACCGTTCTCAGGAATCGATCATCGGTGAAATAGAAGAAATCCGAGATAAAGTACCGGGATTTACCGGAATTATTTCTGACCTTGGCGGACCGACGGCGAATATGTATCGCCTGGGCTGTTCCGATCCGAAAGCCGAGAAAAACTGTCGTCGTCCGTCTTGTGTATTCCCGGGGATATGTAACAAACTCAATACCGATCATAAACATACTATTGACTTATACCGGGCAGCCCAGGAAGTGGATGGCGTAAAGAAAATTCTGATCGCTTCCGGGGTCCGTTACGATCTGGCAATTGAATCTCCGGAATATGTCAAGGAACTGGTGACGCATCATGTCGGGGGCTATTTAAAAATCGCTCCGGAGCATACGGAAAAAGGTCCTCTGGACATGATGATGAAACCGGGCATCGGTACGTATGACCGCTTTAAAGAGCTGTTTGAAAAATACACCAAAGAAGCGGGCAAGAAGCAGTATCTGATCCCTTACTTTATCTCTGCTCACCCGGGAACAGAAGACGAGGATATGGTGAATCTGGCATTGTGGCTGAAAACGAACGATTTCCGTTGTGATCAGGTGCAGAACTTCTATCCGACGCCGATGTGTAATGCAACATCCATGTATTACTCTGAAATCAACCCGCTGAAGCGAGTGAAATACAAAAAGCCTGAAGTGATTCCGGTCGCCAAAGGTGAGCGTCAGCGTCGCTTACATAAAGCGCTGCTTCGCTACCACGATCCGAAAAACTGGCCGTTAATTCGCGAAGCGCTGACCGAAATGGGCAAAACCTATCTGATTGGTGACAAACCGGGCTGCCTGATCCCGGCTCATGATGATGTGGATGTAGTCACACCGGCACAACGACGCCAGTCCGGCCGCCACGGTTCAAACCGTTTTGCCACTAAGCACGGTAAATCACAACCGGGACATAAGCCATTACACCAGAAGCCCTCTGAAGGCAAAGGAAATGGCCGGCCGACAGCTAAATCAGGACAGACTAACCCAGGTAACGGCAAACCGAAAAACGGGCAGTCTAAAAATCAGCGTTCCGGGAAACCGTCGGGCAACCGCCAGCGACAACGGTAAATTCAACGCAAAAAAACGCAGCTCATGAGCTGCGTTTTTTATATCAAAGATTACATTCTTCTTATGCGTATTGCGCTTCGAATTCTTTCATAAATGCAACCAGCGCTTTTACGCCTTCAACAGTCATTGCATTGTAGATAGAAGCACGCATACCACCAACCGCACGGTGACCTTTCAGAGAAGCCAGACCACGAGCTTCAGCCAGTTCCAGGAACTTAGCATCCAGTTCAGGCTTAGCAAGCTGGAAAGGCACGTTCATACGTGAACGGTTTGCCGAATAAACAGTATTACGGTAAAAATCAGATTCATCGATCGCCTGGTAAAGAAGCTCCGCTTTCTCACGGTTGATCGCTTCCATCGCTTTTACACCGCCCTGCTCTTTCAGCCATTTGAACACAAGTCCTGCCATATACCATGCAAATGTCGGCGGGGTATTAAACATAGAATCTTTTTCTGCAAGTACTTTGTAGTTCAGGACTGTCGGAAGCACTTCATTGGCGAAATCAAGTAAGTCATCACGAACGATAACAATACAGATACCTGCCGGACCGATATTCTTCTGCGCACCCGCATAGATCACGCCATATTTGCTGACATCAATTTCACGCGAAAGAATATTAGAAGACATATCCGCAACGATTGGCTTATCCGTAACAGGAAGGTCAAAAACTTCTACGCCATCAATCGTTTCATTCGGACAGAAATGGATATAAGCCGAATCGTCTGCGACTTTCCATTCCGATGCAGGAGTGATTGCTGATTTTCCATCAATCTCGGTTTTCGAGTTAACAATCTCAATTTCACAATACTTTTTGGCTTCATCGATAGCACTTTCGGCCCAGTAGCCGCCATCAACATAAGTCGCCTTCTGAGCGTCACCCAGCAGATTAAGCGGAACCGCAGCAAACTGAGCACGGGCGCCACCCTGACAGAACAAGACTTTGTAATTATCAGGAATATTCATCAAATCACGCAAATCTTGTTCAGCTTCTTCAGCAACCTTAATAAATGGCTTACTACGGTGGCTAATTTCCATCACTGACGAGCCAAGATTGTTCCAGTTAACAAACTCGGCCTGTGCTTTTTCCATCACAGCTTTCGGTAAAACTGCTGGGCCTGCACTAAAGTTATATACGGTGTCAGTATTTGGCTCCATGTACTTCTTACTCCTGAAATTCGAAAATGATTGCGTTAAGTCGCTCGGTTCAGACATCCACATTTTGAGATGGATAGCAGCCATAAAAAATGTGGTAATAAACGGTTCTTTAGCGCATAAATAAAGGTATCAAAGCTGCGATTATAGGCAGCTTTTGCCCGTTAGAAAATAGTAAGTTTCCGTCTTCAAGCTTAGCGGTAAACTTAAAATCAGAATCGGTCTGGGTAATATACTCCTTTGCATGCAGTTGATCGATGCCCTGTTGTAAATTTGGCATCTGATTTATCAGCGCTTTTGGCACCTGAGCATAAATATCACCCTGCAGTTTGTCTAACATCTGCATCGGACGTCGTGAAACATGCGCTTCACCGGATGGAAAGTTCAATTCGACTTTGCCTGAAACCGGCTGATTCAGGTAAGAGAGACCAAGTTTATCGAAATGCAGATAGAAACCATGGTTAAAGAGCGAATCGACCGCTTCCACCAACCTCTGTTGACTTGAGAGCCCCTGAGACTGATCAAGCTGAACAATATCTAAAATGGTATCTAGGTTATCGGCATTCAGGTCACCCGCTTGCATCGAAAATGAGATATCGTCAACCTGCTGTTCAGCAATCACCAGTTTATCGATGTTGATGACATTTTTGCTGGCAAATAATGCCGGCTGCATCTGGCCGTCTTTCTGTTTCGTTTCTTCAGTTAAATCAGAGGACATCTGATAGTTCAGTCCTTCCAGCAAATATAGGCTGTCTTCATCGGCACTACCCAGTTCAATACTGCCAACAGTTAAATTTTGTTGTCCAACGTACAAGCGGTGATGCATCTGACCTTCTGCCCGGCTGTTCAAATCTGAAAGTCTGAAATACTCACCATTCTGGTTTGACAATTCAACCTGAGGAAGCGTGAACGAAGCTGATAGCAACCGTTCCAGAGTAACACTTCCGGACAACTCTGTCGGCTGCATGCTCAGCTTCCAGCCCGGAGCTGATTGCGGAAAATCGTATGAAAACCGATCAAGTTTTGCAGTAAACCGAGTATCACCGCTTAACTGCGAATGACTTGAGATAACAAATGGGATATCAGGATAATCGCGTAATGTTGTCACACCATCAAGTGAAAACAGCCCGTGCTGAACATCCGAACTGAAAAACCATTCTGTCGGATTACCATCCATTTCCAGTTGTTTCTTAAGGCTGGGGTCAGCGATCCGGACTTTGCTCAGGAAATGCGAAGAAAGATAGCCACGATCATAAGAGACCAGCTCAGTAGCAACCATCGCGTTACTTACCCGGCCAAGATTCTGTGTAATTAACTGTTGTCCGATCTGCCCTACCACTAATGGCCAGCATCCTAATACAGCCACACCGCCAGCCAGTGCTGCGTAGGTTCTCAATTTTTTCATTGTTATATGTTTTCCTTAAATATTGCCCGGCAAAAACAATTACGCCGTCTACAATTCAGTTATTACACTGAAGATTATGAATTTTTTCAATTCCGTCTAATTCAGCCATCATTATAAAACCTGGCTCTCATACAACGCTGTTAATAGTTGGTAAAGTTTTTATAACGGCCCCTGAAAGGCGAGGTTTCATGAATAATTATACAATTTTATGTTTAGATAATAATCCGATCAGTGTCGAGCATTATCAGCATGAACTTTCGCAATTTTCAGACCGTTTTGATATACATTGCGTCGATTCATTAGCCGATGCAAAACAGACTCTCGATTTTATTCATGACCAGGGACAATCGGTCGCTCTGGTTGTCGTCAGTCATCATGAAGCACTGAATGGAGCCGACTTTCTTATCCGGCTCGATAAACAGGAGCATACTAAGCGCGCCCGCAAGATCCTGATCACCAAAGACAAAGAGTTAGACACCATACTTGATATCATTAATGAAGGCCGTCTCGATCACTGCCTGACCAAACCTATTTCAGACCGAGTATTATATAACACAGCCAAAAAAGAACTGACGACGTTTATCATTGAAAATGCTTCGAATGATTTATTAAGTTACAGCCATATTCTGAATCAGAGTGAACTGCTCAAAGCCCATATCGATTATTCAATGCATCGCTATCGGCAAGGATTTATCAGTGATTATCAGTCAATCAGTGACTCGGATCTGGCCGAAAACGTGATTATTTCCCTGTATGATTTCTTCCAAAAAGAAGATGAAACTCATGCATGCCGTACCTATTCAGCCAACCATTTACTCACCAAAGAGGGAGAAGAGAACCAGTTTTTGTGGTTTATTACTAAAGGTGAAGTTGCTCTGTTTAAAAAAGATGAAACCGGCCAGCAGCGCGAAGTGGTCCGCCACCAGAAGGGAAATCTGGTGGGCGGGATGTCATTCGTTACCGGCGAACCCTCTTTTTCGACCGGTATTACTCTGACCAGAACCCATGTGATTAAACTTGACCGGGAAGTTTTCGCCAAAGTCATGCATTCCAACACCCAGTTGCTGCCGCTTTTCACCAACCTGCTGCTGCGCCATTTTAACCGCCGACTGCAACGCAGCATTACCACCAAACTCGAACTACAAAAAACTCTCGAATCTCTGGAAGCGGCCCAGCAACAACTGGTAGATCGGGAAAAAATGGCAAT
>JBNKRC010000045.1:0-11916 GCA_050296215.1 Vibrio sp. | reverse complement strand
TTGCGGCCTATTTCTGGCAGGCGCCGCGCTTTCCTAAGCTCAGGGATCAGGTATATGCCTGCCTTCACCTGATTTTCGCCATCGTGCTCGCGATCAATTTCCAAGGCAGCGACTTAACCGGGCTGTTCGCGGCCCAGACATTACTGGTGGCATGGCAGGTGAAACAACATCGTTATCCACCGGCACCGTGGGTGATAAAAGTCCTTATCAGCCTGATCCTGATACGTTTCACACTCTCAATGGCATTCCCATCCATGCTTGATGGTATACTAGGGTACGGCGGATACTTAATACTCTTTGCCGGAATAATGGTGATTCTGTTGACGGCCCGGAAATTCGTGGGGCCTTCCAATGAATCACTCTCCCGCTGGATTGAAGGCACAATGGCGCATCTGTTTGTGATTACTCTGGTCGCACAAACCCACTACTGGCTGATTGGCCCCGATCAGCCGTGGTATCATTTTGATGCCACTCATGCGGTGATTTATCTGTGTGAAACCCTGGCGGTATCCGCAGCATACCAGTTCCGCGCCCGAAGTGCTGCATCAGCACGGTGGCTGTATCTACGTTATGCAGAAGGATTATTTATTACGGCCGGTCTGATTATTATCCTGCTGAACACCGGGTACTCGCCGCTGCTGAATGAACTGGTTAACGGCCAGGATATGCCCGTGTTCAATAAGTTAGCTCTGGGATGGCTCATCCCCGGAATACTGTTGATCGGTATGCGTAAATCCGCTCTGGTACCCAAATTCGTGACTAACCTGGCCGCTGATTCCGTGGGATTTGCTCTGATGGGGTTATGGATGATCTTCTCTATTCGTCAGTTCTGGCAAACGGGCTCACTGCAATTTTATGTCGAAACATCCATGCCGGAGCAGATTAGTTACTCCGTCGCAGGCATTACCGTTGGTGCGTTAGTGACGCTGTATGGTGTTTTCCGGCATAAGCACAAAGCAAACATTGCCGGGCTCTCAATACTGGCGCTGATTGTGGTAAAAGTCGTGTTGATTGACACCGCTGAACTTGAGGGGCTGTTTAAAGCGTTATCCTACCTGCTTCTCGGAGCAGTGCTCGTGGCATTAGGATGGATGTTCCAGAAACTAAGGAGTACCGGCTCCAAACGCCGGGAAACCACCAGCCATTAGCCAAGCACCACTGGAATCGTCACCCGGTTACCCGGAACGGTTTCAGTGGTAAACAACTGAACCAGACAGTCATAAATAGTCTCAACAAAAAGCGAATAATCATAATGTATTGACGCTACCGGATAGGGCAAAAATTCGCCATTCGTTACGTGGTCAAAAGTAACGATCCGCTCTGCTGTATGCTGCGATAACTTGCCGATGTTGGTCAGCAAAAAGCGATTGGCGATATCGCTGTTAAGCAGGAAATAACCTGTATCATCCACGGCATCAGTCAGATTAAAGACTTCCGGTGACTGGTGATACATATCGACTTCAACACACTCAACGTCAACGCCAGCTTTCCGGCATTCTGCAATAAATCCGTCCTTTCGGGCCGTCATTACCCGTTTGGTATTCCCGGCAAACAGCACCGCTTTGTTAACCTGTTTTTCCAGCAGGTAACCGGCGGCCAGTTGTCCGCCACGATAATTATCAAGTTCAACCGTTGCAATACTGGTGATTTTGTCGTTAATCCGGTCAAACTGAATCACCGGAATTTTTGAGGTATTAAGTAACTGAAGCTGCGCATCTTCCATTCCATCACCGGCGGCCATCACAATAGCAGCGGGGCGGTGTTTATAGATTTCATGCATCAGCATCTGTTCAAGTTTATCCTGAAAATTGTAATCACAGATAAAAAGCGATTTGTTCATTGCAGATAGCTTAAGCATCAGCTCATGAGAAAGGGTGGAATAGAGCTCGTTACGGATATTCGGCACCAAAAAAAACACGATATCCGACTGACTGGTTTTTAACTGACGGGCAGCCGCGTTCGGGATATAACCGCTCTCTTCTATTGCCCGGACAATTTTCTCCCTGGCCGATGAACTGACCAGATCGGGCGTATTAACAAATCTCGATACCGTAATCGGGCTCACCCCGGCAATTTCGGCAACGTCCTTTAACGTGGCTTTTTTCCGCATCCTGCTACTACTCATGGCTAATCGGCTCCTGAATTTCATCCATATTACGGCTTTTTAAAAAATAAAAAAGAATCGATGCCGAAACTAACGGATGATGAGTGTCCGGCTGACCAGATTGAAGAAGTCTGATCTGACTCACAATCCGAATTTATTTCACTGCTCAAAATTGAATCAATGATTGCGTTACCATCAGATATCAACACAAAATAATTGCGTTACCATCAAGTATAAATAAGGCGACAATCGGGAGCCAATATGAAACGTTCTGACGTCAATAATGCCATCATTTTTGCCAAAAAGATTCTGAATCAACATCAGTTTTTTCTGCCCTATTTCGCTGACTTCACCCCGGATGACTGGTCCAGTTTTTCCGCAGACAGAACCAGAGACATCATTACTGCCGGACTCGGCTGGGATGTTACCGATTTTGGCTACGGCGACTTTGAACACCTGGGATTAACCCTGTTTACCATCCGCAATCGTTCCGAATTCAATGACAAACCTTACGCGGAAAAAATCATGGTATGTCAGTCAGGACAGGTAACACCGATGCATTATCACTGGAACAAAATGGAAGACATTATTAATCGCGGCGGCGGGAATCTGATCATCGAACTTTATCAGCGTGATAAAGAGACCGATCAGCTTGATCGCACCAGTGAGGTTAAAGTTGAAATCGACGGCATGACGCGCACCTTTGCTCCGGGTGAACCGGTGGTGTTAAAACCCGGACAAAGTATCTGTTTAACGCCATACCTTTACCACAGTTTTTATCCTGAATCCGGGGCGGACTATGTCCTGACGGGCGAAGTATCTATGGCAAATAACGATATCAGTGATAACCGCTTCCTGGAAAATTCTGATCGCTTTTCTGATATTGAAGAAGATGAACAACCGATGCATCTGCTATGCAGCGACTACTCTGCTTATCTGTAAAAAGGAATACTCTAATGGCTTTACTTAATCTGAAAGAAATTCTCGGTGTAGCAAAAAAACATAAGTTTGGTGTTGGTGCATTTAATGCCATCGACTCCCATTTTGTAGATGCAATTATTACCGCAGCAGAAATTAATCAGGCACCGGTTATTTTTAACGTTGCTGAAGTACACTTACAACACATTGATATTGAAGATATTTCGGCTTATGTTCTGCACCGGGCCAGAAAAAGTAACCTGCCGGTTACCTTAAACCTGGATCACGGCTTAAGCTTAGACACCGTAAAAAAAGCTGTCGCATGTGGGTTCAGCTCGGTCATGATTGATGGTTCACATCTGCCTTATGAAGAAAACGTCAGGCAAACTCAGGAGGTAGTTACCTACTGCCGCGATTTTAATGTCTCGGTAGAAGCAGAATTAGGCGCTGTCGGTGGTGACGAAGGCGGAAACCTGGTCGGAGCGGCCAATCAGGCACTGTATACCGATGTGGCTCAGGCCAGAGAATTCGTCGAACTGACCGGAATTGACACCCTTGCCGTGGCCATCGGCAATTCACAGGGTAAATATAAAGGAGAACCCAAACTCGACTTTGCCCGTTTAAGTGACATTAACAGTAGTGTCAGTGTTCCGTTAGTACTACACGGCGGCAGCGGGTTAAGTGTCAGCGATTTCCAGACTGCGATTGAGAGAGGTATCTGCAAGATCAATTTCTATACTGGGATGTCGCAGGCTGCCATCGCCAGTATCGCAGGCAATATTAATAATCAGGAGCTGGCTCTCAAATATGATCACTACCTGCTGATGATGAAACAGGTTCAGGCTGCCATCGCCAAATCGGTGGCCACGCAGATGGACATTTATCATAGCTGTCACAAGGCACACCTCTATGATTAGAGACGGTATTATTGCAATCGGCAATCTGCTGATTGATAAAACGGCCACCATTGATGCCTATCCCCGGGAACGAATGCTGGCTGAGATACACGACGTACAGACCCACTGTGGCGGGGGATGTACCAACGTGCTGTTTAACCTTGCCAAACTCGACCCGGCGCTGCCGCTCTGCTTAAGCGGGGCAGTCGCCCGGGACGAGTATGGCAACAAAATCACTGCTGACGCCAAAGCACGCAATATCAATACCGAAGGTGTCATTACCCTGCCAGGCACTACCTCGTTTACCGATGTTATGGTTAACCGCACATCGGGTGACCGGACCTTTTTCCACTACCGGGGAGTCATGGATCAGTTCAGTATTGAACATATTTTATCCTTAAATATTCAGGCTAAAATTGCCCATTTTGCCTATATCCCGCTGTTGAAAGCCTTCCTGCAACCTGACTCAAAGTATGCCAATCAGGCATGCCGTCTGTTTGATACTCTGCACCTTAAAGGAATAAAAATCGCCGTGGATTTAGTCTCGGTTTCCGACAGAGAGCTGTTCCTCAATTCAATCACGCCCACGCTGGAGTACATTGATTATCTGATCATTAACGATGAGGAAGCCAAGCTGCTTTGCGGTATCACACCCGGCAGCGGAGAGCCATTTTATGAGGCAATTGCTGCAAAAATACTCGATAAAGGGGTCAGAGAGTGTGTAATTATTCACTATCCTAAGGGCGCATCGGCAGCGGACAAACACGGGGGAACCATTTCAGGCCGATCATACTGGGTAGAACCAGAACAAATCGTAAGCACGCTCGGCGCGGGTGATGCGTTCTGCTGTGGAGCCCTCTACGCCATCCATCAGGAAATGGATCTGCGGCGAGTGCTTAACTATGGTAATGCCTGTGCCAGATTTAATCTCTTTTCGATGTCCGCGACCGATGGAGCGGTAACCAGACAAGAACTTGAACAGTTTATGTTCGATTCTCACCACTAACCTATCACTATTAACGCAAAAAGGAACCAAAGCAATACCCGGATATAGATATCGTGGTATTGCCAGGTATCCCCGACTCGGAATCAGTTATTATTTTCACGGACTTTTAAACGATTTTTATTGTCACGACTGGCTAAAATTCGTTGGTTATCATCCAACTCTACCGATTTTTTAGCCAGACGATCATAAAGTACGACATTAACCGATGCCGCCAGATTCATACACCCGACCGTTGGTACATAGACAACATGATCCGCCAAATCGACCACCTCCTGAGGAAGCGAGCCATCTTCCGGACCAAACAGGTAAATCGCCTTGTCAGGATGGCTGAAAGCAGGTAGCGGCGAAGCGCCTAAGGCCAATTCGACACAGACAATTTCAACATCTTCCTCAAGCCCGTGCCGGAGATCCTCCATCGCCAGCAGATCAATTTTTTCCTGCACGTTTTTCGTATCGGTCCGGAATTTCATTGCACGATCATAACGGACGCCGTTATAGCGGACTTGTGTCGCCTGATAGCAACCTGCCGCGCGCATCACGGCTCCGACATTGGTCGGGCTTTTCGGGTTGTACAGACCGATAATAACCGTTGAATCTTGAGACATAAAATTAAAACTCCGCATTAATCCGGGTAAACGCATCAATTAATGCACGTTGAGTAGTCTGATCCAGATGACGTACCAGATCAGACGTTAACGACAGATGTAACTTATTATGTTCGCTATGAACCTGTTTACCGGACGCCGTTAAATCAACCAGAATCGCCCGGCGGTCTTGTTCGTCAAATTGACGCTCCAGCAACCCGGCCTTAACCAGTTTATCCACCTGAACCGTCAGCGTCCCGGTTGTGATACCAAGCCGGTTGGCCAGATCTTTCATTTTCATCGCACCATGAGAACCAAGCACTTCCATCGTATGAATCTGTGGCAGAGAATACCCCGTCTCTTTAACGACAGACTGCTCCCATGAAGACATCTTGTCATAAAACTCCGTCAGGACATTATTCAGTTCAACTATTGATGGCATCGCTGTTCTCTTATGCTGGATTCACTTCGATTGTAAGGTGGTGCAGTTTATCAAATGCTTTCAGTTTTTGCCGGAAAAACATAGAAGAAGCCGATTCGCTGCTGGTCAGGGTAATCGTTGCCGCATAATGATTGGCACTGACACGCCATATATGTATATCGGTCACCTGAGTCGCGTCGCTGCTTATCGCCCGCACAATTTTTTCCTCATATTCCCGGTCAATGCTCTGATCCAGCAAAGTCGGTGCTGTTTGCTTGGTCAATCCCCATGCCCAGCGTGCGATAAGGAATGAACCGACCATCCCCATCACGGGATCCAGCCACGTCCAGCCAAGGTATTTACCCACTATCAATGCAGCGATAGCGGTTACAGAGGTCAGAGCGTCGGCGAGTACATGCATATACGCCGCTTTCAGATTGTGGTCGTGGTCGTGGTCGTGGTCGTGGTCGTGGTCGTGGTCGTGGTCGTGGTCGTGGTCGTGGTCGTGGTCAGAATGATGATGATCGTGATGATGGTCATGTCCAAGCAAAAACATACTCGCGACATTCACAATCAGCCCCACGAAGGCAACCACTATCGCTTCGTTAAACTGAATAGCAAGCGGATGAATGATTCGTTCCAGCGATTCCACCAACATAGCCACGGACACCAGACCAAGACCAATCGCACTGGTGTATCCACCCAATACCCCTACTTTACCCGTTCCATAAGAAAACTCCCGGTTCTGGCTATGCTTTCTTGCAAAACGATAGGTAAACAGAGTTAAACAAAATGCGGCAGCATGCGTACCCATATGCCAGCCATCGGCTAATAAAGCCATTGACCCGAAAACACTGCCTGCGGCGATCTCCACTACCATAGTAACCAGTGTCAGGTATAAAACGTATTTGGTTTTCTGCTCATTTTTTGCGTCAAAGTGGGAGAAGACTTTACTTTGCTCACAAACAGGAGGATTCATAAAATATACCTTGATGATCAAACTAATTTAAATAAAGAATATTTGGTTATCAAACAAAACTCAAGCATACATCAAGTCCGGGACACCTAAATCTTAAATTGTCTTCATAAGAACATAAAAATTGAGTAAAATTCGTCCTTAGGTAACGTTTGCAATCGTTACTTCTTAAATACTGGTACCTGTTGTGATTGCTGTTCAGCAACATCGATCCGGAAGGTAATACATTCAAAATGGCTATTAAGGATCCTGCATGGCCACAATTAATGACGTCTGCAAAGCTGCCGGAGTTTCTAAGGCAACCGTATCACGGGTAATCAATGGCAGTGAGTCGGTAAAAGAAAAGACCAGAGAAACCGTGCTTGCTGCGATGAAATCATTAGGCTATCAACCTAACGTACTGGCTCAGGCTTTAGCGACCAACAGCTCAAACTCCATCGGAGTTATTCTGCCTCACTTCGACAGCAACTACTTCGGATCCATCCTGCGCAAGTCTGCACAAGAAATGAAAAAGGCCAATAAACAGTTGTTTGTAATGGACAGTCACAATACTCAGGAAGGTGAACTTGAAGCGATCCAGTCTCTGTACAAACACCGTTGTGACGCCATCATCATATACAGCCGCCATCTGTCTCAGGAAGAATTAATCGAACTTCAGACCCAAATCAAAATCCCGTTGATAATTCTCAACCGTTCATTAGATACGGAACGCCTGTACAGCTTCGGCTTTGATCAGGAACAGCTGGTTCGTATTGCTATCGAGCACCTGACGGACCTTGGACACCAAAAAATCGCCTGTATCACCAACCCGCTTGAAGGACAGACAGGACAACGTCGTCTGGAAGCATATAAAACTACTCTGGCAAATCACAGAATTCCATATGACGAATCACTGATTTATGACGGATTAAGTAGCCTTGAAGGTGGCTATAACGCTGCACTCAAGCTATTGGAAAGTAAGGCTGAGTTTACCGCTATCCTGGCATGTAATGACGATATGGCTCTCGGTGCGGTCAGGGCTCTGCACGAACAGGGCGTTTCCGTTCCCGGCGACGTGTCGGTTATCGGCATTGATGATGAACCCGCATCACGCTACTCAATTCCGTCGCTGAGTACGGTCGCGTTGCCTATCGAAAAACTCACTCATGACGCTTTGCAGCTTGCAGCCTGCCTGATGGGGCGCTCGGAGTCGCAATCAGGAAATTACCATTATATCGGTCAGCTTGTTCCCCGAGAATCGACCCGGCATATCTGATTATCGCGGCCGGGGACACTTTGTGAAACCGGTCATATCACAATAACTCATCCTCTTCCTTTCACACCATTTTTACGCCTCAAACTTTGTGATCCATCTGACGAATAATGACAAAATCACACTTATTTTAGAGTGATCATTCACAATTTTCCGCAAAAATGTAACCGGTTACTGTAACCGGTTACAGCTTTCCGTTAGTATTTCAGGCAAGCGAAAAAACGCTAAACAAAAAACAATGACTGAAACATAAGGGAATACATTATGGTTAAGATTTTACTTTGCTGTGCAGCTGGCATGTCGACAAGTATGGTCGTGAACAAAATGAAACAGGCAGCTAAAGCACAAGATCTTGAAGCCGAAATCAATGCTGTGGGTATGGAAGAATTTGATGCCCACTACAACGATTACGACTGCTATCTGCTCGGTCCTCAAATTAAATACAAACTGGCTGATCTGAAAACAAAAGCCGATGCGGCGGGTAAACCCATCAGCGTTATCAACGCTATGGATTACGGCATGATGAAAGGCGATAAAATTCTGGCTGACGCACTGGCTATGATGAAATAATCATGAGGATTAACCAATGAATGCTTTATTTAATTTCTTAGAAAACCGGTTAACCCCGATAGCGGGAAAACTCGCAACTCAACGTCATATTGGTGCAATCCGTGACGGCTTTATCGGTGCAATGCCATTTATGATCGTAGGTTCTTTCCTACTGATTTTTGCTTTCCCCCCATTCTCTGCAGATACTACGTTTTCATTCGGACAAGCATGGCTGACTTTTTCTAAAGAATACTTCAGTGAATTGATGCTGCCGTTCAATATGAGTATGGGTATTATGTCCCTGTATATTGTGACATGTATTGCCTATAACCTGTCAAACTCATATAAACTGGATGCGCTGCCAACCGCAATGTTATCTCTGATGACCTTCCTGCTGATTGCAGCACCTATGAAAGATGGCGGACTATCAGCTCAGTTTATGGGTGGTACCGGTATCTTTACCACTATCATCGTGGGTATCTATGTTCCGGAACTAACCCGATTCCTGAAAGAGAAAAACATCGGCATCAAACTACCGGAATCTGTACCGGACAAAATCCGCCAGTCATTTAACCTATTGGTTCCGGCTATTGCGGTTATTCTGACCATCTACCCTCTGAACCTCTGGATTCAGTCTAACTTTGACATGCTGCTGCCTGGAGCAATCATGTCTCTGTTCCAGCCACTGGTTTCTGCATCAGATACGCTGCCTGCGATTCTTCTGGCAACTCTGCTTGCTCACGTATTGTGGTTCGCCGGTATCCACGGTGCAAGTATCGTCGGTGGTATCATGGCGCCATTCTACCTGTATAACCTGGGTTTAAATCAGGAAGCACTGGCAGCAGGTCAGGCATTACCAGCAGTTTTCGCTGAAGCGTTCTGGTCATTCTTTATCGTACTGGGTGGTTCCGGTGCAACCTTTGCTCTTGTTCTTCTGTACCTGAAAAGTAAATCAGGCCACCTGCAAACCATCGGTCGCCTGGGGGTTATTCCAGCTATCTTTAACATCAACGAACCGGTTATCTTCGGCTCACCATTAGTAATGAACCCAATCCTGTTCATTCCGTTTGTCGGTGCACCTCTTATTAATGCAACGATTGCCTATACGCTAACTAAAATGGGTGTAGTTGGTCATGTGGTTTCTCTGGTGCCATGGACAGCACCAGCACCTATCGGTGCCGCTTGGGGTGCAGGCTGGCAGATGACTAACGGACTACTTGTCGTCGGAATGATTGCCCTTGACCTGGTTCTTTACTACCCGTTCTTCAAGATTTACGAGAAACAACTGGTTGCTCAGGAGCAGGCTGAAGCCGAGTCTCTTCAGAATGAAGAAGGTCAGATTAGAGCAGCAAACGCCTAATTAACAACTTAGCATTAATTTGATTACCTATTGGGGCTTATCCCCCGTTCGATAAGCCCCTCTTTTTAGCGGAGAAATATAATGGACTTAGAATCAACAGTAATGGAGCTGATTATCAATGCCGGCGAATCCAAAAGCTGTGCGATGAATGCCCTGGCTTGTGCCAAACACGGTCAATGGGATCAGGTGGATGAGCTGCTGTTTCAATCGACAGAAGCAGCCAAACGTGCCCACAAAGTTCAGACTGAACTGATTGGTCTGGATGAAGGTACAGGTAAAGTTCCGGTCAACCTGATCATGGTTCATGCTCAGGATCACATCATGACCTCAATGCTAGCCCGTGAGATTATCGAAGAATTGATCGAAATCCATCGTAAGTTACAAGCTTAAGCCATTACACAATTCAATACAGAGCGCGTGTGAAAAGCGCGCCATTTCCGCCCCTTTAACCCAAAGATATGAGCGACACGAATTATGACTAACTCACTACCAAAAGATTTTCTCTGGGGAGGCGCAGTAGCCGCTCACCAGGTAGAAGGAGCCTGGGACCGCGACGGTAAAGGCCCGAGTATTGTAGACGTGCTATCCGGTGGCGATGTCAACACTCACCGCGAAATCACCGATGGTGTTCTGCACGGCTATCATTACCCTAACCACGAAGCGACTGCATTCTATGATCACTACAAAGGTGATGTGGCACTTTTGGCCGAAATGGGCTTTAAATGTTTCCGCACCTCGATTTACTGGCCTCGAATTTTCCCTAAAGGCGATGAGTTAGTACCAAACGAAGCAGGTCTGCAGTACTACGATGATCTGTTTGATGAACTGCTTAAACACGGTATCGAACCCGTTATCACCTTATCTCACTTCGAGATGCCGCTTCACCTGTCAAAAGAGTACGGTGGCTTTAAAGATCGTCGCGTGGTTGATTTCTTCGTCCGGTATGCAGAAACCGTGATGCGTCGTTACAAGGATAAAGTCAAATACTGGATGACCTTCAACGAAATCAACAACCAACGGGATCTCCATCTGCCGCTTTGGGGCTACTCCAACTCAGGCGTTGACTATACCGTCGAAGAAAATCCTGAAGAATGTATGTATCAGGTGGTTCACCACGAATTCGTGGCCAGCGCCAAAGTGGTCAAAATCGGTCATCATATTAACCCTGATTTTCAGATTGGCTGTATGGTTGCCTGGGTGCCAATCTATCCGTACTCCTGTGCTCCGGATGATGTCATGCTGGCCCAGGAAGCAATGCGTAACCGCTACTTCTTCAGTGATGTTCATATGCGCGGTGAATATCCGGCATACACATTAAAAGAGTGGGAACGTAAAGGTTACAACATTCATATGGAACCAGGCGATCTTGAAATCCTGAAAGAAGGTGTTTGTGATTATGTCGGTTTCAGCTACTACATGTCCGTCGCTGTGAAAGCCGATGCTCAGGATTCGTCTGAAGGCTCAATGAGCGGTTTTACCGGCAGCGTTAAAAACCCTTATGTTCAGGCCTCAGAATGGGGTTGGCAGGTCGACCCGGTTGGTCTGCGCTACTCACTGTGTGAGTTGTACGAACGCTACAACAAACCTCTGTTTATCGTAGAAAACGGGTTTGGTGCACGTGATGAAGTTGAAGAAAACGGAGAAATCAACGATGATTACCGGATCGATTACCTGAAAGCTCATATTGAAGAGATGAAAAAAGCAGTCACTCTGGATGGGGTCGATCTCATGGGTTACACCCCGTGGGGTTGTATTGACTGCGTCTCTTACGGCACCGGCGAATACCGCAAACGTTATGGTTTTATCTATGTTGATCGCCATGATGACGGCTCCGGTACCATGGAACGTAG
>JBNKRC010000044.1:0-11962 GCA_050296215.1 Vibrio sp. | reverse complement strand
ATCGAGAGACATAAATCCCCCCACGTATTAAACCTAAATAATAAAAAGGGCTGAACGTAATGTTCAACCCTTCGGGATATACCACTGTTCAATAATTAACAGTATCCATAATTCATCAGACGCTGATAACGACGGTCAAGCAATAGGTCGGTTTTAATGCTTTCCAGATCTTCCAACTGGCTAACCAGTGTCGCTTTGATGTTGTAAGCCGTCTGCACATGATCACTATGTGCCCCGCCAAGCGGCTCCTCGATAATATTATCGATTAGCTCTAACTCTTTCAGGCGCTGTGCGGTAAGGCCCATGGCTTCAGCGGCCTGAGGAGCTTTATCTGAATCGCGCCAAAGAATTGATGCACAACCTTCAGGAGAAATGACCGAGTAAGTTGAATACTGAAGCATGTTCACGTAATCGCCGACGCCGATGGCAAGTGCACCACCAGAACCGCCTTCGCCGACAACATTACAGATTACCGGAACCTTAAGCCCTGACATCACTTTTAAGTTGGTCGCGATAGCTTCTGACTGACCACGTTCTTCTGCACCCACACCAGGATATGCACCTGCGGTATCGATGAAAGTAATGATCGGCATGTTAAAACGCTCGGCCATACGCATTAAACGTAACGCTTTGCGGTAACCTTCCGGTTTTGGCATACCAAAATTACGGCGAACTTTTTCACGGGTTTCACGGCCTTTCTGGTGACCGATGACCATAACAGGGCGGCCATCTAAGCGCGCAATACCACCCACAATCGCTTTATCATCAGCATAAGCACGATCACCGGCCAGCTCATCGAAATCTGTAAAAATATGTTTTATATAATCCAACGTATACGGACGTTGAGGGTGACGCGCAAGCTGGGCAACCTGCCATGCACCTAAGTCACTAAAGATCTTATGTTTCAGCTCGACACTTTTCTTTTCTAACTGCTCGATCTCTTTGGCAAGATCAACCGTCGCATCACCACCGTGACGGGAAACGTCACGAAGTGCCTGAATTTTAGCTTCTAGTTCTGCGATAGGTTTTTCAAATTCTAAAAAGTTGAGGCTCATTACCGATCCCTTTTCATTCAACTGTTAATTTAACTGGCTGAATTTTAGTTAAATTCTAATTCTACCTGGTCTTGACCAAGTAGTTGCTTTAATTCATCAAGCAAAGTATCGCTGGGCGTCACCCGCCATTCTGTACCCAGGGTAAAACGAGCCCGGGCATCTTCTCGCTGGTAGTATACATGTACCGGAACGATACCTGCTCGGTGTGGCTCTAATATTTGGCTGAACTGCTCAAAAAATGAGTCACCAATTTGGGACTGAGAAACGGACACCGACAAACTTCGCGCAAATTTTTCACGCGCCATTCCCAGATCCATCAGATCGCGGACCGTCATTCTAAGTCCACCGTTAAAGTCATCAAAGCTGACCTGTCCCGAAACGATTAGGATTCTATCTTTTTCTAGCAGCTCTGCATACTTTTCTAATGTATCAGAAAACAGAGTCGCTTCAATTCGGCCTGAACGATCATCTAAACTCAGTACCCCTAAGCGTGATCCCCGTTTAGTCGTCATAACTTTCGCACCAATAACCAGCCCGGCCAAGGTGATCGTCTGATCGCGCCTCGTTGGCGTAACGTCTTTCAGCCGGCAACTGGTATAATGATTCAGTTCTTTCAGATATGCACTGATTGGATGCCCGGTCAGGTATAAGCCCAATGTATCACGTTCACCTTCCAGCCACACTTTTTCCTGCCACGGCGGAACCTGAGTATATTTTTTCTCGACTGCTTCAGGGGCTTCCGTCAGTACGCCGAACATATCGGCCTGACCAAATGATTCCGCCTGATGGTGCTGGCTTGCTGCCTTAACTGCATCATCAAGCGAAGCCATCATTGCTGCGCGGTGAGGACCGAGCCGGTCTAATGCACCCGCATAAATCAATTTCTCAATCACGCGCTTATTGACTCGTTTTAAGTCAATCCGGGCACAAAAATCGAACAGGTCTTTAAAATACCCATCTTTGTTCCGTGCTTCAAGGATCGCTTCGATCGGTCCTTCGCCGACCCCCTTAATCGCGCCGATACCGTAGACAATCGCACCGCTGTCATCCACATTAAAGCGGTATAATCCGGCATTGATATCCGGTGGCAACACTTTCAGATTCATGCGTGTGCATTCATCTACCAGACCAACCACTTTTTCGGTGTTATCCATATCCGCGGTCATTACCGCTGCCATAAATTCCGCAGGATAATGTGTTTTCAGCCATAGAGTCTGATAAGAAACCAGGGCATAGGCCGCTGAGTGAGATTTGTTAAAACCATATCCGGCAAATTTTTCTACCAAATCGAAAATCTTCATCGACAGCTCACCGTCGACGCCGTTTGCAATGGCTCCTTTCTCAAACACATCACGCTGCTTCGCCATTTCTTCAGGCTTTTTCTTACCCATCGCCCGGCGCAACATATCTGCGCCGCCTAAGGTATAACCTGCCAGGATCTGGGCAATCTGCATTACCTGTTCCTGATACAGAATAATGCCGTAGGTTGGATCAAGCGTTTCTTTCAGCGATTCGTGCTGCCATTTTTCATCCGGATACGAAATCGGCTCCCGGCCATGCTTACGGTCGATAAAGTTATCCACCATGCCGGACTGAAGCGGTCCCGGACGGAACAGAGCCACCAGAGCGATAATATCTTCAAAACAGTCAGGCTGAAGGCGCTTGATCAGATCTTTCATACCACGGGATTCAAGCTGGAATACCGCGGTCGTTTCCGAATTTTGCAGTACCTTAAATGACTGCTGGCAATCTAACGGAATCGATTCAATGCGAACCGGGTCCTTACCTTCTTTTGCCAGGCGGGGATTAATCAGCCCGAGCGCCCAGTCAATAATGGTCAGCGTACGCAAGCCCAGAAAGTCAAACTTCACCAGGCCGGCATATTCCACGTCGTTTTTATCAAACTGAGTAACCGGGAAATTCCCTTCCGCATCACAATAAATAGGCGCGAAATCGGTAATGGTGGTGGGTGAAATCACCACCCCACCCGCGTGTTTACCGGCGTTACGTGTACATCCTTCGAGAATGCGGCACATATCGATCAGCTCGTGAACTTCTTCATCGGCTTCATACAGTTCAGGAAGTGCCGGCTCCGCTTTAAAGGCTTTTTCCAGCGTCATTCCCGGATCGGGCGGTATCATCTTAGAAATACGGTCAACAAAACCGAACGGATGCCCCAGCACACGGCCCACATCGCGAATAACAGCTTTGGCTGCCATCGTACCAAAGGTAATGATCTGCGATACGGCATCACGGCCGTACATCTCCGCAACGTGATCAATCACCTGATCCCGCTTATCCATACAGAAATCGACGTCAAAATCGGGCATGGATACCCGTTCCGGGTTTAAGAAACGTGCAAACAGCAGATCATATTCAAGCGGATCGAGGTCGGTAATTTTCAGAGAATAGGCCACCAGCGAACCGGCACCGGAACCACGCCCCGGCCCCACAGGAATATCATTATCTTTCGACCACTGGATAAACTCCATCACGATCAAAAAGTAACCCGGGAATCCCATCTGGTTAATCACATCGAGTTCGATCTGAAGCCGTTCATCATATTCCGGACGGCGCTGTGCCCGGACCTGAGGATCGGGGAATAAAAATTCCAGACGATCTTCCAGCCCTTCCTGAGATTTCTTAACCAGGAAGTCTTCAATTTTCATCCCGTCGGTCGGGAAGTTAGGCAGGAAATACTCGCCAAGACGCACCGTCACATTGCATCGCTTGGCAATTTCGACCGAGTTTTCTAAGGCTTCCGGGATATCAGCAAATAACTCACACATTTCCTGCTCTGTGCGTAGGTATTGCTGTGGGCTGTAATTTTTCGGGCGACGCGGGTCATCTAAGGTATAGCCATCATGAATCGCGACACGAATTTCATGGGCATCAAAAAACTCTTCGCTCAGGAAAACCACTTCATTCGTCGCGACAACAGGAAGTGCAGTTTGCTCGGCCAGCTCAATGGCAAAATGCAGATAGGATTCTTCATCAGGGCGACCGGTACGAACCAGTTCCAGATAAAAGCGATCAGGGAAATGGGTCTGATAAAATTCAACACAACGTTCTGTTAACGCCTGATTACCTTTAAGCAATGCACGCCCGACTTCGCCCTGACGGCCACCCGATAAAATAATGATCCCTTCTGCATGTTCAAGTAACCAGGCTTTATCAATCACCGGGCTGTGTTGAATATGACCGCGTAAATAGGCTTTGGAGATCAGCAAAGTCAGATTTTTGTATCCGGCATTATCGGCAGCCAGAATAGTAAGCCGGGTCAGCTCATCGCCAAACTCATCCGACTGCATTAAAAAGTCAGCCCCCACAATGGGCTTGATTCCGTAACTGTGTGCAGTACTGTAGAACTTAACCAGGCCGCACAGGTTGGTAAAATCGGTCAGTGCCATTGCAGGCATACCCATTCCTGCCACTTTTTTCACTAAAGGCGGAACCTTAGATAAACCATCAACCATAGAGTAATCACTGTGAACTCTCAGGTGGATAAATTTAGGGTCTGACATGCTTGGCTTTCCTATCGGATAAAATCAGTTCAAACTTTGGTTCTATTCCCAAAGTAACTGGAGTTGCAGCTTCAATTACGAAGGGAATATTGTACTTTATTTTTATTATTCGCGTCAGTCTATCAAGCCCAGAACGCGCTTAACCGGTTTAAAACTTTTACGGTGCTGATCGATAACGCCATGCTGTTCAATCGCGGCAAAGTGCGCTTTGGTCGGGTAGCCTTTATGCGCGGCAAAACCAAACTGAGGATAGCGTTTATCCAGCTCTTCCATCTCTTTATCCCGCACTACTTTGGCTAAAATCGACGCGGCACTGATTTCCGCAATACGCAGATCGCCTTTCACGACCGCTTCCCCGGCATAGGGCCACTTGGGAGTGCGGTTACCATCAACCAGGACATAATCCGGTTTAATCGCCAGCCCGTCCACCGCACGCTGCATCGCTACCATCGTCGCCTGCAAAATATTCAGTTGATCGATCTCCTGTGGCGAACAACGGCCAATTGCCCACGCCAGGGCTTTTTCCTGAATTTCAGGGAATAGTGCCAGACGTTTTTTCTCTGATAATTTTTTCGAATCGGTTAATCCAGCAATGGGATTAGCGGGATCTAAGATCACGGCAGCCGTGACCACATCCCCGACCAGAGGGCCACGCCCTACTTCATCAACACCGGCAAACAAAGCATACCCCTGCGGGTACTCAAAAGGAGGAAATTCGACTGGTGATTTAGCCATAACTTTTATTTACCTATTAAGTTCAATACGGCATTCGCCGCCTGTTGATCGGCATCTTTTCGAATCAACTGGTGAAGCTCACGAAAACGGTTCAGTAGTTCCCGGTTATCTTCTGATAGCAACCGGCTGACTTCACTCGATAAATTGTCGGCGGTACATTCTTCAAGCAGGAATTCTTTAACCAGCTCCTCATCAGCCAGAATATTCGGCAGGGATACATATTTGGTTTTGACCAGGCGTTTAGCAAGAAAAGCGGTAATGGCATTAACATTGTAGCCCACCACCATCGGCCGGTTTACCAACATGCACTCCAGTGCCACTGTGCCGGAGGCCAGCATCACCACATCAGAAGCTGCGATCACATGACGAGCCATATCATTAATCAGAGTGAAATCCAGTTCAGGGGCCACAGAATGCCACACCTGCTCAAACTGTTCGCGACGCTTCTGATTCACCAGAGCGACGACAAAACCTAAATCCGGGGTTTGCTGATGCAATAACTGACACGCTTTTATAAATGGCTCACTGAGCATTTTCAGCTCACTGCCACGGCTTCCCGGCAAAACGGCCAGCCAGCGTTTCGATGAATCAAGTCCGAGCTGCTGCTGTGCTTGAGCCTGATCACAATGCATGGGAATCGCGTCGGCTAAGGTATGGCCGACAAATTCACACGGCACATTAAACCGGTCATAAAAGGCTTTTTCAAAAGGAAGAAATGCCAGGACCAGATTCGTGGCTTTGGCAATTTTATGAATTCGTTTCTGCCGCCACGCCCAGACAGAAGGGCTGACATAATGAACCGTGGTAATACCATGATCTTTCAGGTCACGCTCAAGCCTCAGATTAAAATCCGGCGCATCAATCCCGACAAACACATCCGGCGGATTGGCACTAAAAAACTCGACTAACTCTCTTTTTACCTGAAAGAGGCGACGGAGACGGCCAAGGACTTCAACCAGCCCCATCACAGCAAGTTCTTCCATATCAAACAGCGAACGACATCCATGAGCGATCATTTTCGGCCCGCCAATACCAATAAATTCAGCATTCGGGTAGCGCTGTTTCAACGCCTTGATTAGCCCTTCTCCCAGGGTGTCACCGGACAATTCGCCCGCGACAATGCCGATACGTAATGGTCTATCCACGCCAAACGTCCTCTTTAAGCCTTTGATATATTCTATGGATAATCACTTAACCGAAGAGACTATCCATAAAACAAAAGACCGCCCGCTGCCGGGCGATCTTTTCTGAGTTCGATATTCAACAAAGCTTAGCGAATAATGCCACGCTCTGATGTCTCCAGCAGGGTGATAAATCGCTGTACCGATGGCCACTGTTCGCCCATCTCTTTCAGTACAGACAGTGCTTCTGCCTGAGTTTTACCTGAACGGTAAATCTCTTTGTAAGCTTTCTGCAGTGCACGGATTTCTTCTTTTTCAAATCCGTTACGCTTCAGACCAACCAGATTCAGGCCGAATGGTGTTGCATGGTTACCCTGAGCCAGTACGTACGCCGGTACGTCCTGAACCACAGCCGAGCAGCCACCAATGTACGCGAATGCGCCTACGGTACAGAAAGGATGAATTGCAGACAGAGCCATTACACCCGCGTGATCTTCAACCGTCACGTGTCCGCCCAGAATCGCGTTGTTGCCGATGTGAGTATGGTTACCCACAACCACATCGTGCGCAATGTGCGCATTCACACACAGCAGGTTATCATCGCCGACCACTGTTTCTGCTTTATCCTGAACCGTGCCACGGTGGATCTGCACCGCCTCACGGATCACGTTGCGATCACCTACAATCACACGCGTATCTTCACCGCCATACTTCTTGTCCTGGTTTTCTTCACCAATCACAGCGTGCGGGAAAATACGGTTATCTTTACCAATCACAGTGTTGCCTTTGATTACAACATGTGACATTACTTCTGTCCCTTCACCGATGGTGACGCCGGAAGTAATATAGGTAAACGGCCCAACCGTTACGTTGGCGCCGATCACCGCGCCGTCTTCGACCACCGCCATAGGATGGATTTGTGCCGTTTCGTGGATCATATTAAAACTCTCTACGTGCGCATTTCAGTTCAGCAGAACACACCACTTCGCCGTCTACTTTTGCAACACCGTTAAACAGTGCAATACCACGACGCTCTTTCAGGAATTCTACTTCGATAATAAGCTGGTCACCCGGTACAACCGGTTTTCTGAACTTAGCATTATCAATGCTGGCAAAATAATACAGTTCATTCTCTTTCGGAGCACCAAAGGTTTTAAATGCCAGTAAACCCGTTCCCTGAGCCATCGCTTCCAGAATTAATACACCAGGGAAAATCGGTAATTGAGGGAAATGACCGGTAAACTGAGGTTCATTGACTGAAACATTTTTTAGTCCGATAAGATACTTACCTTCCTGATAATCGGTTACGCGATCAATCAAAAGAAACGGATAACGGTGTGGAAGGAGTGAACGGATTTCAGGAATATCCATGGTTTTCTTTTCAGTAGTCAACGTCATTTTCCTATATTTAAGACTATAAATTATTGCGCATTATAAACAAAAAAGGTCCGCAATTCGCGAACCTTTTTTAATAAAATTGCGAATTGGCAATTTATTTATTTCCAAGTTGTTTTTCAATCGCTTTAAGCTGCTTATGCATTTCGTCAATCCGGTGAACCCGGGCAGCTGTTTTACGCCACTCTTTATTAGGCTGCAACGGAATACCTGAGGAGTATACCCCTTTCTCTTCGATACCGCGCATAACCATCCCCATTCCGGTTATCGTCACACCATCGGCAATCTCAATATGGCCATTAATTACCGTACCACCACCAATAATGCAGTATTTACCGATCTTGGTGCTGCCCGCTACAACCGTCGCTCCCGCCAAAGCTGAGCCGTAACCGATATGAACATTATGGGCAATCTGCAACTGGTTATCGATAATGACATTGTCTTCAATAATGGTGTCTTCAAGTGCACCACGGTCAATGGTCGTACAGGCACCGATTTCAACCCGGTTACCAATTTTTACTGAGCCAAGCTGAGGAATTTTAATCCACTCGCCTTTTTCATTGGCATAACCAAACCCGTCGGCACCTATCACCGTGCCGGACTGAACCAGACACGAGTAACCAAGTTCAACATTATGATACAGGGTGACATTAGCCCACAGACGCGAACCATGACCTAACTTAACATTCTTACCAACAAAGCAGCCTGCACCGATAACCACGTTATCACCAAGTACCACGCCGGTTTCAATGACGGCATTCGCGCCGACTGAAACATTCGAACCAAGCTGTACATCATCGGCAATCACAGCACTTGGGTGGATACCCGACGCCGGTTGTGGAGTACTATCCAGAGCCTGAGTCACTTTGGCAAACGCAACGTAAGGGTCATCGACAACTAAAACATTACCCGGACAAAGAGACTGTTGCTCCTCTTTAACCATAATCAGCGTAGCGCGGCAGTCAGCCAAAAATTTAGCGTAACGAGGATTAGATAAGAACGTCACTTCTCCCTCACCCGATTTATCCATCGGTGCCACAGAGTGAACGGTTAGTGTACCGTCGCCTGTTAACGTACCACCTGTAATATCTGCTATTTCAGCTAATGTAATGTTTTTCATTTTCGATCTACTTAAATTCTATTTAATTGCTTTGATAATTTTATCTGAAATATCCAATTCATCTTTAGCAAATGCAAGCGCCTGAGAATCAATAATTAAATCATAATCTTCTTTAGCCGCGACTTTACGCACTGCATCGTTGATAATTTTAAACAGTTTCTGGTTTTCTTCCTGCTCACGTTTTGCCGTAGCCTGTTTAAATGCCTGACCTTTAATCTTGTAGCTACTGTCCAGCTGACCAATTTCAATACGTAACTGATTAACTTCATCCGTACTCATCAGAGAACTGTCACGCTTTAGTTTTTCAACTTTTCCCTGCAGATCACTTTCAATTTGTTTTAATTCAGCTGCTTTGTCTTTAAATTCATTATGAATTTTCTGTATCGCGACTTCACGTTGCGGTAACGCCTGGAATACTTTAGCTGTATTGATATATCCTATTTTCTGCGCAGCTTCTGCTACCATAGAAGAAAGAGAAGCCGTTGCCAAAGTGAACCCAATAACTAACGCTTTAATTGAATTTTTCAAAATAATTCCCTTGTCGTTTAGAATGTACGTCCAATGGTAAAGGTGAAGAATTCTTCATTATCACCAGTGTATTTCTTAATTGGTCGCGCCACAGAAAAGACCAGAGGTCCCATCGGTGACATCCATTGTAATGCCGCACCATAAGAAGAACGGTAGTAACTTGGATCGGAATAATCGTAGTAATACGAGTTACCATAGTCGGCACCGGCAGACGAATAATCAAACTCAGTATCCCATACACTTGCAACATCCATAAATAAGCTGGTACGAATCTGACTCTGTGCTTCTTCAGAGGCAAATGGCGTCGGAACAATTAATTCCAGACTTGCATTCGCAACAGCATTCCCCCCGACTGAATCACTACTTACCGCAATCGTGCCGTTGTTGCTATCCGAATAACTTTGATAAATCGCACGAGGTCCCACTGAGTTTGAGCTGAAGCCACGTAAACTGGTAAAGCCACCCGCATAGTAGTTTTCATAAAATGGCAGAAAATTATCCTGATCATCAGTTTTGCCATAACCATTTCCGTACCCCAGACGACCACGCATTAACAGAGCGACGTTATGTGATTCTGTCAACGGGAAGTACTGACGGATATCGTACTGCAGTTTAAAGTACGGAGCATCCGATCCCGGTGTTGTCATGGTGTACGAGGCTTTCTGATAGTTCCCGGCCGTCGGGAAGTATCCCCGGTTCAGGTTGTTGTGTGTCCACGCCACCGTGACATCATAATCGTCCGTATTCAGACTGCCGTCACTACCGATATTATTCGTCTGAGCAAGCAAAAACTTTTCAACCTGAATATACGGCGTTAAGTTACCGATCTTATTATGCGTATAGCCGACACCGAATGATAAGCGGTTAATTTCATCAAACGGGAAGCCCCAGGTCAGTTTTATCCCATAACTTTGGTTGTTATAGTCCACAATCCCGGCTTTAGATGCCTCAAATTCATTGTAGAAAACTTTACCGCCAAGACTGACCCCATCGATATTCCAATAAGGGTCGGTGTAATTCAGAGTGATATTCTTTTGATAATCGTTGGTTGTCGCACTGATACCCACATTATTGCCGCTACCAAGGAAGTTATCCTGAGATAAACCAACCTGGAAACTCATACCGGACTCGGTACCGTAACCAATACCAAAGTTAATGCTTCCTGATTCTGCTTCCTTAACGCTATAGACCAGATCCACCTGATCAGTGGTACCGGGAACCCGTTGTGTCTGCACATCTACCGATGAGAAGAAGCCAAGGCGGTTAAGGCGCGTTTTTCCGGTTTCGATATCTTTTGCGTTCAGCCAGGTGCCTTCCATCTGACGCATTTCCCGGCGCAGCACTTCATCTTTGGTATTGGTATTTCCGATAAAGCGAATGTTACGTACATAAATACGATCACCGGTCAATATGTTGACCGCCAGAGAAACCTGCTGTGTTTCATCATCGAACGTTGGCTGGGTCATAACCTGAGGATAAGCGTACCCTGCCTCTCCGAGGATACGTTTTGCTCCTTCTTCGAGCGAAGTAACTTTGGATCCCTGATAGATTTCATCAGGTTTAAACGGATTTAAAGCGGCAAATTCCTGATCTTTACCAATCAACTGACCGGCAAAGGTTACGTCTTTAACCGTATAAGACTTGCCCTCATCCACCGCCAGGGTGATATATACCCCTTTCTTATCCGGCGAAACCGAAACCTGCGTCGACGTAATCCTGAATTTAAGAAAACCGCGGTCCAGGTAGTAGGATTTTAGTTTTTCAATATCCCCGGCAAGAACCTGCTTCTGATATTTCTCGTCGGCCAGGAAATTCCACCAGGCAACATCGACATTCAGATCGAACAGATTCAACAAAGTCTCATCATCGAACTGCTTATTGCCGATGAAGTTAATCTGTTGGATTTTGGCAGACACGCCTTCAGAGAACACAAATTTCAGATCGGCGCGGTTACGTGGCAACGGCGTTACTACCGCTTTTACCGTCGCATTGTACTTACCCACACTGTAATAAAAATCTTCTAATGCCTTTTCAATATTTGTCAGCGCTGTCCGGTCAAGAGCTTCTCCGACCTTTACATCAGATGCATCAAGATTTTGCTGTAGCTGCTCGTCCTTGATCGCTTTGTTTCCGGAAAAGGTGATATCAGAAATGGTCGGACGTTCCTGGACTTTTACCAACAAAACATCGCCATCGCGATAAATTTTTACGTTTTCAAAGTTACCCGACTTATATAAAGCACGTATCGTATCTGCAACATCCTGAGAATCCATCGTGTCGCCGATGCGTACCGGCATTTTTAATAATGCCGCGCCAAGAGTAACACGCTTCAGTCCTTCAAATTTAATGTCCTTGACTACAAAAGTCTCGGCACCATGTGCAGATAGGCTGCTAAAAAGCACTGCCGCCAGGAAAAGCTTTTTCATCGTCATCGTTATTCTAATTATTCCTTTATACAACCGAATCTATTGATTGAAGTTATGT
>JBNKRC010000043.1:0-11987 GCA_050296215.1 Vibrio sp. | reverse complement strand
GAAGGCATTTTCAATGACCGAACCCTGCTTGCCGATCTGAACCATGCTCTGCCGGAAGGGGCACAGAACAAACTGATCAGTTCAGGCCGCAAACGCATTGTCATACTGGTAACAAAAGAAGCTCACTGCTTAGGCGATATTTTAATGAAGAGCTACGATGGTAGCCTTGACGTTGAAATTGCAGCGGTTGTCGGCAATTACGATACTCTGCAACAGTTAACCGAACGTTTTGATATTCCTTACCACTGCGTTTCTCACGAAGGGCTTAACCGCCAGGAACATGAAGAGAAACTGCTGGAAGTCATCGAACAGTATGATCCCGATTATCTGGTTCTGGCAAAATATATGCGTGTTCTGACTCCCGGGTTCGTTGATAAATACCATCATCGTATTATCAACATTCACCACAGCTTCCTGCCGGCCTTTATCGGCGCAAAACCGTATCTGCAGGCATTCCAGCGTGGAGTAAAAATCATCGGGGCGACTGCACACTTCGTGACCAATGATCTTGATGAAGGTCCGATCATTAAACAAGACGTTATTCCGGTTGACCATAATTTCAGCGCACAGGATATGGCTCAGGCAGGCCGTGATGTTGAAAAGAACGTATTAAGCCGTGCACTGAATAAAGTTCTTAATGACCACGTATTCGTATACGGAAATAAAACGGTCATTTTATAAACCGCTATTAAGTTATCCTTACCTGAAACTTCAGCCGGCAAAACGACAAATTCAGGTATTGTAAGTACGTCAAACAAATATATAAAAGCGAGGCAGATAATCCGGCCTCGCTTTTATTGTCTCCGGGGTAGTGCTACTTTTAATACATAGATTCTTACCAATGAACCGATTACCTGATTGTCCGAAGCTTTCAGATAACGTACGATGAATCTCTTATAAAATTAAAGCAGCAAAACGGGGAAACGATGAAAACCGTGTTTAGATACTTAGGCCTTGTCATCAAAGGAATCTGGAAAAGCATCACTTTTGTAAGACGGGCACTGGCCAACTTAATATTTATCGGCTTCATTGCTCTGCTGTTTTTCTCACTCAATCAAACCAGAGAAACAGTCAAAGAAACTCGCCAACCTTCCGCATTGGTTTTAAATTTATCCGGTTCGATTGTGGAAAAAACCACCCGGACCAGTGCCATCGACTCTTTTGGCAATTCTCTGTTCGGTCAGACACTTCCTCAGGAAAATCAGTTATTCGATATCGTTGAAACTATCCGTCAGGCGAAAACCGACGATAATATCACCGGGATCGTTCTGGCACTGAATAATATGTCTGAAACCAGTATTAACAAACTTAAATATATAGGCAAAGCCCTCAACGAATTTAAAGCCACCGGCAAACCCATCTTTGCTACCGGTGATTTTTATAGTCAGAGCCAATATTATCTGGCCAGTTATGCCGACAAGATTTTTATGTCTCCGAATGGCGGAGTACTGTTAAGGGGCTATAGCACTCAGCCACTGTACTATCGTAAGCTGCTCGACAAACTCGATATTAATGCCCATGTATTCCGCGTTGGTACCTATAAGTCAGCAGTAGAACCATTTTTACGCGATGACATGTCCAAAGCGGCAAAAGAAGCTAATCTTCACTGGTTAAACCAGCTATGGGACCATTATCTGGCAGATATCAGTCATAACCGCAACATCGACAGTAACACCCTGCGCCTTTCTCAGGCACAATTCCTGGCCCAGTTTTCACAGGCAAACGGCAGCCTCGCCGAGCTTTCCGCCCGTTTGGGATTAATCGACAAACTCGCCTCCCGCCCGGCGATTCGCAAAGAGTTAGCGACAATATTTGGCAGTGACCAGAAAGGCAGTTACAAGCGGATTAACTATCACGATTATCTGATCACTCATAAGCAGCCGGCGCATACTTCGCAAAATAAAATCGCAGTGGTGGTAGTCAGCGGAACCATCATGGACGGACACCAGCCGACAGACCAGGCAGGTGGCGATGATATTGCCGACCAGCTTCGTCAGGCCCGTACCGACCGCAATATTAAAGCGGTGGTACTGCGGGTAGACAGTCCGGGAGGCAGTGCTTTCGCTTCAGAAGTCATCCGTAATGAAATTGAAGCACTGAAGGCCGCGAAGAAACCCGTCGTTGTATCAATGTCTGGCTTAGCTGCATCCGGCGGATACTGGGTCTCGGTCAGTGGAGATCAAATCGTAGCATCCCCAACGACATTAACCGGTTCAATCGGTATCTTCTCCGTCATCCCGACCGTTGAAAAGGCCATGTCAAAACTGGGAATCTCCAGCGATGGCGTCGGTACCACATTTTTATCGGGTGAAGGCATTGCCAGCGGCCTCTCACGTGGTGCAGCACAAGCGATACAGATGGCAATTAATAATGGATATCAAACCTTTATTTCTTTGGTTGCAGAAAACCGAGGCCTGAATCTTCTTGACGCGGATAAAATTGCACAAGGCCGGGTATGGTCCGGGCAGGATGCACTGGATATTGGCTTAGTGGATAAACTGGGTGATTTCGATGATGCCGTCAGACTGGCTGCCTCCTTGTCTTCCCTGGAAGATTACCAACTACAATGGGTTGAGGAACCACTTCCTGTGTTCGAGCAGCTTCTGAACCAATTACTATCGGAAACCAAAGCCTCGGTAACGTTAAGTCTGAGCAGCTTAATCCCCGAGCAGTTGCGCAGCATTTCCACGCAAATCAGCTCGGATAAAAGTCTGCTCAATAGCTTTAACGATCCACAAGGTCAGTATGTGCTTTGTTTAGATTGCCGGATCGAGTGAGTAAGCAACGCTTTTTATTAACGGATAATTCGCTATAATCGCGGGTCTGTTCCTTTATTGAGTAACTGCTCGCAATGGCAAGAAAACATATTTATATCGCTTATACGGGTGGTACCATCGGTATGCAGAAATCGGCAAACGGCTTTGTGCCGGTTGCCGGATACATGGAAAAACAACTGGCTGGCATGCCGGAATTCCATCGTCCTGAGATGCCGCTGTACACCATCCATGAGTACGATCCTTTGATCGACTCATCAAATATGACTCCAAAGGATTGGCAACAGATCGCGAATGATATTCGTGATAATTATGACAAATATGACGGGTTCGTCATTCTCCATGGTACGGATACCATGGCATATACCGCTTCAGCTTTGTCATTCATGCTAGAAAACCTAGGCAAGCCCGTCATTGTCACCGGCTCGCAAATTCCTATCGCGCAACTTCGTTCTGATGGTCAGGCAAACCTGCTTAATGCACTGCATATTGCTGCGAACTATCCGATAAATGAAGTGACATTATTCTTTAATAACCAATTAATGCGCGGTAACCGTAGCACCAAATCTCATGCTGACGGTTTTAACGCATTTACATCACCAAATTTACCGCCTCTGCTTGAAGCCGGAATTAACATCCATATCGCTAATGGTGTGGAAGTGAATAAAAAACCGGATGGTGAATTCCGGGTCAGTGATATTACACCTCAGCCAGTTGGCGTAATCACAATGTACCCGGGCATTTCCCATGAAGTTATTCGCAACACTCTGTTGCAACCGGTTAATGCTATGATCCTGCTGACTTTCGGCGTGGGTAATGCACCGCAGAATCCTGAGCTGCTTGCCCAGTTGAAAGATGCATCTGAGCGGGGCGTGATTGTAGTGAACTTAACACAATGCCTGGCGGGGAAAGTGAATATGGGCGGCTATGCTACCGGCTGTGCTTTGGCAGATGCCGGTGTGATTAGTGGCTTTGACATGACACCGGAAGCGGCATTGGCCAAGTTGCATTATCTGCTAAGTAAAGGATTAACTTACGAAGAAGTTAAACAGCAGATGCAGATTGTGCAGCGTGGTGAAATGAGTATTTAGATTCAAGGGCTCTCTCGAGCCCTTTTTTATTCACTATCGTTCAGATCTACCCGCAAAATTTCATTACTATTATCAGAAAATGTCTGCCTGAACTCATTTTTTGATTTAATATGCAGCTCGCCGCCGGCTGCGACTGTCATGTGTTCCGGTTGTTTATTATGCTTTGACTGGTAGAGCATCATCGCCTGAATACAGGATTCTCTTTGTCCCGGAGAAAGTTGCGTACCTTCCGGCCACTTGCCCGTTTCGACAGCATAAACTAATCGTTCGTATGCGTCGGGCGTAATGGCATTGACTAACTGTTGAGCGCCCATAATTATATTTCTCTTAAATTTTTAAACAAAAATAGCCGCTATATAAATAGCGTCAACATTTTGCAAACGAATTGGAGTAGTGGATCACAAGCCCATGAACAAACAACAACTAAAACCACTGGTTCTTTTTTGCGTATCATCGCTATTATCCGGCTGTTTCGAAAACAAGCATGATACCGATAGATTGTGCGCCAACAGACCCGAACTGAAATGTGAAGAATTAAACATAGATGATGGTCAGTGCAGAATTTCTCGTACAGATCTAATCTGGCACCGCCTAAACGTTATAAAAGATCCTAGCGATCAGAATAAAATTACAGAATACAAGCTAACTCAAAAATATCGCCAGTGCCTTGAAGTAGCGGCCCAGATCCAGGCTATTGATCAATCCGCTCTGATACAAAACCGCTTTAATGCTCTGGTGAATGCAGGTAACAATCTGGACCGGATATCAAAGGAACTGGCTGAATACCATACTCCCGAAGCGCTTTACTTTTTGTGGAGTCAGAACGGTGATAGTGCAGCCCGCCGGGAATTTTTACAGATGGAAGGTGACTCACTGTTAAACACCGCCCGACTACAGTATGCATTAGCCACTTTCTATATCGATAAAGATCATGTTAAGACACTGGATCTGTTAAATAATGCCCTCGAACTGTCAACCGACGAAGATACTCTCAATTTAGACATTATCAAATCACTGGCCAGTGTGAACCAGTTTCTGCGACACAAAGAACGCGCCTACATCTGGGCGATGGTCGCCAGCTCTTTCAATATTCCGATTGCCAACAAAGAATCTCTCAATCTGCTTTACCAGTTTGATAATGACAAATACAAAAAGCTTGATGAGATAGCTGACGAAGTGAGTGACGCCATTAAGGATGGCAAGTACAAACGCAAGTTAATTCCCGACTACATCAAATAGATCCGGTGAAACTCAATGCCGTTTTCCGGCATTGAGTTTTTGATCATTCTTCGTCATTTATGTTGAAAATTAACGAAACTGAATTAACACAAAAACGCTCCCCGGTTGTTTTTGGACCATCGTCAAAAACATGGCCAAGATGACTATCACATACCGCACAGCGTATCTCAGTCCTCACCATTCCGTGACTCCGGTCAACCAAAAAACGTATTGCATCTTTGCTGATCGGAGCATCGAAACTAGGCCAGCCACATCCCGAGTCATATTTGTTTGCTGACGAAAAAAGCGGGGCATGACAACAGGTGCAGTAATAAATACCATTTTGCCTGTTATGCAGTAGCTTACCAGTGAACGGGGCTTCAGTCCCCTGCTCCCTACATATACGAAACTGTTCTTCTGTAAGCTGTTCGCGCCAGTATTCTTCTGGCTTATCGATGGATTTTAATTTATCAACCACTTGAGCGACTTCCTTTCATTAATGATGACGACTAATGATTATTTTTACGTAATACTTGCATAAGCCTGATGTTGTAGCACATACTTTGTAGCCTTAACAATCTATGTTAAGAGTTTAGAATACCAAGGAACCTTTTAGGTATTTTAACCAAGCTGGTGGTTCACTTTTACCCAAGACGGTTAAATATTAACCTCTCGTTATGGATACCGGAAAAAAGCTCTGCTTTTTTTTGACTTTAAACAAGTTAAGCCCGATTATCTGTTGCGAACTTTAGCTGGGTTCTGTAATTTTACTACCAGTTATCTTTAATCAGAAATTTAAGTTGTGGAGCAACTAACAATGACTATCAAAGTAGGTATCAATGGTTTTGGTCGTATCGGCCGTTTCGTATTCCGTGCATCTTGTGAACGTGATGATATCCAAGTAGTAGGTATCAATGACCTAATCGACGTAGATTACATGGCTTACATGCTAAAATACGATTCAACTCACGGTCGTTTCAACGGTACTGTTGAAGTTAAAGACGGTAACCTAGTAGTTAACGGCAACACTGTACGTGTAACTGCAGAGCGCAACCCAGAAGATCTAAAATGGGACGAAATCGGTGTTGACGTAGTTGCTGAAGCAACTGGTATCTTCCTGACTGACGAAACAGCTCGTAAACACATCACTGCTGGTGCGAAAAAAGTTGTTCTTACTGGTCCTTCTAAAGACGCAACTCCAATGTTCGTTAACGGTGTAAACTTCGACACTTACGCTGGTCAAGATATCGTTTCTAACGCTTCTTGTACTACTAACTGTCTAGCACCTATCGCTAAAGTACTTAACGACAACTTCGGTATCGTTTCTGGTCTTATGACTACAGTTCACGCGACTACAGCAACTCAAAAAACTGTTGATGGTCCTTCTGCTAAAGACTGGCGCGGTGGCCGTGGTGCTTCTCAGAACATCATCCCATCTTCAACTGGTGCTGCTAAAGCTGTAGGCGTTGTACTTCCAGAAGTAAACGGCAAACTAACTGGTATGGCTTTCCGTGTACCAACTGCTAACGTTTCTGTAGTTGACCTGACTGTTAACCTAGAAAAAGGTGCTTCTTACGAAGCTATCTGTGCAGCAATGAAAGAAGCTTCTGAAGGCGCTCTTAAAGGCGTTCTTGGTTACACTGAAGACGCAGTTGTATCTCAAGACTTCATCGGCGAAACTTGCACTTCAGTATTCGATGCAGCAGCTGGTATCGCTCTAACTGATAACTTCGTTAAAGTTGTATCTTGGTACGATAACGAAATCGGTTACTCAAACAAAGTTCTTGACTTAATCGCACACATCTCTAAATAAGAGTAGCGCTTAACGAAAACTTGAAAAAGGCGACCTGGTGTCGCCTTTTTTGTTTTCTGATTTTTTAAAAATATGCCTCCAATAAGACATATTGCGATAATATATGACTAACTAAAAAGGAATAGATGTCATGGAACTATCATCTTTACCTGCCCTCACCGTGCTCTCTAACAATGTCACTATCGTCGAGCATGAACAAATTAAACTAGTTCGTGTTATTCATGATAAAGCAACTGCTGCTATTTCTCTGTTTGGCGGACACGTTGTCTCTTTCAAACCTGCCGGACAAGAAGATCTGATTTGGATGAGCCAGAAAACAGCCTATAATGCAAAGGCAGCAATTCGTGGTGGCATTCCGGTCTGCTGGCCTTGGTTTGGTAAAATCGCCAATCCTGGACACGGTTTTGCCCGCATTCAAGAGTGGAAACTGGTTGAACATCGCGAAAGTGAAGAAGGTGTTGTTGTCACTCTAGGTCTGGAAGCCAACGATGAAACTCGTGCTATGTGGCCAAACGAATTCTCACTTCTGCTTCATGTGGCTATTTCAGATACACTGGATGTAAAACTTGCAGTAAATAACACTGATGAAAAAGCGTGGACTTTCTCAGGTGCGCTTCATACCTATCTGACTGTTGGTGATATCCACCAGGTACAAACTACTGGTATGGGCTCTGAATACATCGATAAATTACAGGATGGCAAGATCTGCGAGGGCGACGATGTATTGCAACTGACAGAGACTATTGACCGAGTTTATACTCAGCCAGAAGAACAAATCGTAGTTAACGATCCTGCGTTAGCTCGCAAACTGATCGTGGTAAATAGTGGTCATAACTCTGCTGTTCTGTGGAATCCATGGGAAGCGGGTTCAAAAAGTATGGGCGACATGCAGGACGACGCCTACTTAACCATGCTATGTGTTGAGTCAGTTGTAAATGCGGCCAGTCTGGAAGAAGGTATCACTCTTCAGCCAGGTGAAAGCCACGTTATCGAGACAACCATCTCGGCTCAGTCTCTATAATCATATCTGAACGATATTGAGTCATTAGGGTGGCTTTGTTCCACCCTTTTTATTTACTGCCATTCTGGTATACACTTGCGCTTCAATTGATTGCCAGAGCCGAATATGTCCTATCTATGTCCCTTATGCCATAAGGCGTTGCAACTTAACCAACGTAGCTATAAATGCGAAAATAATCACCAGTTTGATGTAGCAAAAGAAGGCTATGTCAACCTGATGCCGGTTCAACATAAGCGTTCTAAAGATCCTGGCGACAATAAAGAGATGATGCAGGCGCGACGTCGCTTCCTCGATGGCGATCATTATCATCAGCTGCGCCAGACTGTTGCCGATTTGCTAAAGCAGAATCACCCTCAACAGATACTCGATATCGGCTGTGGTGAAGGTTACTACACCCACTACTTCAAGCAAGTACTGTCCGCAGACAATCAGGCTAGCACGGTATTTGGCCTCGATATTTCAAAAATTGCCATTCGTTATGCGGCAAAACGTTACCCGGATTGCCGCTTTAGCGTTGCCTCCAGCCACCGCCTGCCCTTTGCCGATCGTTCTCTCAATGCGGTTGTAAGAATTTATGCACCCTGCAAAGCAGAAGAACTTGAGCGTGTACTGGATCATCACGGCATTTTAATCACAGTTACCCCTGCTGCGCGCCATCTGTATCAACTGAAAGAACTTATCTATCAGGATGTTGTTCTACATGATGAATCCGGCGAAGAACTTACCGCCTTTGAGCTTAGTCATGAACAAAAGCTAAGCTATTCAATGAACTTATCCGGTCAGGATGCCTTTGATTTATTACAGATGACCCCTTTTGCCTGGCGCGCATCTGAAGCCGTCAAGCAGCAGTTGCTCACTTCAACACAATTTGAGTGTGAAGCCGATTTTATGATTAGGGTCTATAAAAAAGCCTGACTTGAGGCATATATTTTGCTTTTCTATCTGGTGGGCAACGCTTTGCCCTGGTTGTGGCCAGGTCAATAAATGTTCAATTTTTCGTGCTTGAGGCCGATAACCTAGCCGGACAGACAGGTAGGAGAATTTTATGGAACCAATAAATACAGGCAAGGCAGGCTCCTATGCGCCTATTGCTGCACAGAAGTCTAATGCGCCTGTTGATACACCTGAAAAGGCGGATCTGTTAAATTCTGTAACAAAGGTAGAACAGAATAAAGTCACTCTGTCAGAAGAAGGAAAAGCATTACTCGCTTACCTTCAAAAGATGGAAAATGGCGAAATCAGTGCCGAAGATGCCGGCACTGGAAATAAATCAGTTGGTGACAAAGTCGAATCGTTTACTTATGGCGCTCTGGGAATGAGCAGTCCTGAACAGATGAAGGAAGAAAAAGATACTTCTTATTCTGCGGGACGATACTTTTCCGGTGCACTGACGGCAGGTGCGATTCTGCTGGCTCTCGCTTAACCTGCTAGATAAGCAAACAAGCGTGATATAACTAAATTGAAGCCGGGCCCACACTGTTTGGAAGCCCGGTTTTTATTTTTCTGTCGATTAGAACGGGCACTTCATACAAGCTGGAAAATTTACGTTTCGCGGAATCCACCGCAGCAGCCAGCTTATTGAGCGGGACGGGATAGGAGAAATAAAATCCTTGTAAGCTGTCACAACCGTGCTCAATCAGGTAGCGGGCATGTTCAGGAGTTTCTATTCCTTCACAACAGCTGAATAACTCAACACGGTTAGACATCTCAATAATCGAATTTAAAATCGTGGCATCCCGCTCACTATTCAGTGCATTGAAAATAAATTGACGGTCTATTTTTAATGTATCAATTTCAATTCGGGTTAAATAACTAAGTGATGAGTATCCTGTGCCAAAATCATCCAGAGCAATAGAACCACCCAGCTCCCGGATACGTGCAAAGAAATCATTGGCAATATCAAACTCTTCCAGGTAACTCGATTCGGTTATCTCAAATTGTAAAGAACGAATATTTTGATCCGTCCCTTCAAGACAGCTGACAATATGTTCCTCCAAAAATGAGGCCAGCAGATCTTTGGACGAAATATTTAAAGAAACAACCGTTTCCGGACCGCAGATTTCCAGAATTTGCTTCAGATCTCCGACGACTCGTTTAACTACCCATTTAGTGATATCTCCAATACGTCCGCCGCTTTCCGCTATCGGAACAAACTCACCGGGCGACACAAACCCCAATTCCGGACTGTGCCATCGGATCAGAGCTTCCAGCCCGTTCACGTCACCATCGCGTGATATTTTTGGCTGATAGACTAAACTAAACTCTTCATGTTCCAAAGCTAAAGGTATTGCATTAACAATCTGAAGTTTTCGCCTTTTGTCACTGAGCATATCCGGCTCAAATACTGTATAAGATCCCCGTCCCCGCTGCTTCGAAACATACATTGCGATATCGGCATTCGAAATAAGCGCATCAACGTCATAAGCAGACTGACTGGCAAGTGAAAGACCAACACTGACTCCGGTATGAATTTCCCATTTACCAATCATTACCGGATGCTCAAACAGCCTGACTATCCTTTCCGCAATAAGGATTCCACAATGAATACTATCGCAATCGATAAGCACCACTAAGAATTCATCACCCGCAAGGCGCGCTAACATATCGTTAGGCCGCAGACATGCTCGTACAAGTTCAGTAATTTTAATTAACAGTTTATCGCCCTTCTCATGTCCCATCCGGTCATTAACGGCTTTAAAACTGTCAACATCAAAATAAAGGGTAACGACTTCACGCCTTTGTTCTTTCACCAGTTGCAGATGCTTAGTCAGAAATTCAATGACATAGCGCCGGTTTGGCAAATCAGTCAGTTGATCATAATTAGCCAGCTGATACAGCTGAGCCTGTTGCTGGCGGAGCATTTCGTACTGCTCTTTGTTCAGCTGGTTTTCTTTATTAATCGTCTCGAGCATCGAATTGATATCTTTACTCAGATTAGCGACTTCATCCGAACCTTTAGTTTCAAATCGCAGAGAATAATCCCGAGTTCTTTCGATCACCCGGGTAAATTCAGAAAGGCTGATTAATGGTGTCAGAACTCGTCGAAACAAATACCAGGTCAGTAGCAAGGAAACGAGCAGGACACTCACGACAAATGGCATTCCGGTAAAAAAAAGCGCATTCCGGCTATGCTCAATCGGGGTTTTAAAATCGTGGATAACCTGCAAATATCCGACAGGAGAGACGGGGTCTCCGATTGGAACGACACTGACCAAAACGCCGTTATGCCGTGAGATCCCTTTGGGTGACTCGTCCGGAGCATGTTCACCGACAGTTAATTTATCTATATCAATAAAAGGAACTTGTGCACTTCCCAGGCTGATGTATTGCTCTATTTTTTTCCAATGTTGATCGTAAATAAACGCATATTGGATATGCTTATATTTATCAAAAATAAGTAATTGATTTTTTAGCTGAAAATCATCGACACTTTCAGAAAGAATCATCAATAATTCATCGGCGACGTTCGCCGATAATGTGGACAGATTATCCTTTACCGATTCCAGATAAATATTTTCATGCTCTTTTAACGAAACAAAAAACACTGAAACGGCACACATAACAATTGAAAGTGCGCTAATTAAAATAAATTTGCTTCGAATTCCAAACAGCATACGCCTATATATTTTTCCACTTCTGACTTTCAACGACCGCGAAGTTATAACACCCGCTCTCTAGTGCCGGTATATGACGATTACATCATCAGGCAACTGAAATTCAGCCGGGACATAACCAATTGCGTTATCAACTTTAGATACATAAATTAAAACATCATCCACTTTCTCAAACTCTTTCGGTGGTTTACTTCTCCCGGTAAATAACAGTTGAGCCCAGTAAGACTGAATCCGGCTCTCAGTAAGTCCGATAACTTTAGTATTAAACTGAATACGAACCACATTACCAACAGGTAATGTGACCGCATCATATTTACGGCTTAAAGTGCCACCCATAAATATCTGACGGACTTCATTTCGCGACAGCGAGACTAGGTTGGAATTAGGATTAGCAATTACTAAAATATCCGAGCTATAAACAGCTGATGTGTAACAAAATATCAAGGATAATGCCAA
>JBNKRC010000042.1:0-12074 GCA_050296215.1 Vibrio sp. | reverse complement strand
TAAGGTGACAGAGGGTCTTACAGGAAGTGTACCGTCGCATTCAGCGTGAAATCAGTCATTTCCTTTCCGCCAATGCTATAAGTCTGATAGCTTGCACCGACTGACATTGGACCACCGACAAAATATTCGGCACCCACGCCATACATCACGCTGACACCATCATCTGTAGTGGTTCCGGCACTTGTTGTAACTTTTTCTTCCCAGGAGTGCAGTCCGCCCTTGGCGTAAATTTGCAACGGACCAACGTCAAGGCTTGGTTTAAGCGCTACGTAGGTAGTGGTAATTTCCGTTGATTCACCACTTGCCGTATCCATATCCCCTGAACGCGTATAGCCGGCTTCTACACCGACAAACGGAAGAATGCCTGTTCCCGCATGTATTGAAACAGATGAGCCAGTTCCGCCATTAAAGCTGGATGAACCAGCTGAAGCACCACCGTAAATAAAAGAATCGGCAAACGCTGCAGATGACACTGTCACCAGAGCTAAAGCAATGATTGATTTTTTCATAATAAACCTTCTTTTCGGTCCGGCCGGAAGGAGGCAACATCCTGCCTGCCTTGCGTCAATAAATTATAGTTTTTACTTCTGTCGCCCTGTTTTATGCAATAAATATACCTCAAATTAAGAGAGGAATAGATTCAGCACTCATCTATGGAATTTTTTATACGCTTGTCGGACACCGGATAGGGTGTTCCTAACTGCTGAGCAAAAAAGCTGACCCGCAACTCTTCGATCATCCAGCGAATTTCTTTTACCTTATCAGGCACTGCAACAGACTTCGGAATCTTATTAAGCAGTTCTTTATAATCTTTTTGTACCGATTCAATTTTAAGCATATGCAACCGGTCTTTATTCGGATCAATCGGTAGTTTTTCCAGCCGACGCTCTACTGCTTTAAGATAGCGTAAAATATCAGGAAGACGTTTGTAACCGCATTCTGTTGCGAAGCCTTTAAATATCAGCCCTTCGACCTGAGCTTTAATATCAGAGAGTGCGAATGCCATAGTAAAATCAATTTTACCTTTCAGCTTTTTATTAATCTGAAATGCGGTCGTCAGGATTGCTTCTACCTGTTTGGCAATATCCACAACCGTATCACCAAGCTCGGCCCGAACATGCTCCTTCAACGCTTCAAATTCACCACTCTGCCATACGATACCGCCACGTTCTTCGATTAATTTATCAATACCGCAAGCAATACAGTCATCAATTAAGTCCAACACTTTACCGTACGGGTTAAAGTACAGACCCAGTTTAGATTTGTTGGGCAGGTTGGCATGCAGATACTTAATCGGTGATGGGACATTAAGTAAGATCAAACGACGCTGGCCCTGACGCATAACCCGCTGTTGTTCTTCTTCGGTTTCGAACAGCGCGATACCGACACTCTCTTTTTCATCGACAATTGCCGGATAGGCTTTAACCTGATAGCCGCCACGTTTCTGCTGGTAGACCTGTGGCAATTCACCGAAACTCCAGGTTTTCAAACCTTGCTGTTCGATGTCATCGTCTGCCACCTGAGAAAGTGTCTGTTTCACTTTCTCTTTAAGGCTCTCTTTCAACTCATAAAGATCTTTGTTCTCTTTAAGTTTATGATTGCGATGGTCAACCGCTCTGAAAGTCACTTTCAGGTGTTCAGGTACCTGCTCCATATTCCAGGATTCACGAGGTATCTCAACGCCGGACATCCGGCGCAGTTCCTTTTCCAGCGAATCAAGCAACGGTGCTTCAAGCGGAGTAACCCGGGCCAGAAATGCATCGGCATAATTGGGCGCAGGTACGAAGTTTTTACGTAGTGTCTTGGGCAGCGATTTGATTAAGCTCACCACCAATTCATGGCGTAATCCGGGGATCTGCCAGTCAAATCCAGCCGGTTCAACCTGATTAAGTACCGGCAAAGGAATATGCACCGTGACACCGTCACTGTCTTCACCCGGCTCAAACTGATAGCTGAGCTTCAGTTTCAATTTATCCTGATACCAGAAATTCGGATAATCCAGTTCGGTAATATGGCTGGCATCACCTTTAAACAGCATCTCTTTTTCAAAGCTCAGCAGATCCGGCTGCTTGACTCTGATCGTCTTCCACCAGGAATCAAAGTGGCGCCCTGAGACCACTTCCGTACCGACGCGCTGGTCATAGAACTGGAACAGTTCTTCATCATCAACCAGAATATCGCGGCGGCGGGATTTATGTTCTAACTCCTCAACCTCCTGAAGCAGACGCCGGTTTTGTTTAAAGAAGCTATGTTTGGTTTCCCAGTCACCTTCCACTAATGCACTGCGGATAAATATCTCCCGGCTGAGAACCGGATCAATCTGGCCGAAATTAACCAGACGTTTTGCCACAATCGGAATTCCGTAAAGTGTCACTTTCTCGTAGCCCATGACTGCCGCGTTCTTCTTCGACCAGTGTGGTTCGCTGTAACTGCGTTTAATCAGGTGTTTGGCTAACGGTTCAACCCACTCAGGCTGAATTTTCGCGACAACCCGGGCCCATAGTTTTGATGTTTCAATCAGTTCAGCCGACATCAACCATTTCGGCTGCTTTTTAAATAAGGTCGAAGCCGGGAAAATATTAAACCGTGCGTTACGGGCACCCTGATATTCCGGTTTTTCAGCGTCTTTAGCACCGATATGCGACAGCAAACCAGTCAGAATGGAAACATGGATGGCCTGATAACTGCCCGGCTCTTCATTAAGCTTATAATCCATCTCGCGCATAGACTGATGAAGCTGGAAGTAAACGTCCTGCCATTCACGAATGCGCAAATAGTTCAGATAATCTGACTTACACTGACGCCGGAACTGATTGCTGCCGAGTGCCTTTTGCTGCTTGTGGATGTAATGCCACAAATTAACAAAGCTCATAAAATCGGAATCTTCATCAAAAAAGCGCCGGTGTTTATCATCGGACGACTGCTGCTTATCTGACGGGCGCTCACGAGGATCCTGAATGGACAGCGCAGAAGCGATAATCATCACTTCCTTCAGTGCGCCGTTTTTCGATGCTTCCAATACCATTCTGGCCAGACGAGGATCGATAGGTAAGCGGGATAGCTGACGGCCGGTATCGGTCAGACGTTTTTTATCGCCGGAACGGCTTTCTTCAATAGCACCGAGTTCTTCCAGCAGACGTACACCATCCTGAATGTTACGTTTATCCGGTGCTTCGACAAACGGAAATGCTTCTATATCGCCCAAACCCAATGAGGTCATCTGTAAAATAACCGATGCCAGGTTAGTACGAAGAATCTCAGGATCGGTAAATTCAGGACGAGAATTAAAATCAGCTTCCGAATAGAGCCGGATACAGATACCAGCCTCAACCCGCCCACAACGACCTTTCCTCTGGTTGGCGCTGGCCTGAGATACCGGTTCAATAGGTAAGCGTTGAACTTTGGTACGATAGCTATAACGACTGATTCTTGCCGTTCCCGGGTCAATCACATATTTAATACCAGGCACCGTCAGTGATGTTTCCGCAACGTTAGTTGCCAGAACGATACGGCGACCGGTATGAGACTGAAAAATCTTATTCTGTTCACCGGATGATAGCCGGGCATAGAGCGGTACGATTTCAGTATGACGAAGATTGCGTTTCTCCAACGCTTCTGCGGTATCGCGAATTTCACGTTCACCATTCATAAAAATCAGAATGTCGCCCGGCCCTTCATCACTTAATTCATCAACGGCTTCAAAGACGCCTTCCAGCTGATCTCTGTCGCTCTCATCTTCACCCCCTAATGGGCGGTAGCGAGTGTCCACCGGATAGGTTCTGCCTGATACTTCAATGATTGGTGCATTATTAAAATGTTTAGAAAACCGCTCAGGATCGATGGTCGCTGAGGTGATAATCACTTTTAAGTCGGGGCGTCTTGGCAGTAACTGTTTGAGATACCCCAGAATAAAATCGATATTCAGGCTGCGCTCGTGTGCTTCATCAATAATAATGGTGTCATACTGATTAAGAAAACGGTCATGCTGAATTTCCGCTAACAGAATACCATCAGTCATCAGTTTGATCTGAGTATCATCGGAAATTTGATCATTAAAGCGAACTTTATAGCCGGTAAAAGTCCCCAACTGAGTATTGGTCTCCTCCGCAATCCGCGAAGCTACAGAACGTGCTGCCAGCCGGCGCGGCTGAGTATGGCCGATAAAGCCATATTTACCGCGGCCTAATTCAACACATATCTTGGGAATCTGCGTAGTCTTACCCGAACCCGTTTCGCCGGCGATAATCACCACCTGGTTGTTCAGGATTGCCTCGGCAATGTCGTCTTTCTTCTGGCTGACCGGCAGAATATCCGGATACTCAATGGTCGCACAATGATTTTCCCGGCTCAGAGCCTGAGCCATAGACTTGGCTATATCCAGCGCGATTTCATCAAAAACCACCTCTTTTGCCTGCGCTTTTTTTATTCTTTGCGCGCCCTGGATGCGTTTGGTAATACGAAAACGGTCACGCATCATGCATTCAGCAACGGCGCTAAGCAAGGTTCTGGCATTATTGGTTTTTGCCTGGTTTGATTCTGGTTGTGTGGAAGAAGAACTCAAAACTAATCCTACATCTATGAGCGATAACGATTTATGCCGGATTGTACCATATCCTCTGTACAACACACCTAAACTGTCGGCCTGCGAAATTTTTAATACCAAGAATTAAGTGATCCGTTACAATAACCGCATAAATCCAAACGAGATCTCAGAGTGAAAGTATCAAAACTTATGCAAATATTGTCATCACTGCCCGAAGGCTGCGATCCGGACATTGTCACCGGTGAAGAATGGCTGCCGGAACGTCTGACCGAGGTGTCAGTTCAGGGTGATTTTGTGTTTTGTGAATTTGATGCCGCGCCGGAAGATACTCAGTGCGATGATGAAGGACGTGGATTTGTCGAACATGAAATAGAATTAATCCGGCGAAGAGTGATGGATATTTTCCTCGAGAAAGCCTCTTTAGAAGATAAACAACAGGCTATACTGGCGTTAATTCTGTATGCTCATGAACATTTTCCATCAGACGTTGTCGAAATGCTTGAGATACTCAACGAAAAGGAAACAAACTAGCGTTGTCGTACCGCTAAGAATTGTAATCAGGATCTATTATGTTTAGTGCTATCACTTCTCTTTTCAAACAACTGCTCGAAGGTAACGATCTTTCGACTACAGTGAAAACACCACCCAACCTGGCCATTGCATGCCTGTTATGTGAGGTTTCCGGTGCCGATTATGATGTAGTTAAAACCGAAAAAGAGGCAAAACTGCATCTGCTGCAAATGCTGACTAACCTCTCTGCCGATGAATGCACGCAACTTTTAGCCGAGGCAAAAGAGAAGATAAAACATTCAGCTTCTCTCTATGATTTTACTTCCCAGCTCCGCGAGCTGAGTCAGGAACAGCGCTTCGATCTGATCAAGGCAATGTGGGACGTGGCACACGCTGACGGGGTGATCGATCCCCTGGAGGATTCCGTTATCCGCAAAGCAGCTGAATTGCTGTATGTTGATCACAGCACATTCATCCGGGCAAAACTGACATCCGGCGGAATTCGGTAATACACCCGGCTCAGAACATGGTCAGCGCGAGCTTTGCCAGATTATAAGCGTCAACATATCCGGAATGCTGGCGTCCTTCCCATTCGATATTTACCGCTTCCTGAGCCTGTCTGTGGCCAATCCGCTTATCTTTGAGACGGTGCTGGATTCGATATAATGTGGCCAGATTTATAAACTCTCTAAATGGAGCTTCTAATCCTTTTTCGAGACACTCCCGGCGCAGAATGTCATCATCCCTTCCCCACGACGCATAAATTTTATTTGCCCCGCCGAAGTTCTTAACCATGGATTTTAATACCAGCTCCAGAGGTCTTCCCTGCTTGTCAATTTTACGTTGATTTATCCCGGTAAGTTGCGTGCAAAACTGGGATATTTCGTCATATTCCGGTTTTACGAAATATTGAGCCCGCTTAACGACTTCACCTTTTTCGACGTCGATTTCGGCCAGACCAACTTCGATAATTTCACCGGTAGATCCGACACCATTTTCATTCCAGCAACACATTTCGAGATCGAAACAGACGATACGATTATAATTCACGACTTGATAGCCTCTAATCCAAAAACGGCCAGATCATACCGAAATGACTAAAAAAATCGACGCTTTATCGCGTAATAACAGTGTTGATGGGTAAATATTGGTCTGGATTAGAAATTAATAGCCAGGAAAACAGCAAACCTTACCTACCATCAGGTCAATTTATGGTAATATTCGGAATAATTTTATGTAAAAACTGAATGTTAACCTTAGTGCCGGACAAGGCGGTAAGGATCATCTGATTAACAGAGATATATGTTATGAACTTTGATTTAAATGTTATTCCTGAAACTTTCGATATGCTTCATGCCGGTCTTGCGGCGACCAGCGCCCTGTTTCTGGTGATTGCGGCCACCCGCAAAGGTAAAGTGGTAGAAAAGCCGGTTGAGAAGATTGTCGAAATTGAAAAACCCGTCGAAAAAATCGTCGAGGTAGAAAAAGTAGTAGAAGTTGAAAAAATTGTGGAAAAAGTGGTTCAGGTTGAATCTAAAGTGCACAGTGCCTCGACTGAATCGGCCATGCAGTTACTTTCTCTATTACAAAAAGAAGCCCGCCTGATTGATTTCCTCAATGAAGACGTCAGCGCATATTCAGACGAAGAAGTTGGCGCTGCAGCCCGGGTTATTCACAGTGGTGGGCAGAAAGTACTGAAAGATTACGTCTCGGTCGCACCGATTCGTACTGAAGAAGAAGAGTCCCGTATCACGGTAACTGAAGGATTTAATCCTCAGGAAGTCCGCCTGACCGGTAATGTGACGGGTTCCGCACCGTTTAACGGAACTCTGGTACATAAAGGCTGGCAAATCACGGAAATGAATTTGCCGAAACTTGCTCAGGATTATGATGCGAAAATCATCGCTCCGGCTGAGGTAGAACTGTAATGGAAAATACAACAAGATATAGTGTCGGTATCGACCTCGGAACAACGCACTGCGTGTTATCTTATGTCGATCATCAGGTTGATGATCACCAGGTGAATGTTTTTGCCATCCCGCAGATGACGGCACCCGGTACTGTCGAGTCACTGAATCAGTTAGGCTCCTTTGTCTATCAGCCTCATGAACATGAGATGGCGCCCGGCTCACGCACTCTGCCATGGACCACAGAGCCGTTAGCTCTGGTTGGTGCCATCGCCCGTAATTTAGGCAGCAAAACCCCTATCCGCCTGGTGGCAAGTGCCAAATCCTGGTTATGTCATGGCGGTGTCAACCGTAAAGAAGCCTTTCTTCCGGCAGGAAGTCCTGAAGAAGTGGCAAAAATTTCTCCGGTTGAAGCTACTGAGCTGTACCTGTCCCATTTAGCGGACAGCTGGAATCATACTTTCCCTGAATTTGCGCTCACTGATCAGGATGTGACGATCACCATTCCGGCCTCATTCGATCCTGCCGCCCGCGATCTGACGGCAGAAGCGGCCCGTTCAGTCGGCTTTAACCACCTGACTTTACTTGAAGAACCACAGGCCGCGCTGTACAGCTGGATCGACAAAAACGGCGATGCATGGCGTGAAGAATTAAGTGTTGGTGATGTGGTTCTGGTTGTCGATATCGGCGGCGGTACAACAGACTTATCTCTGGTTGAAGTCACTGAAGAAGAAGGCAACCTGGCGTTAAACCGAATCGCTGTCGGTGAGCATATTCTGCTTGGCGGTGACAATATGGATCTTGCCCTTGCCTACCGGCTGAAAATGAAGCTCGCTCAGGAAGGCAAAGAACTCCAGAACTGGCAGGTTCAGGCGATGATGCACGTGTGCCGGGATGCGAAAGAAACATTACTCGCAGATAATGATATCGATCAGGTCTCCATTGTGGTGCCAAGCCGTGGCTCCAGGTTACTTGGTTCGACATTAAAGACAGAATTAACCCGCGAAGAAGTGCAGCAAACCTTAGTTGACGGTTTCTTCCCCATTGTTAACGTGACGGATCGTCCGGTTGAACGTGCTCGAGGCGCCCTGACTCAGATGGGTCTGCCTTATGCTCAGGATGCCGGTATAACCCGCCATATCGCCGCATTCTTATCGAAACAGGCGAATGCCGGTCAGGATGCAGAATCAGCATCACCGTTTGATATGTCATTTGCCGGTATCCCGGGTGCACAAGAAGCCTCACCGGCTTTTATTAAACCAACGGCGATTCTGTTTAACGGAGGCGTGCTGAAATCATCACTGCTTTCTCATCGTCTGTCTGACACCATCAACCAATGGCTGACTGATTCACAGGCTCCGGCGGCCAAACAGCTTCAGGGCATTGATCTTGATCTTGCCGTATCTGAAGGTGCCGCCTATTACAGCTCCGTACGCAACGGCGACGGTGTTCGTATCCGTGGCGGGATTGCCTCTTCTTACTATGTGGGAATTGAAAGTTCCATGCCCGCAATTCCGGGGCTGGCGCCTCCGCTGGAAGCGATTTGTGTCGCTCCTTTCGGTATGGAAGAAGGCGCCAGTGTATCGATTGACAGCCAGGAATTCGGCTTAATTATCGGTCAGCCGGTCCAGTTCCAGTTCTTCGGTTCCACAACCCGCCGGGATGATGCAGCAGGAACCCATCTGGAATCCTGGGGCGCGGACGAACTGGTGGAATTGCCGGAAATTCTGGTGACTTTACCGGTATCAGAAGGCCGGATTCAGGGACAGGTTGTGCCGGTCACACTGGCAGCCAATGTAACCGAAGTCGGCACCTTGCGTCTGGAAGCGATTGCCAGTGACAACGGTCAGAAATGGCAGGTAGAGTTTGATGTCCGTGAAGAAACCGCTTCAGACAATACTCAAGCTAATTAATCTTATTGATAACGGCATCCCGGGATGCCGTTTTAATTCACTTCCGACCCGACCTGACTATACTTTCCGTATCGGCCATTGAACCTTCCGGTATCACGGTCGTCTGAATAGTAATGTCCCGTATCCGTAGTCAACACACAGAGCAGAGATTTACCATGTCTTCCCCCCGCTATCTCGTCGGCATTGATTTAGGTACGACAAACTCCGTCGTTGCCTATTGCGAAAATACCAAAGACCTCAAATCCAGTCCGGTAAAAATTTTCGAAATCGATCAACTGGTCGGGCCCGGTGAAGTTATCCGCCGCCCGCAATTACCTTCATTCCGTTATCATCCTGCAAGCGGCCAGGTCAGCAAGAGCGATTTGCAGTTGCCATGGGATCCGATACCTGTTGAAGGTGATATACCGGAAGCTATTATCGGCGAATGGGCCCGGAATCTGGGTGCTCAGGTTGAAGGCCGCCAGGTATCCAGCGCCAAGAGCTGGCTGTCACATCAGGCGGTTGACCGCACCGAAGCCATTCTGCCCTGGTCCGGATCCGACGAGGTGGAAAAAGTCTCCCCCCTCGTCGCCAGCGCCAGTTATCTCAACCATATGCGTCAGGCCTGGAACTTTCATCATCCCGGTTTTCCACTGGAGCAGCAGGAAGTTGTCGTCACTGTACCGGCCTCATTCGACGAAAGTGCACGTAAACTCACCGTTGAGGCGGCGAAACTTGCCGGTCTGGATAACATAATACTGCTTGAAGAACCGCAGGCGGTTTTTTACGACTGGTACGCACGTTACAGTGACAGCGCTGAGCAAAAACTTGAGCATATTCCTCTAGTGTTGGTATGTGATGTCGGCGGTGGCACGACGGATTTAAGTCTGATTTCCGCTCAGCATACTGATAACGGGCTGAAACTGGATCGCATCGGTGTGGGTGAACATTTAATGCTGGGTGGCGATAATATTGACCTGGCACTGGCCCACCTTACCGAGCAACGTCTTAATGGCCAGAAAAAGCTGTCTGCCGCAAGACTGAGTAAACTGATTCAGCAAACCCGCCAGGCAAAAGAAAATCTGCTGGCAGACAATGCGCCGGAAAGCGCCCAAATCACCCTGCTGGGCAGTGGTTCTAAACTGCTCGGCGGGACTAAATCGGTTGCATTAACTAAGCAGGAAGTTCATCAGTTAGCGATTGATGGCTTTTTCCCGTCAACCGAATTTGGCGATTTACCCGCACAGCGCAACCGGGCTGTGGTTGAGTTCGGCTTACCTTATGTGTCTGATCCAGCGGTATCCCGTCACGTGGCTCACTTTTTGTCACAGCATCAGGAGATTGCCCGGGAAGCCAGCGGCGATGATTCTGAGGTTCAGATTCCGGCCGGACTGCTGTTAAACGGAGGTGTATTCAACAGCCCGTTGAGTGAGGCCAGGGTGAAGCAGATTCTGGAAAAATGGAAAGGTCAGCCGATTACTCTGTTAGATAATCCCCATCCTGATCTGTCTGTTGCCTTAGGCGCAGTCTCCTACGCCAAAGCCCGTCGTGGCGCACAAATAAAAATTGGCGGAGGCGTTGCCCGTTCTTACTTTTTACAACTGACAGAGAAAGGCAAGGATACCGCCATCTGTCTTCTGGCAAAAGGTACCGAAGAAGGCCAGGAAATCCGACTTACCAGCCGGCGCTTTGCTCTGACTCTGGGCGAGCCGGTGCGATTTAATCTGTTAACCACAACACACGATCACATTTATCCTGCTATTGCGATTCAAAACGGTTTATTGGTTAACATCAATACAGACCAGTTCCAGCCCTTACCACCATACATTACCTCATTTGACGCTGCCCATTCGCCACAACTGGCGGCGAATCAGAAGCAGCGGGTTGAAGTGTATCTGGCCAGTCAGTTAACCCCCGTCGGCACATTGCAGGTCGAATGTGTCAGTGTTGAAGACAGCAGTCAGCGTTGGTTGCTTGAATTTGAAGTGCGCTCAGGACACAAAAATACCGAACATAAAACCGTTAAAAAAAATCCGAAACTTGACCAGGCAGCGGAACTGATTACCCGATTATACAGCGGGAATAAAGCCAGCCAGGACCCTAACGGCATCAAACGTATTAACAAAGAGCTGGAGAGCTTATTGGGTCCGAGGGACAACTGGGACTTCACCATGTCACGTACATTATATGATGCGCTGGCAAATGGCAAAAAACGTCGCCGCCGCTCTGATTTACATGAGAAGCACTGGTTACGCTTGTCCGGATTCACCTTACGCCCGGGATTCGGCGATGCCGTCGATGAATGGCGGGTTAAACAGCTGTGGGAAATCTTCAGTCAGGGACTTCAGTTTAAAGATCACCAAAGCTGGACAGATTGGTGGACTTGCTGGCGTCGGATCAGCGGCGGTCTGAATCAGGAACAGCAGGAGCAGCTTTTGGCCGCCATCGCCAAATATTTGCATCCCGGCGCTCATCGCAATAATACAACCATTAAAGAAGCTCACGAAAATGGCTATGATGCTATGGTTCGTTTGTCAGCATCGCTGGAACATTTAGAAGTCGAAGACAAAACACTCCTGGCTAACTGGTTTATTTCACGGGCTCTGAATATGAGTGATTTCCGACAGACTCACTGGTGGGCTGTCGGGCGTCTGGCTTCACGCCGGCTTTTTTATGGCAGTGCGCACAAAGTGATTCCGCGGGCACAGGTTGAACAGTGGCTGGAAAAGTTAATACCACTCGACTGGAAACAAGATCAAATGCTAGCTTTCGCTGTGGTGCTGATGTGTCGCAAGACCGGTGACCGGTTGCTGGATATTTCCGATGAAATGCGTAAACGGGTATTGGATAAACTAAGCGGGCTTAAAATTCCGGCGGGCTGGATCGAGCTGGTTTCGGAAATCAAAGAACTTGATGCCGCCGAATCAAAACGGATTTTCGGCGATGCCCTTCCCAATGGTTTGCTTCTGCTCAAAGAGCAGTAACTTTTTCTTTATTTTTCAATTGTTGCCACATTTTCCCCAAATGTGGCTCATCCAAAATTCGTCTTTTTGATGTTCATTGATCAAAAAGACGAACTTCTTAAATTTTCCTGTTAAAAGAGTTCATCCTCTCTATTCTAAGAGCCTCAACTCACCTTTCCCTAGAACTTTCATTCAAGATCCTTGTGTGATTCACCACCTCAAGCTTGTCTTGGCTGTTAAATCTTTATCCTCCACGCTT
>JBNKRC010000041.1:0-12316 GCA_050296215.1 Vibrio sp. | reverse complement strand
TATCAGCCGCCGACTCTGAACTGGAATAAATATTTAGTCAGTGAAAACAGCATTTCCGGTCAGTTTGCCCAGGATTTAAAAAGCTACCCTTATCTGTTTGTCAATGGCATGGTGGACGAAGACCTGTTTCCCGTATCTGAATGGCGCAAATGCAGTATCCAGTCACTGAACCGCATCAATCACCGCGCATGGACCACCAACGACTATGATTATGATGAGTTAATTGAACAGATCCGGACGCGCGTACTCACCAAACGGGGTATCTTTGTTGATCGTGCCAATATTGCCGTCACATTAGGTTGTCAGAACAGCCTTTACTATTTATCAAAATTACTGGTTTCAGCCAAAACAACTGTCGCGATGGAGAACCCGGGTTATCCGGAAGCGTTACATCAGTTTCAGGCTCGCCGTGCGAATGTATTACCGATTGATGTCGATAAAACAGGCATGGTCATCAATGAACGGATCAATAATGTAAATGTTGTCTATACCACGCCGAGCAATCAGTTTCCTACCACTGTTCGCTTGAGTTCCGAACGACGTCACAAACTGGTCAATATGGCCGAACAGCAAGATTTTTTAATTATCGAAGATGACTTTGAACACGATATCAACTTCATTGAAGATGCCTGTCCTGCATTAAAAAGCGAATATCCATCAGACCGAATCATTTATATATCCAGTTTTACTTCAACCATCGCTCCCGGATTAAGAATTGGTTTTATCGCGGCACCCCAACCTTTGATCGATCAAATCAAAGCGCTGCAGTTACGTACCCACAGTTTACCACCAAAAAACAACTGTCAGACCTTAGCGTTATTTTTAAGCCTCGGGTATTACGATGCATTAGCTCAAAAAATGCTTAAACGTTACCGGGATAAATGGCTCACCATGGAAAAAGCACTCAACTACTATTTCCCGCAATCTGGTGTTATTCCTTCCCTGGCCGGTACGGCGTTCTGGATAGACTATAAGCAAGGCTTTGATGCTGAAAAATTTGAACAGCTGGCGGCAAAACAAGGCATCTTACTCAATAGCGGTGCTAAGTATTACTACTGCGATAAAAAAACCAATAGCTTCAGACTCAGCTTTCAGTCAATCAGGACTGAACATATCCGTGAAGGTATCGCCAAACTATCACTGATTGCAAAGGATATCTTACCCATCGAAACTCTGGAGCTATGCCAAATGCCTCCCCTTAATGGTAAGGAAATCCGCAGGCTTTTAACTAATCGCACCTTATTAACTAAGGATTGCTTTCACATTCCATACCGGATTACCTTTCAGGCTGATGGAAAGCTGATGGGGATTTCAGAACGTCCGAATGATATTGACGAAGGTTATTGGTGGGTAGAAGACGATAAATTTGTTTATCAATGGCGCAACTGGCAGTTTTCCGATATACGCCGTTTTACCATTGTAGTTGATAATGGAGAGATCAAACGTTTTGATGAAGATGGTTATTTTGTCGGTGAAGCTCAATTTATTGATTAAAAAAGCCGGTAAACACCGGCTTCTTCTTAGTCACAATATTGTGGTATTAAGCTTTTAAAGCCCGTTCACGTCGTGACATACCAACTACACCACTTCGAGCCACCTCGATAACTTCGGTAAGTTCGCTCATTGTTGTGACAAATGCATCAAGTTTATCTGTGGTGCCGGTCATTTGAACCGTATATTGTGAGGACGTCACATCCACAATCTGCCCGCGGAAAATATCTGCTGTACGTTGAATTTCCGCACGTGTATTTCCTGTCGCTTTCACTTTTACCAGCATCAGTTCACGTTCAATGAAATCAAATTCAGAGACTTCCTGAACTTTAAGCACATCAATCAGCTTATGCAGTTGCTTCTGAATCTGTTCTAACTGCATATCATCCGTTTTAGTCGTGATATTCAGACGGGATAAGGTCTCATCATCCGTTGGAGACACATTTAGGGTTTCGATGTTAAAACCGCGCTGGGAAAATAAGCCAACCACACGAGACAAAGCACCTGGCTGGTTTTCAAGTAATAGTGAAATTAAATGTCTCATTAGGTTCTCTCCGTTTTGCTCAACCACATACCATCCATACCCTCGCCTTTAATTTGCATTGGGTATACGTGCTCAGTTTCATCAACGCTGATATCAACAAACACTAAGCGATCTTTCATCGCCAATGCTTTCGCGATTCCCTCTTCCAGTTCATCCGGATTCGAGATGCGCATACCTACGTGACCATAAGCTTCTGCGATTGCGGCAAAGTCGGGAACCGACGTCATATATGAATTAGAGTGGCGTCCCTGATAAATAATATCCTGCCACTGTTTTACCATACCTAAGAAACGGTTATTCAGGTTAAAAATCTTAACCGGAATGTCGTACTGCATACAGGTTGACAGTTCCTGGATATTCATCTGAATACTGCCGTCACCGGTTACCACAATAACTTCTTCTTCCGGATGAGTAAATTTAACCCCCATACCGGCCGGTAAACCGAAGCCCATTGTTCCAAGACCACCAGTATTAATCCAGCGACGTGGTTTATTAAACGGATAGTACAGTGCAGCGAACATCTGGTGCTGACCCACATCAGAAGCAACATACGCCTCACCATTGGTTAATTTATGCAACGCCTGGATAACCTGCTGTGGCTTAATACGATCTCTTGATTTTTCGTAATCTAAACAATTCCGGTCACGCCAAACCTGAATCTCTTTCCACCAGCTATCCAGTGCTTGTTCATCATTGCGTTCGCTCTGCTCGTCAAGCAACTTAAGCATAGTGTCCAGTACTTTGTCAGCCGAACCAACAATTGGCAGATCTGCCGGTACGTTTTTCGAAATTGATGATGGATCAATATCAATATGCATGACTTTTGCGTTCGGGCAATACTTCTCCAGATTGTTGGTCGTCCGGTCATCAAAACGGACTCCGATACCAAAAATCAGATCAGCATGGTGCATCGCCATGTTAGCTTCATACACACCGTGCATGCCTAACATACCGAGAGAATTTTTATGCGTGCCGGGAAAAGCACCTAACCCCATCAGGGTACTGACTACCGGAAGGTTTAATTCTTCCGCCAGTTTCAAAACTTGCTCATGAGCTTCAGAGATAACAGCACCACCACCAACGTAAAGCACCGGTTTTTTTGCGGCTAACAAAGCATGAAGTGCTTTTTTAATTTGTCCTTTATGACCGATGGTAGTTGGGTTATAAGAACGCATCTTCACGCTTTGAGGATACTCATAAGGGAACTTAACCAAAGGATTCATCACATCTTTTGGTAAATCAATAACTACAGGCCCAGGACGCCCGGTTGAAGCGATATAGAACGCTTTTTTAACCGTTTCAGGAATATCTTCGGCTTTTTTAACCAGGAAGCTATGTTTAACGATCGGACGTGAAACCCCCACGATGTCACACTCCTGGAAAGCGTCATTACCAATCAAATTGGTTGCCACGTTTCCTGAGATAACAATCATCGGAATGGAGTCCATATAAGCGGTAGCGATACCGGTAACCGTATTGGTGGCACCAGGACCTGAACAAACTAAGACAACACCCGGTTTTCCGGTTGAACGAGCATAGCCATCGGCCATGTGTGTGGCGGCTTGTTCGTGACGAACAAGAACGTGTTTGATTTTGTCAGTTTTTTCGTGCAAAGCATCATAGATATCAAGAACAGAACCACCAGGGTACCCAAAAATCTGCTCTACACCTTCTTCGATCAGAGATTGAACAACCATCTCTGCGCCGGATAACATCGTCATATTTTTCTCCTTACCAAAACCCGAATCAACATGGTCAGCCAATGGATTTTGATGTACATAGTTTAGGGCTTATTCGTAGCCTAACTCGAAACCAGTCCGGTTCCGGGCTATGCCCCTGAACAGTCATAACGGTTCAGGGTATGGAGGAACTTTACCTTTTTATTCAGAGCGGGTCTAACCCTTTCTTTGCCAATATGTGCAAAAGATCGCGATCTTATCGATACAGAACGCGACCAGTTGTTAATTCAGTGAAAAACAACACAAATACAAAAGATTTAACCTATAGATTACTCAAATTAAATGGCTTGTTTTTGCCCGGCTACGACATCCTGACATACCATCATCAGCTGTTCCTTCAGCCAGTTGTGCCCTTTATCCTTTTCGCTGGAGGCATGCCATGAAAGGTAACCGCCGATCTCCTTGCAACCGCCAGGCATTGGTAAAACCTGTATGCGCTCTCGGTTAGGTGAACCTTCAATCAACCAGCGAGGAACGATGGTTACCAACTCCGACTGGCTCACCACATACAGTACATTACTTAAGCTGGTTCCTTCGTAATGCGCAATGCAGTCTAAATCTTGGTATGCCTGCTCTGTAAAGCTTTTAACACCATGTGTCTGAGACAATTTCGCGTGTTTTTCAACGATAAGCTGTTCATGGGTAATATGACCGTTGATGCGAGGATGCTCTTTAGATGCCGCAACAACCAGTTCATCTTTGAAAACTTCGATGCTGCAAAAGCCAGCCAGTTCAAACCGGGTGTAATCAATCGCAAAATCCACTTCCTGATATCGAAGCCGATCCGATAAATTTTCATCAAAATCAGCTTCGAGCCGTAACTGCACACTTGGTGCCTGTTTGTTTATCAAAGAGAAAATTTCAGGTGCAAAACGTAAGTCATGAGGACTTAAGATCGAAAGGTTAAACAAACGAGTTGACGTTTCCGGAGAAAACAGTGCGTTGGGTAACTCATTACGAATCAGCTGTAAAGCCTGACGTATTGGCCCGAATAGTTGTCTGGCTCTCTGAGTTGGCTGAATACCACGTCCCTGACGCATAAATAATTCGTCGTTAAACATAACTTTCAACCGAGATACGGCATTACTGACTGCTGGCTGAGACATCCCGAGATTCTGTGCAGCCCGGGTGATATTTTGTTCCTGCATCACCGCATCAAAGACGGTAAGTAAATTTAAATCGACACCTCGTAGTGTGCTTTCCATCCGGTAACTGTCTAAAGCTCCGACCGACTCTTTGTTCTCAAACATATGCTACGCCTCATAATGGATATATCTCCGATAGGCACACTATTTATTAAGCACACAATTAGTTTCAATTTAATTGATAACAATTAATGATGTTTTAGATAAAGAGAATCAAACACTGTTAAAAATCAATATGTTAGTAGATATATAAAAAAATATAAAATCAGAAATTTAATGTATTCAAGCAATAAAATTGAGTGGAGTTATGATTTTTCAGCGACATAACCACACTCAATATTAACTGAGAACAGGCAGACTTCATTAACTCCGCCATTTGGAAAAATACCGGCGTTAAGTTAATTAGACAATCCGCCAAGGATTGCATAGTCAGGAAAATCAACCTGCTTCCATAATCCCTGACTCAGTTGCTGATGATCACTCCAGTTGCCCTGGATTACCCATTCACATATCGCACTGGCCACATCAGGGTAAACAACTTTATCGGCTTGCTGCTCATCCAGCCAGCGGCTTACCACCGACGCATCAAGATAATCCATACTTAACGCCAATCCCAGCATTTCTAACGTCGCGACATTTGATTGCTGTTCAAACTGCCCTTCAAGCGGTTTCAATAACAGTTTCTTACCCAATGACATCGCTTCAGATGGAAGTTCAAATCCACCATTAGCAATCACGCCGGAGCAACGTTTGAGATCATATTGGAATGATTCATGACACAAAGGACGCAGCTCTATATTTTCGACACTTTCAACTTCAGTAATATCAGGGTGATAACAAACGAAGGAGTGATTAGTGAAGCGAAATAACAGCTCACTTATATGGGCCACTTTTTCAAAGGGCAGATAAACCAAAACAAAAGGAGCCACTTCAACTTCTTCGTGAGAGGTATGCACAATCGGGGGAAGAATAGGCTGTTCAAAATGATACCAATGCAGACCAATATGATAATCCGCCGGGGCAAATTTATTAATGATTAATTTATCCAGCCAGGACGCCCCTTTCAGGGGAACCGGATAACGAAAAGCATTCTGGTGACTTAGCCCGATACACGTTTTTTTCTGCTTCTGTGCAGCCCAGGCACTCACCGGCTCAAAATCATTAATCACCAGATCATAATTTGAAAGATCCAGTTCATTAATATCTTTAATCAACTGAGTGATCGAGTTTTCCCGTGCCGTCTTTAAATAATTAACCTTGCCGTTTTCGGAGACAAACGTCAGTCCGGGACGAGTTTGATACTGACCAAAACTTTCCATTGAAAAGTATTTATCTTTGTCACGGCCACTGAACAGAAAATCAACATCCACATTCTGCTTTTTAAAGGCTAAGGCCATCGCACGAGCTCTGGCTATATGACCATTTCCGGTACCCTGAACACCGTAAAGTATCTTCAAACTAAAAACTCCAAAGTTAACCACAAACCGGCTTCTGCACAGCACAGGCCAAGAAGACTGCCAATCAATACATCTGTAAAGAAATGCACACCTAATAAAATTCGTGCTGCGCCAATACAGCTCGCCCATGAAAAAGCGATAGTCGAATACGCAGGATAAAAATATGCGATCAAGGAGGCCATCAAAAACGCAGCCGTCGTATGACCGGAAGGTAAGCTAAATCGATCAGAAGGTTTGATAAAGGCGGTAACCAAAGAAGAAAATTCTTCCGGTCTGCGGCGTTTAAATAGATTCTTTAAAATAAGATAGATGGGTAACTCGATTAAAAATGCAGTCAATCCGGCAGCAAAGAACGTAGCACCGACCTCATGATCAAAGAACCAGGCCAACAAACCAAGTACCGCATAAAAGTGTCCGTCACCTGTTCGGGATACAGCCTTACTTATCCGCGCGACTTGTTGATTAAAACGGTGCTGCAAGCAGAACAGTGAAAATGCCAAATCAAGGCGAGCAATTGGATCAATGACTTTCATTGGTAGCTCCTTATCATTTCATCTCCCTTTTTGCCGACATATCGGGAGTTGATGACAGAGCCGTGATCGTTTTTTTTCTGAATGATGAATTTCCATTCTGAGCTATCGACAAATTAACTGATCAGCCTTTTTCGAACAAAAAGCAAACAGTTTGCGTATAAAAGTCACTTTAGGGTTGACGTTGTCCTCTGAGTACGGTACTAATTTGTTTGTTTTAAATTAAGTGGAAAGTGTTAATCATGACATTTCGTTTTTCTATCCTGCTGAGCCTGCTCCTTATCGTGGAAAAATCACGCGGGTAGGCTGTGGACGAAAAACACCACATACGAATTCAAGAAGCCCGCATGAAAATGCGGGTTTTTTTATAACCAAATCCAGACAGCAAACGATTAACTCATCGGTCTAGGGAGCAAACATGAACGATCAGGTCATAATCTTCGACACAACATTGCGCGATGGCGAACAGGCATTATCTGCAAGCTTAACTGTAAAAGAAAAACTACAAATCGCTTATGCACTGGAACGCCTTGGCATCGATGTTATCGAAGCAGGCTTCCCTGTCTCTTCTCCTGGCGATTTTGAGTCAGTAAGAGCCATTGCTCAAAACATAAAAAATAGCCGCATCTGTGCTTTGTCCCGCGCAGTTGAAAAAGATATTGATGTAGCCGCAGAAGCACTTAAGGTTGCCGAAGCATTCCGGATTCATACCTTCATTTCAACTTCAACCGTTCATGTGCAGGACAAATTGCGTCGTAGCTACGATCAGGTCGTAGAAATGGGGGTAAAAGCGGTTAAACATGCGAGAAAATATACCGATGATGTGGAATTTTCTTGCGAAGATGCAGGCAGAACACCGATAGATAATCTATGCCGAATGGTTGAAGCAGCCATTGATGCGGGCGCACGAACAATTAACATTCCGGACACCGTTGGTTATACCGTTCCCAGTGAGTTTGGTGGTATAATCCAGACCCTGTTTAACCGTGTACCCAATATTGATAAAGCGGTTATTTCCGTACATTGCCATGATGACTTAGGGATGTCGGTTGCGAACTCTATTGCCGCCGTTCAGGCAGGTGCACGTCAGGTTGAAGGCACTATCAATGGCATTGGTGAGCGGGCCGGTAACTGTGCTCTGGAAGAGATTGCGATGATCATCAAAACCCGTCAGGAGTTTTTAGGTGTACATACCGCAATTAAGCATGAAGAAATTCATCGAACCAGTAAATTAGTTAGTCAGCTTTGTAACATGCCGATTCAAAGTAACAAAGCCATTGTCGGAGCTAACGCATTCAGCCACTCTTCGGGCATCCATCAGGATGGTATGCTTAAGAATAAGAATACTTATGAGATCATGACTCCTGAGTCAATTGGTCTTAAGAACCAGGCGCTGAACCTGACCAGCCGCAGTGGCCGTGCCGCAGTGAAAAGTCACATGGATACCATGGGCTATACAGAAGAAGACTATAATCTGGATGCACTTTACGCTGACTTCCTGAAGTTAGCCGACCGCAAAGGGCAAGTCTTTGATTATGACTTAGAAGCACTGATGCATTTCTCTAATCTGAAAGAGGAAGATGACTTCTATAAATTGAACTATTTAAGTGTTCAGTCCGGAAGCATTATGGCGACAACCACAATCAAACTGCAATGTGGTGAAGATGAGAAATGCGAAGCCGCTGTCGGTAATGGCCCGGTAGATGCGTTGTATCAATGTATCTATCGCGTGACCGGATACGATATTGTGCTGGATAAATTCGACCTTACTGCAAAAGGCGAAGGCGAAGACGGTTTAGGTCAGGCTGATATTATTGCCAACTATAAAGGCCGCAAATATCACGGTACAGGTGTCTCCACAGATATTGTTGAAGCATCTGGCCAGGCATTATTGCATGTGATCAATAGTATCCATCGTGCCGATCAGATCGAAGAGATCAAACAGAAAAAAATTACGACCGTATAAGTCCCTAATGCGTAGTCCCTACTCGCTGGGGACTGCGATAGACCCCATAAATAAGACGAGCAAAGGACTCCCATGACAGACAAATCTTATAAAATCGCTGTATTGCCAGGCGACGGTATTGGTCCAGAAGTAATGCAACAAGCGCTGAAAGTGCTTGATGCAATCGAAAAGAAACACAGCATCACATTTGAACGCGACGAATATGATGTCGGTGGTATCGCTATCGATAACCACGGCTGCCCGCTTCCGGAATCAACTGTAAAAGGTTGTGAAGAAGCTGATGCTGTTTTATTTGGCTCTGTGGGCGGTCCGAAATGGGAACACCTGCCACCAAATGATCAACCGGAACGCGGTGCATTGCTGCCACTGCGTAAACATTTCCAACTGTTTTGTAACCTTCGCCCGGCACAGATTCACTCTGGTTTAGAAGCTTTTTCTCCACTACGTGCGGATATCTCTGCCAACGGTTTTGACATCGTTGTGGTTCGTGAACTGACTGGCGGTATCTATTTCGGTCAGCCAAAAGGTCGTGAAGGTGAAGGCGCTAACGAAAAAGCGTTTGATACTGAAGTTTATCACCGTTATGAAATCGAACGTATTGCAAAAATTGCTTTTGAATCTGCACGCTTACGTCGTAAAAAAGTGTGTTCTATCGATAAAGCAAACGTACTGCAAAGCTCGATTCTGTGGCGCCAGGTTGTTGAAGAAATCGCAAAAGATTACCCGGATGTTGAACTGTCACATATGTATATCGACAACGCGACTATGCAGCTAATTAAAAATCCGGCCCAATTTGACGTCATGCTATGTTCAAACATCTTCGGTGATATTTTGTCTGATGAATGTGCGATGATTACCGGTTCAATGGGTATGCTTCCATCTGCAAGTCTGAATGAAAGCAACTTTGGCCTGTATGAACCGGCAGGTGGCTCAGCTCCGGATATCGCAGGACAAAATATTGCTAACCCTGTTGCACAGATTCTTTCTGCGGCATTGATGCTTCGCTATAGCCTGGGCGAAGAGGACGCAGCACGCGCAATTGAAGCGGCAGTGAGCAAAGCGCTTGCGGCTGGTGAATTGACGGCAGATCTGGCATCAGAAAAAGCGCCACTTTCTACTTCAGAAATGGGCGATAAGATTGCCGACTACATACTGAATTCATAATTGATGGTGAGAGGGTTACCTCTCACTCCAACGGCTCTCAGAGCTCAAGGAAGAAGCAATGTCAAAAGCAAAGACTTTATATGAAAAAATCTACGATGCCCACATCGTAGTCGCCGCTGAAGGTGAAAACCCGATTTTGTATATCGATCGTCACCTTGTACACGAAGTTACCTCTCCACAGGCTTTTGATGGTCTGCGTGAAAAAGGACGTACGGTTCGTCAGGTGAGCAAAACATTTGCCACAATGGACCACAACGTTTCTACGACGACTAAAGACATCAATGCCTCCGGTGAGATGGCTCGTATCCAGATGGAAACGCTATCAAAAAACTGCGAAGAGTTTGGCGTTACCCTTTACGATCTAAACCACAAATATCAGGGTATTGTACACGTAATGGGTCCTGAATTAGGGATTACATTACCAGGCATGACCATCGTTTGTGGTGACTCACATACCGCAACACATGGTGCATTTGGTTCTCTGGCCTTCGGTATCGGCACTTCTGAAGTTGAACACGTTCTTGCGACTCAAACGTTGAAACAAGCCCGTGCAAAAACAATGAAGATCGAAGTAAAAGGTAAAGTTGCTCCTGGTATTACGGCAAAAGATATCATCCTGGCGATTATCGGTGAAACAACTGCGGCCGGCGGCACTGGATATGTCGTTGAGTTCTGCGGTGAAGCCATTACCGACCTTACTATGGAAGGTCGTATGACCGTGTGTAACATGGCGATTGAGCTGGGTGCAAAAGCAGGTCTGATCGCTCCGGATCAAACTACTTTCGATTATATTAAAGATCGTAAATTTGCACCAAATGATGCAGATTGGGAAAAAGCCGTTGAATACTGGTCTACATTGAAAACCGATGATAATGCTGAGTTCGATGCTGTTGTTACTTTAAATGCGGCAGACATCAAGCCACAGGTTACCTGGGGTACTAACCCAGGCCAGGTAATGGCAATTGATGCACTAATTCCTGATCCAGAAAGCTTCAGCGATCCTGTTGAAAAAGCATCAGCAGCAAAAGCACTGGCATACATGGGACTGGAAGCGGGTAAATCACTGTCTGACTTCCCTATCGATAAAGTATTTATCGGTTCTTGTACCAACTCTCGCATTGAAGATATGCGTGCAGCTGCGGCCGTTGCAAAAGGTAAGACAGTTGCCCCTAACGTTCAGGCTCTGGTTGTTCCCGGCTCAGAACAAGTTAAAGCTCAGGCTGAAGCCGAAGGTTTAGATAAGATCTTTACTGATGCTGGTTTTGAATGGCGCCTTCCTGGCTGCTCAATGTGTCTTGCGATGAACAACGACCGCTTAGGTCCAGGAGAACGCTGCGCATCAACTTCAAACCGCAACTTTGAAGGTCGTCAGGGCCGTGATGGTCGTACACACCTGGTCAGCCCTGCAATGGCTGCTGCTGCCGCTATTGCTGGTCACTTTGTTGACATTCGTACGTTCAAATAATCATAGAGGAATATAGTAATGGCAGGTTTTAAACAACATACTGGTTTAGTCGTTCCTCTGGATGCAGCGAACGTCGATACCGACGCAATTATTCCAAAACAGTTTTTGCAGAAAGTAAACCGCATCGGATTTGGCAAACACCTTTTTCATGACTGGCGTTTTCTAGATGATGCAGGTGAACAGCCTAATCCGGATTTCGTGATGAATAAACCTCGTTATCAGGGTGCAACCATCCTGCTGGCTCGCGAAAACTTTGGCTGTGGTTCTTCTCGTGAACACGCTCCATGGGCATTAGCGGATTATGGTATCCAGGTAATGATCGCTCCGAGCTTCGCTGATATCTTCTATGGCAACTCAATCAACAACCAGATGATTCCTGTTCGCTTAACCGATGAAGAAGTGGACGAAATCTTCAAGTTTGTTGAAGCAAACGAAGGTGCTCAGGTCACTGTTGATTTAGAAGCAATGAAAGTGACAGCAAACGGTAAAGAATACAGCTTTGAGATCGATGAATTCCGTCGTCACTGCTTGTTAAACGGTCTGGACAACATTGGTCTGACTTTGCAACATGAAGATAAGATCGCTGAATACGAAGCAAAGATCCCAAGCTTTTTAGCCTAATGACTTTGTGATAGCTGAAGAAGCGCTGCATGTTTTCATGCGGCGCTTTTTTTTGTTTCTGATGCCGATTCTACTCAATGATTGATCAGGGGAGATAGGTACATCCGAAGGTATGTCAGTCCTATGGAAGCGATATATGGCAAGATCCTGTTAAGGAAAGATAAAGTGGTTTGTGGAATCGACTCCATTTCATC
>JBNKRC010000040.1:0-12326 GCA_050296215.1 Vibrio sp. | reverse complement strand
TGAAAAATCTTTGACTATGGATGGCGCAACAAAGATTTCTATTGAATTTTTTGGTGCTGATGGTTCAAGTAAAACACTTAAGAAACCTTTCGCACTGCTAGATAAAGAAATCATCGATGCATCGGTATTAAGCAAAAAAGCGGTTGTTGAGTTTTTTGAACAGCAAATTGAAGCTGCCAAAGCTCAGGATGTGTTACTTTCATTGCATATGAAAGCAACCATGATGAAAGTATCTGATCCTATAATTTTTGGTCATGTTGTTAAAGTTTTCTACAAACCTGTTTTTGAAAAATATGCGGATCTGTTCGCTGAACTTGGCGTTGATGCAAATAACGGCCTTGGCGACGTTTATAACAAGATTCAGTCGTTGCCTGCTGAGAAGCGTGAAGAAATTGAAGCGGCGATTGCGGCCGTTTACGAGCAACGCCCTGCGTTGGCGATGGTTGATTCAGATCGCGGTATCACCAACCTGCACGTACCAAGTGATGTGATCGTTGATGCATCAATGCCTGCAATGATTCGTACTTCTGGTCAAATGTGGGGGCCTGATGGCAAGCAGAAAGACACTAAAGCAATGATCCCGGATCGCTGCTATGCGGGTGTCTACCAGAGTGTGATTGATTTCTGTCGCGAAAACGGCGCATTCGATCCGACGACTATGGGTACCGTTCCAAACGTGGGTCTGATGGCGCAGAAAGCCGAAGAATATGGTTCACACGACAAAACTTTCGTATTAGATGCAGAAGGTGTGGTTCGCGTAGTCAATGAAGCGGGTGAAACTCTGCTTGAACAGCCTGTTGAAGCGGGTGATATCTTCCGTATGTGTCAGGTGAAAGACGCACCTGTTCAGGACTGGGTTAAACTGGCGGTAACTCGCGCGCGTCTGAGTAACACTCCGGCAATTTTCTGGCTGGATAAAGACCGCGCTCATGATGCTGAACTGATTAAAAAAGTAGAACAGTATTTACCAGAACATGATACTACAGGACTGGATATTCAAATTCTGGCACCGGTTGAAGCAACTGAAGCGACATTAGTTCGTTTAAAAGCAGGTCTGGATACTATTTCCGTAACCGGTAACGTATTACGTGATTATCTGACAGATTTGTTCCCAATTCTTGAATTAGGAACTTCAGCGAAGATGTTGTCCATTGTTCCATTAATGAGTGGTGGTGGTCTGTTTGAAACTGGTGCTGGCGGCTCTGCTCCTAAACACGTTCAGCAGGTACAAAAAGAAAACCATCTGCGCTGGGATTCTTTAGGTGAGTTTTTAGCGCTTGCTGCATCGCTTGAACACCTTAGTGTGGTAGAAAAGAATGCAAAAGCAAAAGTACTGGCTGATGCACTTGATGCTGCAACAGGTAAATTCCTGGATGAAAACAAATCACCATCTCGCAAAGTTGGCGAACTGGATAATCGCGGTAGCCATTACTATCTGGCAACCTACTGGGCACAGGCTCTGGCTGAACAAACTTCAGATGCCGACCTTGCGGCGGAATTTGCACCTATTGCACAACAGCTGGCTGATAATGAAGATAAAATTATGGGTGAGTTAAATAGTGCTCAGGGTGTAGCCGGTGATATGGGCGGATACTATTTACCTGAATTTGCCAAAGTATCTCATCTGATGCGTCCTAGCGACACACTGAATGCAATTATCGGTTAATCATTAGTAATATACGCTGATAAAAAAGCCCGCTAAGTTGATATTAGCGGGTTTTTATTGTTTATGGTGATGTTTAGACGAAACGGACAAGATCATGTTTATTTGGAAAAATCACCTTCAATGGGTACAACAGCACTGGCATGATAGCCCTTAGGTCCTTGTTCTACTTCGAATGAAACCTGCTGACCGGCTTTCAGTGTGCGATAGCCGTCCATTTTGATAGTAGAGTAATGAGCGAAGATATCACCATCTTCACCTTCTGGACAAATAAAACCAAATCCTTTGGCGTTGTTAAACCATTTTACTGTACCTGTAGCCATGCTTTACATCCCTCATGCATTTTGTTACCGATGATTAGTTTATTCGTGACTAAATCGCAATCTCCAATCTCGCGACCACATTTTAATCACAATTTGTCCAATTTAACCAAACCGATACAACAGTCAATAGCAAAAATCCATAAATATCGGTCTGTTAGCAACAAATTGTGTTTATGTTTATGCTTTTGTAACTATGTGGACTTAGTTTTGTGATGCAGGCAAGTTGATTAAGGAATTCAACTGAATAAAAAGCAATCAATCGGGAAAATTGATTGTTGAAATGGCTATCTTTTATTTGCAGCGATACAATACCTGCATTAGTCTCTAAGTAAGAGATGTTTTTCTCTGAGGTTGTATGCCTTGAATTGTTGGCATCTGAAGGACTGCAACCAGAGACATTTAACAATAAAAAATGGGAAAACTCTCCAAAACAGCCGTTATGAGTAAACACTTTGAATGGGTCACTCCAGACTCAAATCTTCTGGAGAAAGAAAAAACAGCAGTTCAGCCTCCGGGCAAATATCATGTTTTGTTGTTAAACGATGATTATACCCCGATGGATTTTGTAATTGAGATTCTTGAGCGTTTCTTTTCAATGAATGAAGAGCAGGCAACTCAGGTGATGTTACGGGTTCATTATGAAGGCAGGGCAATATGCGGTACCTATACTGCTGAAGTTGCCGAGACGAAAGTAGCGCAAGTTACGATGTACTCAAGGGAACATGAGCACCCATTGTTATGTACGATGGAGCAAGCGTAATACTTGCTTTGAACAACATCGTTGTTCCGTGAGGAGGTTCAAATGCTTAACAAAGAATTAGAGTCGAGTCTGAATGGTGCCTTTGCTCGGGCAAGAGACAAGCGCCATGAATATATGACCGTCGAACATCTCTTGCTGGCACTCTTAGAGAATGATTCTGCGAAAGAAGCATTACTTGCATGTCAGGCCGATCTGGAATCTATTCGCCGCGAGCTCGATGTGTTTATTGAGCAAACTACACCTCTTATTCCCGAAAATGATGAAACGCGGGAAACCCAGCCTACGCTCAGTTTTCAGCGAGTTTTACAGCGCGCTGTTTTTCATGTGCAGTCATCCGGACGCAATGAAGTCTCCGGGGCGAATGTCCTCGTTGCTATTTTCAGTGAGCAGGAGTCCCAGGCTGCTTATATCCTCAAAAAATACGATGTCAGCCGTTTAGATATTGTGAATTTCATCTCTCATGGAATAACCAAAGCCTCCAGTTCGGGTGAGGAACCGTCTTCTGGTTCGTTTGGCACTGAGAGTGGGGAAGAGCAGGTATCTGAAGAGAACCTGGATAATTTTGCAACCAACCTGAATCACCTGGCTGCACAGGGCAATATTGATCCGCTGATTGGTCGGGATTTTGAGCTGGAAAGAACGATACAGGTATTGTGTCGTCGCCGTAAAAATAATCCTTTATTAGTCGGTGAAGCGGGTGTCGGTAAAACGGCCATTGCGGAAGGTCTTGCATGGCGTATTGTAGAAGGTACAGTCCCGGAAGTGATTCAGAACAGTACCATCTATTCGTTAGACATCGGCTCACTTCTGGCTGGTACTAAGTATCGTGGTGATTTCGAGAAGCGTTTCAAAACCATTCTGAAACAGTTAGAAAGAGAAAAAGACGCGATTCTGTTCATTGATGAAATTCATACAATCATCGGTGCAGGTGCGGCATCCGGTGGTCAGGTTGATGCGGCGAATCTGCTTAAGCCGTTGTTAAGTAGTGGTAAGCTGCGTTGTATCGGCTCAACGACGTATCAGGAATACAGCAATATTTTTGAGAAAGAGCGGGCACTGGCTCGTCGATTCCAGAAAATCGATATTGTAGAGCCTTCGTTAGATGATACGACCAAAATTCTGATTGGTTTAAAACCTAAATATGAAGCGCATCATGATGTGCGTTATACCAATAAGGCGCTTCGCGCCGCGGTAGAGCTTTCGGCAAAATATATTAATGAACGTCATTTACCGGACAAGGCGATTGATGTCATTGATGAAGCCGGAGCCAGAGTCCGTCTTATGCCGGCCAGCCGTCGTAAAAAAACGGTTAATGTGGGTGATATTGAAGCTATGGTAGCTAAAATGGCGCGAATTCCTGAAAAATCACTGACGAATTCAGATAAAGATGTATTGCAGCATCTTGATCGGAAAATGAAAATGATGGTGTTCGGGCAGGATCAGGCGATTGATGCTCTGGCTGAGGCGATTAAGTTGTCGCGTGCCGGATTGGGGGCGGAGAATAAACCGGTTGGTTCGTTCCTGTTTGCCGGTCCGACCGGTGTTGGTAAAACAGAAGTTACTCTCCAGCTTTCTCGGCTCTTAGGTGTGGAGCTGTTACGTTTTGATATGTCGGAATATGGAGAACGACATTCTGTCAGCCGTCTCATCGGTGCACCTCCCGGTTATGTCGGATATGATCAGGGTGGGCTATTGACTGATGCGGTTATCAAGCATCCGCATTCAGTGGTGCTTTTAGATGAAATCGAAAAAGCGCATCCGGATATTTTTAACTTGTTATTACAAGTGATGGATAACGGTACATTGACGGATAATAATGGCCGTAAAGCCGATTTCCGCAATGTCATTCTGGTTATGACTACCAATGCCGGTGTTGCAGAAACAGTGAAGAAATCCATTGGTTTGATCCAACAGGATCACACTCAGGATGCGATGGCGGAAATTAAGAAAGTCTTTAGTCCTGAGTTCCGTAACCGTTTGGACAATATTATCTGGTTTAATAGCCTGGATGAACGGGTGATTCACCAGGTTGTCGATAAGTTTATTGTTGAACTTCAGGCACAACTGGATAACCGTGGTGTTTCTCTTGAAGTTTCCGAAGATGCCCGCCATTGGCTGGCAGTCAGGGGTTATGATAAGACTATGGGGGCTCGTCCGATGGCGCGTGTCATCCAGGAACAACTGAAAAAACCACTTGCGAATGAATTGTTGTTCGGTTCACTTGTTGGTGGCGGTACGGTTAAAGTGTCTTTGGTCGATGATGCATTAAAATTCGAATACATTGGCACGAAAGAAGAAGCAATGCATTAATGTGTGGGTATCTTTGACCTGAATATTTAAGTAATTAAAAACCGGAGCACCAGGCTCCGGTTTTTAATTTTACCAGTATCTGTCAAACAGCAATGTCTGAAGATAATCAGAGATTAACGCGCGCGGAAGACGATGCGACCTTTAGACAGATCGTATGGAGTCATCTCTACAGTCACTTTGTCACCCGTAAGAATACGAATATAGTTTTTGCGCATTTTACCTGAGATGTGAGCTGTCACTATGTGGCCATTTTCCAGCTCAACACGGAACATCGTGTTTGGTAGAGTGTCAAGGACAGTACCTTGCATCTCAATTACGTCTTCTTTAGCCATTTAATCCTCTTCTAGAAATGTGGCGTGTATAAATGGGCAAAATTAGCCTTTATATACATGGAATATGTAAAGTTGCCGTATTCTACCCTTGCCAACGCTGATTTACTAGCCTTTGATGGCGTTGGAAGCGCACTTTATAGTTCATCGCCGGACATTCGTCGATTTGATAGCCCAGATATAACCAGTCTTTATTCTGTTCACGGCAAAAGGCAATTTGCAGCAGAACCCCCAATGTTCCCAGTGAAACAGGATAATCCGGGTCATAGAAGGTATAAAATGCGCTTGCGGTATGAGGGGTAACATCGGTGATGGCAATAGCGACTAAACGTTCATTATCGTAGATATGCAGGTATTTAGTCGTCAACCAGTGATTTTTTGAAAACTGGTAAAACTCCTCCTTGTTGGGGGGAAACATTGATCCGTCACGGTGTCGAGCATTGATGTAGCCGGCATAAATTTCATACCAAGACTTATCCATCTCATCTTTTATTTCCCAGCGTAGATGGCGGGCTTTGTTCCATACCCTTTTTTGATTCCGCGAGGGGGTGAACTGAGTAACCGGGATCCTGACAGACTGACATGCAGAGCAGTGAGCACAATAGGGCCGGTAAATAGTGGAACCACTGCGCCGGAATCCGTTAGATAATAACATTTCATAATGTTCTGAAGAATGGAGTTGCGGGTCTACTGCAATGGCAACCCGTTCCATCTGATCTTTCAGGTAGCTGCACGGTGTTTCATGGGTGAGTCCGATACTGATATTTTGCATGTGTGGCATGTCGTTCTACTTTTTAACGCGTTAATTTATCTGGTCGTCTGCCAGCCATTGTTTTTCAAAGCAACTTATATCAATGGGTTGCATTTGCAGTTTGGTTACCTGTTGCAGAAAATCCTGACGCCCGATTTCTATGGCTCCCAGAGAAGCCAGATGCGGGTTCATGACCTGGCAATCAATTAATTCACCGTGATGACGGCTAAAATGTTCACAAAAATGCCATAGCGCCACTTTGGATGCATTGGTTTCTAAGCTAAACATCGATTCTCCGCAAAATAGCCGGCCAAATGACAGACCATAAAGTCCGCCAACCAGTTCATCAGACTGATTCCAGACTTCAACAGAGTGACATACACCTATGGCTGCAAGGGATTTGTAGGCATTTCGCATATCCGCGTTTAGCCAGGTTTGCTCTGCCGGCCGAGTCTGAGCGCAGTAGTCGATTACCTGATCGGTTGCATGGTTTATACTTACTCTGAATGAGACTTTTTTCTGATATTTTTTCAGGCTTTTTGCCGGAGTAAAGGTCTCAGGTATAAATACTGCTCTCGGAGACGGGCTCCACCACAATATGGGTTCGCCCGGTCCATACCAGGGAAATATACCATGCCGATAAGCATTTATGATGCGTACCGGGCTGAGATCGCCTCCAAATGCGAGTAACCCGTTAGGTTCATCTAATGCGAGGTATGGGGACGGAAAACCATAATCATCCGCTGACAATTCAGTGATATAGATAGTCATAGATAGTTGTAGTAGGAATTAAGCATATGCGTTATTTAAGTTTGATATTATTGATTTTACCGTTGTTTGCCAACGCCGGATACCAGAGAAATATGGCCAGGCCGGTAGATAAAGTGGAATTTGCCGTAGTAGAAAGTGTTCGCTACATTAGCCAGCCTGAAATAACGCGGGCGCGGGATCACGGATTAGAAACCTTTGCCGGAGCACTGGCTGGGGGGATTATCGGCAGCCAGTTTGGCCGGGGAAGCGGAAAGCCGTTTGCCATTATTGTCGGATCGATTGCCGGTGCAAGCATTGCCAGCCACGCCGCGCAATCCGCGCCTCATGTAGTCAGAAAATACCGTTACGGCGATGGCCTGGTAGACCTCTTGCTGAAACAGAAAGATGGTTCTCTGATTGATGTGGTTCAGGATGTGGATCCCAATATGTTATTCGCACCGGGCGATAAGGTCAGAATTCTGTACTTTGGTCGTGAAGTGAGAGTGGATAAGACTTATTGAAAATAACTAACCGTAAAAATTAATGATTTAGGCTGGCGATCACCGCGCTTTTTCGATAGTCTCATCGCACGAAGAATTGTTCATCACTCTGCCTTCTGCGGGAGGTTAAGAGAGATAAAGGAAAATGTAATCTAAATGGAAAGCCTAACGTTACAACCTATTCAGAAAATCAATGGAGAAGTTAACCTCCCTGGCTCAAAAAGCGTATCTAACCGGGCACTTTTACTTGCGGCTCTGGCTAAAGGTACGACGAAGCTGACGAACCTGCTTGATAGCGATGATATCCGTCATATGCTTAATGCACTAGCTAATCTGGGGGTTCATTATCAACTCTCTGCAGATAAAACGGAGTGTACGGTTGAAGGGCTAGGAAGAGCATTTTCTGTTGATGCATTAACCGAACTGTTTTTGGGTAATGCCGGCACAGCGATGCGTCCGCTGGCCGCTGCACTGTGTTTAGGTGAAGGCGACTACATATTAACCGGCGAACCGCGTATGAAGGAACGTCCGATCGGGCATCTGGTTGATGCGTTACGTCAGGCCGGTGCTGAAGTTGAATATCTGGAGAATGAAAATTATCCGCCACTGAAGATCACCGGAACGGGTCTGAACGGCGGTAAAGTGTCTATTGATGGTTCAATTTCATCTCAGTTTCTGACCGCATTTTTAATGTCGGCGCCATTGGCAAAAGATGAAGTAACGATCGAGATTGTCGGCGAGCTGGTTTCTAAACCTTATATCGATATTACCTTGCACATCATGGAACAATTTGGTGTTCGGGTTCAGAATAATGACTATAAACAATTTGTTATTCAGCCGGGCCAGCAATATGTTTCTCCAGGTGCATTCCTGGTTGAAGGTGATGCGTCTTCAGCGTCGTACTTTTTAGCGGCAGGGGCAATCAGAGGCGGTGAAGTTAAGGTTACCGGTATTGGTAAAAACAGCATTCAGGGCGATATTCAGTTTGCTGATGCGCTGGAGAAGATGGGTGCTGAAATCGAATGGGGCGATGATTATGTGATCGCACGCCATGGTGAGTTAAACGCGGTCGATCTTGATTTTAACCATATTCCCGATGCAGCGATGACGATCGCAACCACTGCGCTATTTGCCAAAGGGACAACCGCTATCCGTAACGTGTATAACTGGCGCGTAAAAGAAACTGATCGCCTTGCTGCAATGGCGACTGAATTGCGGAAAGTTGGCGCAGTAGTGGAAGAAGGTGAAGACTATATCATTATCACACCACCAGAAAAATTGATTCATGCGGCTATTGATACTTATGATGATCATCGTATGGCTATGTGTTTTTCTTTAGTTGCGCTCAGCGATACTCCTGTGACGATCAATGATCCTAAATGTACCTCTAAGACTTTCCCGGATTATTTTGACCGTCTGAAAGGGTTGAGCTCAGCAGAATAAGATTAATAATGTGAAAGATAGCTGAAGAGCCTCGTGATGAGGCTCTTCTGTTTAGTCTTACTGTAAAGTAAATTCTTTAGACAGCTGATGAGCCAGATATTTAAACATATTAAATACGGCGGTTGTTTTTTCAGTCGGCAGACCGTTGCTATCAAGAAAATAATTACCTTTAAACACTAAGACGTCATCTTTTTCCTCTACACTTTCTGCGCGCATGCCTTCTATATAATTTTCATGTTCCTGAATAAGTTGATTGGCAATTAACAATAAATCAAATTCGGCAATTGGTGTTTTGTCACTCATGGATGATAACCTTAGTTAGAAATGTCATAAATTTAATGATTGGTATCTCACTATAAAACGTCCAAAACAGGTTCAGAAATAGAAAATTTGAGATATCACGATGTTTTATACCATAATCTGTGAGTTTTTATGCATAACCAGGGCTGAGCAACCTTAGTATGTGCCATATTTTTGAAAAAGCATTAGTTCAATTCGCACATTTGTCGAGCAATTAACCAGATAATCGAAAAAAACTGGTTGATCTTCTGCTTTTATCGCTCAATAGTAAAAAAAGAAGCAATCTTGTAATGTTACGCGATGCAAAATCGCAATATGATTAAGGACATTTGGGTCAATTATGGGTAAATCACTGGTTATAGTGGAGTCTCCTGCCAAAGCCAAAACAATCAATAAATATCTTGGCAAAGACTATATAGTGAAGTCTAGTGTCGGTCATGTCCGTGATCTTCCTACAGCAGGGCAATCAAGCTCTGCGACTCGCGCCCCGGCAAAAAAGGCTAAGGCGGCCAAACCAACCGAAGCAGAAAAGAAAGAGAAAGAACGTAATGCTTTAATCAAGAAGATGGGAATAGATCCCTATCACGAATGGGAAGCGAACTATCAAATCTTACCCGGCAAAGAGAAAGTGGTTGCCGAGCTGCAAAAGCTGGCCAAAGACGCTGACTGTGTTTATCTCGCAACGGATTTGGACCGCGAAGGGGAAGCCATTGCGTGGCACCTGCGGGAAATCATTGGCGGAGATGAGTCACGCTACAAACGTGTTGTCTTTAACGAAATTACAAAAAATGCGATTCAGCAGGCGTTCCAGGAACCGGGCGAACTGAATCTTGATGGTGTAAATGCACAACAGGCCCGGCGTTTTATGGACCGGGTAGTGGGCTTCATGGTGTCGCCCCTATTGTGGAAGAAAGTGGCCCGGGGTTTGTCGGCCGGACGCGTACAGTCCGTTGCGGTTAAGCTGATTGTAGAAAAAGAGCGCGAAATTAAGGCATTCATTCCGGAAGAATTTTGGGATATTCACGCAGATACTCACACTCCGGGCGCTGAAGCATTACGCTTGATGGTTGCGCAAAAGGATGGTTCTGCGTTTAAGCCTGTTAATAAGCAACAAGCCGATGAAGCGGTCAGTGTACTGAAAGAAGCGGTTTACGAAGTATGTAAGCGCGAAGATAAGCCGACTTCAAGTAAACCATCAGCGCCATTTATTACATCAACCCTGCAACAGGCGGCAAGCACCCGTCTCGGCTATGGGGTGAAGAAGACCATGATGTTAGCTCAGCGTCTTTATGAGGCGGGCTATATCACTTATATGCGTACCGATTCGACCAACCTTAGCCAGGAAGCAATCGGAGCCGTACGGGAATATATCGATACAAAATTTGGTCAGGCCTATCTTCCAGAAGGTCCGAACTATTATGGCAGTAAAGAAGGGGCTCAGGAGGCTCACGAAGCGATTCGTCCATCCAGTGTGGATGTGCTGGCTGAAGATTTGACCGGAATGGATCCGGATGCGCATAAACTCTATGCTTTGATTTGGAACCAGTTTGTTGCCTGTCAGATGACTCCGGCAAAATATACTTCTTCCACGGTTAGTGTTAAGGCCGGGATTTATACCCTTAAAGCTAAAGGCCGGATTCTTAAATTTGACGGCTGGACCCGGGTTCAGCGCCCGTTAGGCAAGAATGAGGATTTAATCCTGCCGGATGTGGCGCTGGGTGACCAGTTAAGTTTGAAAGCACTTGACCCTAAACAGCACTTTACCAAACCACCTGCGCGCTTTACCGAAGCTGCCTTGGTTAAGGAGCTGGAGAAACGAGGTATCGGACGCCCTTCAACGTATGCATCGATTATTTCAACCATTCAGGATCGTGGCTATGTGAAAGTTGAGCAACGCCGGTTCTATGCTGAAAAAATGGGTGAGATTGTTACAGATCGTTTAGATGCTAGCTTTATCGATCTGATGAACTATGACTTTACTGCCCGTATGGAACAAAAGCTCGACCAGATCGCAATCGGTGAGGCTAACTGGAAAGGCGTTCTGGACGAATTTTTTGATGACTTCACGATTGATCTGGAAAAAGCAGAACAGGATGAAGATCATGGTGGAATGAAGCCAAACCATATCGTATTAACCAGTATTGAATGCCCGACATGTTCGCGCCCAATGGGTATCAGAACAGCGTCTACCGGAGTATTCCTAGGGTGTTCAGGATATGCTTTACCACCTAAAGAGCGCTGTAAAACAACGATTAATCTTGGGAGTGAAGAAGGCATAATCAACGTGCTGGAAGAAGATGTTGAAACTGCTGAACTGCGTGAGAAAAAGCGCTGTCCGATCTGCGGAACGGCGATGGATGCATACCTGATTGATGATAAGCGCAAACTTCATGTTTGTGGTAATAACCCCAATTGTGAAGGTTATATCGTTGAAGAAGGTGAATTTAAGCTTAAAGGCTATGATGGCCCGGTTGTCGAATGCGACAAATGTGGTTCAGATATGGTGCTTAAAAATGGCCGTTTCGGTAAATATATGGGTTGCACTAACGAAGAGTGTAAGAATACCCGTAAGATTCTTAAAAATGGTGAAGTAGCGCCGCCAAAAGAAGACCCGGTTCACTTCCCTGAGTTACCGTGTCAGAACTCTGATGCCTATTTCGTCCTGCGAGATGGTGCATCGGGATTATTTATGGCTGCGAGCAATTTCCCTAAATCACGCGAAACGAGGGCGCCGTTAGTGGCAGAATTTGTGAAATACCGGGACCGGATTCCAGAGAAGTTCCAGTATTTAGCGACTGCTCCGACGCAGGATCCGGATGGCCTTCCGACAGTGATTCGCTTTAGTCGTAAATCAAAAGAACATTATGTTCGGACAGAAGTGGACGGAAAGCCAACCGGATGGACAGTTTTGTACGTGGATGGTAAGTGGGAAATCACAGATAAGCGTAAGAAAAAATAAATTAGAGTTATTTGATTTAACTGTTTAAGCGGAGATAGCGGGAGCTATCTTCGCTTTTTTTTATTACATAAAAATTACATGTGAACAAAATTTGAATAGTGCCCAAGGCACGGTAACCATTGGTTTTTTCGGGCTTATCAGCAATCTTTTTTAGAATTATGTGAGCTATAACGATAAAGCGAAAATTGGAATATGCGCAACCACGCTTCTTGATACATTTCCCGTTGTATTATTTTTT
>JBNKRC010000039.1:0-12346 GCA_050296215.1 Vibrio sp. | reverse complement strand
TGATTTCATCAGGAAGGTATTTAAATACTTCTGATTTAAGATGAGTAGTACCACGAACCATGTTTTCGCAAGCAATGACGTTCAGTGGTGAAGTGTTGTCTTGGGCAAGACGTTTTTCGATACCCTGAGCAATGGTCTTCGCAATAATATCTAAGACAGTCGGACCTACCGCAGTCGTCACCAGGTCAGTCTCTGCAATGGCATCAACAATTTCAGATCCGTTAGACATAATACCGGTGACATTTTTTACCGTTTCAATCTTACAGTCTTCGCCGACTACTTTTACATTATATTCGTTGTCGGCCGCCAGCTTTTCGACAACAGCGGTATTAACATCCGCGAAAGTGACATAAAGTCCCGCGTCTGCCAGTAATTTTCCGATAAAACCACGACCAATGTTACCGGCACCAAAGTGAATTGCATTTTTCATATAGATTACCTAAAGAAGAAAAAGTTTAGGGAACGAGGTCAGCTAGTTGGGGGACTGACCTCTGACTTAATCCGGAGCTTAAAAACTCTGAGCGTCCGTATTAATTTCCACCGAGTATTGCCAGAACCGCATTTACATCGTTTGTTGAAGTCAGCGTATCAATCGCGTCCTGGTCATCCAGAGCGTTAGTGATAGTCGTGATCACTGCGATGTGTTCATCGTTCTTAGCCGCAATACCGATAACCAGTTTGGCCACACCATCTTCTTCATCGATAAACTGTACGCCTTCCGGATACTGACAAATTACAATGCCCGTTTCCTTGACGCGGTCTTTTGCATCGACTGTACCGTGAGGTACTGCAATTGATTCTCCCAGGTAGGTTGATACCATTTTTTCACGTTCGAACATGGCATCGACATATTCTGGTTCCACATAGCCCAGTTCAACCAGTTTATTACCGGCAAAGCGAATCGCTTCTTCTTTGCTGGTTGCTTTCAGTCCCAGCTGAACGTTTTTTGCTGCAATTTTGAAGACTGAATCTTCTTCCTCAGCCGCAGCAGGAGCCGCTTCGGTTGCCGGTGCACTTGCTCCGGACTGAAGCTCGCTGACCAGATTGTTGTACATCTCATTATCTAAGAAATTCGTCAGAGACATGTGATAGGCATTCGGAGCGTGTTTTCGGGCACGATCCGTCAGGTCTTTGTGCGTGATAACAATATCAACGTCCTGAGGCAGATTGTTGATTGCCAGATTGGTTACACTGATGTCCAGACCCGCTTCCTGTACCTTCTTACGCAACATGCTGGCACCCATGGCACTTGAACCCATACCGGCGTCACATGCAACGATGATTTTGTTTACAGATGCCGCTACCGGAGCTGTTCCCTGACCTTTAGAAGACGCTTTCATGTCTTTCATCTGGCTGGTTGCTTTTTCCAGAGAATCTTCATCTTCTGTCTGTTTCTGAGTTTTCAGCAGGAAAGAAGCTACGGTGAATGATACGGCTGCTGCACAAATTACTGACAGGATTACTCCAGCAAATGCCGCTTTAGGCGTCATCAGCAATATTGCGAAAATTGAACCAGGAGAAGCCGGGGATACCAGACCTGAACCAAATACGACGTTAGTGAATACACCAGTCATACCACCGGCAATCATTGCCAGGATCAGACGTGGGTTCATCAGTACGTATGGGAAGTAGATTTCGTGAATACCACCCAGGAAGTGGATGATAGAAGCACCCGCTGCAGATTGTTTCGCGCTGCCTTTACCAAATACCATATAAGCAACCAGCAGACCCAGACCCGGACCCGGGTTCGCTTCAATCAGGAAGAAAATCGAACGGCCGGCTTCCTCTGCTTGCTGGATACCCAGCGGAGTAAAGATGCCGTGGTTAATCGCGTTATTCAGGAACAGGATTTTCGCTGGTTCAACAAAAAGTGAAGTCAGAGGCAGAAGGTGTGCTTTAACCAGTACGTCTACGCCTGCAGCCAGACCTGAAGAAAGAATTTTTACAAACGGACCAATCAGATAGAAGGCCGCAATCGCACAGATCATACCGATAATGCCTGCTGATAAGTTATTCACCAACATTTCAAAGCCACTTCGTACTTTGCCGTTAATGGCCTTGTCAAACGATTTGATTGCCCAGCCACCCAGAGGACCCGCAATCATCGCGCCCATAAACATCGGAATGTCAGAGCCGACAACCACACCCATGGTAGTAACGGCACCCACTACGGCACCACGTTCGCCGCCAACCAGTTTACCACCGGTATAACCGATCAAGATTGGCAGCAGGTTGATGATCATAGGGCCGACAAGTTTGGCTAACGTTTCGTTTGGCACCCAGCCTGTTGGAATAAATAGAGCAGTAATGAAACCCCAGGCGATAAACGCGCCGATGTTCGGCATTACCATGTTGGATAAGAAGCGGCCAAAGTTTTGTACCTTGACCTTAGCATCAGGTGATAGCATAGGTATTCCCCGTTCGATGTTCGGTTAAAATTTGTTGTTGTGTAAGTGACTCAGCAAAGCCACTCAGTTTGTTTAGGTCGAAATCAACATAACACACAAATTCGGAATCTGACGTTGAACGGTGTTTCCGTGATCAGCACCTCATAAAGACATAGGAAGAGACTATTTTAGCGTGATCAGCATCATTAAATTGGTGAGTAATAAAATTACAAAATCATTCCATCAGATAAAGCAAGATCAAAAAAACGATCAACATCTCATATATGAAATGTTTATATTTGGTTTATAAGTGATCTTGATCGCGTCATATGCAAGACAAAAATTAACCATTTTGCATTAAGTGATGCAAATCACGTCTGAATAATTATTTCACGCGATGAAACAATTGTTCTATATCCGCATGTATCATTTATGTAATTTTTGTACATCTTTATATACAAAATAAATTTTATGCTGACAAACTAACGTTATATTATTCGTCACAACATAAATAACTTGAGGTAAACCGAATGAAATCGATACTGACAGCAGTTGCAATTGCTCTGCTTCTTAGCGGATGTGCAGAAACGTGGAAAGGTGTAAAACAGGATTCATCCACAATCTGGAGCGATACCAAACAAGTAACCAGTGATGCCGTCCAGAGCACAAAAGAAGCCATCCACAATGCGACAGAGTAAAAGAACACTCACTCTGACAATTTGATCGGATAAAAAGCCGGTAATTATAATTTTTTATGATAGCGCTACGGATTTAATCTGTGCCCACACTTCACTGCCCTCTTCCAGGCCTAGGATCAGAATGGAACGTAGCGTCACCGTTGCCAGCATGTTTTGCCCGTTGATCAAACCCAGTACCACCAATACCTGTCCGGAACCACTATCCATCCCTTCTATTCTGATAATTTTTGCCGGCAAATGATTAAGCATGGTCGTCATACGAGGCTCAGCCAGAGAAAGTGCCACATCACTTGCCAGAACCCGGCAACGGTAAGTCTGGCCGGTTTCACCAATATGTCCTGGAACCCAGATGGTAAGTCCGTCGATATTTAATTTTGTGATCAACGGATCCTGATGCTCCTCGACTATCGTATCGAATATACTACCAATCTCATCGCGGAAAATGGGCAGATATTCCGGCTTTGACATCAAAACCTGAGCCGGTTCACTCGCAATAATTTCACCTTGATTGAACAACACAACATGATCAGCCAGCCGCGCCAGCTCTTCGACGGAGTGAGTCACATACACAATAGGAATGGAGAGTTCCTGATGCAGCTTCTCAAGATAAGGAAGAATTTCAGATTTTAAGCCGACATCCAGTGCCGAAAGCGGCTCATCCATAAGTAACAGTTTGGGGCAGGTTAGCAAAGCCCTGGCAATCGCAATACGCTGGCATTCTCCGCCGGATAACAGCCCGGTCGCCCTTGACATTAAATGCGTGATACCCAGCAATTCACAAATATCCTCTATCGATATTCTGCGCTTTTCTGCCGGAATCCGCTTCCAGCCAAACTCCAGGTTCTGTCTCACACTAAGGTGAGGAAAAAGTCCGGCTTCCTGGAAAACGTATCCCAAATCACGTTGACAGGTCGGAAGAAAATAGCCTTTCCCGGAGTCCTGCCACACTTCATCTCCGACCGAAAAATACCCGTGGCTGAGACGTTCCAAACCTGCCATAGCGCGTAAACAGGTGGTTTTCCCGGAACCGGAATGGCCGAATAGCACGGTAATACCTTGCTTAGGTAAAGTGAGATCGACATCCAGACAGAATGAAGGGTAATTAATTGAAAACCTGGCTCGTAATTTTTCCACCACTGACAACAACTCCCGGTTTACGCCATCTGGTAACGACGTCGCGTATTAAGCCAATACATCAATAACAAGGATGCAAAAGAGAAAGCGACCAGTCCTCCGGCTAAAACATGGGCTTTGCCGAATTCCAGTGCCTCAACATAATTATATATTTCAACCGACATCACCCGGGTTTTACCCGGAATATTCCCGCCAATCATCAATACCACACCAAATTCGCCCAGTGTATGACAGAATCCCATGATTGCAGCAGAAAAAACCCCTGGCCAGGCTAACGGCAGGGTTACATGAAAAAAAGTATCCAGAGGAGAAGCCCGCAGTGTTGCGGCGACTTCCATCGGACGTTTACCTATCGCTTCAAAAGAATTTTTCAGTGGCTGAATAACAAACGGAAAGGAATGAACAATACAAGCCAGCGCAATACCGGCGAAAGAAAAAGGTAACTGCCCGATCCCCATTTGTTTCAGCGTTTGTCCAATCCATCCATGAGGTCCGAGCAATATCAGCAGGTAGAAACCTAATACCGTAGGAGGCAGGACTAAAGGAAGAGAGAAAACTGCCTCAACGACACCTTTAAAACGAAAAGTGCTGACCGACAGCCACCATGCGGCCGGAACACCCAGAACCAGCAGCCACAACGTAACTATCAGGGCTAATTTAAGAGTTGTTCCAATCACTAACCAGTCAACTGTCATCTCCGCTCCCTTGGGGGGTTATTTATATCCGTAGCTCGCGATAATCGCCTGTGCTCCGTCGGTTTTCAGATAATCAAGGAATGCTTGAGCAGCAGCGTTATCTTTACCCGCTTCCAGGGTCACCGCATCCTGTTTAATTTCCTGATAGTATTCGGCAGGCACTTCCCAATACGAACCTTCTTTATAACTATTGTTTGCGTAAACCTGTGATTTTGCAACAAAGCCGAGTTCCGCATTACCAGTCACAATAAACTGGTAGGTGGGATTTAAACCTTTACCCATTACAATCTTACCTTCCACTTTGTCGTATAGATCGAGCTTTTCCAAAGCCTGCTGTGCAGCCAGCCCATAGGGTGCCAGCTTAGGATTGGCCATAGCCAGGTGACTGAATTCATCACCGGAAAGCTGTTTCGCTACGTCGACACCAGCTGACTCTGACCATAAAACCAAAGTCCCTCTTGCATAGGTAAATTCATTTCCTGCCAACCCTTCCCCGACTAGTTTTCCCGGGCGGACGGTATCGGCAGCAAAGAATAGATCAAAGGGTGCACCATTAGTAATCTGTGCATACAACTGACCGGTCGACCCGGTACTGATCTCCAGATGATGTTTTGTCACCGATTCGAAGTCCTGAGCCAGTTGCTTCATCGGGCCGGAAAAGTTATTGGCAACGGCTACGATGGCACTGTCTGCCCAACAATTACCTGCAACTAAAAGCGCAGCTAGCGCACAAGAAAAGATCCTTTTGTTCATTTTATTCCCCTACTGACGACGATTTAATAATTGTTTAATCCATTGTTTTTGTAAAAATTGCTTGGCTCTGGTGGTGTGTTTTTCCTGTAAAAACGGCCACACTTCTTCAAAAGTGGCAACCCGGGCCGCTCTCTCATTATGAAACTGCACCAGGTGATAACCGATTTCCGTTTCTATCGGCTCACTGATTTCTCCCGGTTTCAGTTTGTATAACGCATTGGTGATTTCCGGGAAAAGCTTACCTTCTTCACACCAGCCCAAATAGCCGTTTTCCATTGCACTGGGGCATTCTGAGTGCTTTAACGCGAATTTAGAGAAGTTTTTACTGGTCGCCTTTTTATAAATAGTATTGATACGGGCAAAGGCATTAGTGTGGGTATTCTCTGCATATTCATCATTGATGGTGATAAGGATCTGACTCATTTCCCAAGTCTTTGCCCGGGAAAATTCTAAACGGTGCTTTTCATAATACTGAAACGCCTTTTCGCGATCGAGCTGCGGAATATCCTGAGCAATAAAATCCATCACTTTATCGCATTTCGCCTCATCCGCAAGCACCTGTTTATACCCGGCTTCGTCCAGATTTTGCGTTTCTAAAGACTGGAAAAATTCATCTTTGCTGGAGAAACGCTCGACGCTGTCCTGATATATCTGCTCCAGTTCTTCCTCTGTGATATCAATCTCTGCCGCTTCCGGGGCGTTTAAGATTAACTCCTGAAGCTGGTAGACGCGTTCAACACGTTCATCAACCTCTACGCGCTGAACACTAGATAAAAACTGAGGGTTGAGTTGAAATAATTCTGTTGAAACTTTTGCAGTCAGATAACTACGCTTTTGCTCATCCATTAGCAAATCCTCTATCCTTCTTACACCCTGACAAATGTGACGATGTAACTTAAAATATTATTTATTTGATGAAACTTCTTCAGCCGGCTTCAGCCATTTCCGGTAATGCAAGATACTTCGCATCAAGACGGAAAATTAAATCATTGATGTCGATTTCGTACTCAAGTGAACCATCTTCTAAATTACGATAGACACGATAAACTTCAACGATATCTCCTTTTTTAGCAATGATCTCTTTATCCATTGACAGCGACACGTTCAGCATGGCCCGATCCAGTGAACGGAATAAACAGGGTACCCACTCAAGATGAGATTTAATTAATTCGTTATCTCTGATACCAACCACTTCATTGATAGAAGGGAAAAATACCTGAAAAATAATCTGGTCCTGCAAAAAGTAGCCATAAGTACGAACAATGCCTATCTCACCGGCTTCAATTAATAATTCACCCTTATCAACATTCTGAAAACTGCCATCATTGCGGATATTACGCACAACCCGAACTTCTTCACCCGCTTCAAAGCGTATACCTGGTTCATTCATCGTATTCTCCTTTTATTCATCACAAGATGTGCATCCTTCACATCCCGAGCTCGCGAATGCCAGCTCTCGTCCCAGTTCAAGTTGTTTATAAGCGATACATAATGCTTGTTTATACGAAGAGTAACTCCGACTCCCGTCCTGACGGGACAATATCTGTTGGAACAATCGCAGCAACTGCACCCGCTTGCGCTGAACTAAACCTTTGTCATAGTCGACATCAAAAAAATTCAGGAAATCTTCTGCGGTTTCCAGGCCATCAATTTCCTGTACAAAATCAGCTTTCAAAGTGTGGTCCATATGCTCTCCTTAGCTTTCCGCCACCACGTTCATTGCGAGAGTAATCAAATCATCCATATCGGGAATACACTTGCGCGTTTCTGACCATGTTCTCAATGGGTCACGTAATCTTTCACATTGTATGGGAGATAAAACAATACCCAGTTTACGGTAAACCGCATCAATGGCATGGACACCGGAATGTTTGCCTAATACAAACTGGTGTTCGCGGCCGACAATGCCGGGAGAAAAGCCCTGGTAGTTGTTGATATCCTTTAATAACCCGTCAACGTGAATACCTGATTCGTGAGTAAACACCGTTTCACCAATAATCGCCTTTTGTGTGGATACTGCTCTGCCCGATGCGATATGGACATAATTACAAAGCGACGGCAGTTGCATTAAATCAATCCCGCACGACATCTGGCTTAATACCGACAAGGCAACCGCAACTTCTTCAAGCGGTGCGTTACCGGCACGCTCGCCCAAACCGTTAATGGTTGTATTGACCGATGTTGCTCCGGCCCGGATTGCCGCTAATGTATTGGCTGTCGCAAGCCCCAGATCGTTGTGAGCATGCATCTCAAGCCCGATATCGGTCTGACTGCGTAACTCCGAAATTTTCGAATACGTAGTAAACGGATCCAGTATGCCTAATGTATCGGCATATCTGACACGTTCGGCCCCGGCCATTTGTGCCATTTCGGCAACACGGATCAGAACATCACCATCGGCACGGGAAGCGTCCTCCATCCCGACACAAACCCGCAGTCCGGCATCCAGTGCCTGCCTGATTACCGAACCTGAGCGCTTAAACAGTTCATTAAAAGAGATATTTAATTTGCTTTTCAGCTGTTGGGCTGAAACCGGAATAGACAAATCAACCCAGTCCAGGCCAATACCGGAGGCACTGATGACATCTTTCGAAGTCATACGGCACCATGCCATGGTATTTGCCCGGTTCAACGACTGGCAGATCGCCTCTATGGCCCGTTGCTCAGTCACCCCCATCGCCGGAATACCGACTTCTAATTCCATCACCCCCGCCGACTCAAGCATTTGTGCAATATGCACTTTTTCAGCGGTAGTAAATGCTACCCCGGGACTTTGCTCCCCGTCTCGTAATGTGGTGTCGTTAAAAACCACATTTGTGGGCATTGAAGAACTGTAAGCCATAGGCTGAGCTCCTATGCATAAGTGGGATCGAATGCCTCTACGGAACCTTTGTTTGTCTCGTTATTCCAGTAAGGAGATAGCTCACGCAATCGTGCAACAATAGGTGGTAGATGTTCCAGTACGTAATCCACATCTTCATCTTTATTAAAGCGGGATAGTGAGAATCGCAATGTACCGTGCGCCGCAGTAAATGGAATTTGCATTGCCTTCATAACATGTGATGGCTCAAGAGAACCCGACGTACACGCCGAGCCGGATGAGGCTGCAATGCCAACCTGATTCAGCATCAGCAGTAACGCTTCACCTTCAATGAATTCAATCGCGATATTGGCCGTATTAGGCACTCGTTTTGCCGGGTTACCGGTGACAAACGTGCTAGGAATACGCGCCAGAATGCCTTGCTCAAGGCGGTCCCGCATCAGCTTGATACGATGAGTGTCCTGCTCAATCGATTCATAAGCCAGCTGAGCCGCCTTACCCAATGCAATGACCGACGCTGCATTTTCGGTTCCTGCACGACGTCCGCGTTCCTGGTGACCGCCACGCAGCAGTGGGCGGAAACGGGTACCACGACGTAGGTAAAGCGCACCGATACCCTTAGGTGCATGGAATTTATGTCCGGAAATCGACAACATATCGATTTCGGTCTCTTTGACATTAATCATGCGTTTACCGGCTACCTGAACCGCATCCACATGAATCTGGGCACCGAACTCTTTTGCCATCAGAGCCATGGCTTCCACCGGGAACAGGGTGCCGGTTTCATTGTTTGCCCACATCATCGATACGATGGCAACATTTTCACTTAATGCACTGGCATAAGCTTCCAGATCGATATTGCCTTTCTTATCCACGCCAATCCAGTGAATTTTGTAACCTTTACGTTCCAGGTTCTGGCACAGTTGCAACGTCGCCGGATGCTCAACCACAGACGTGATGATCTCTTTCTTATCAGGAAACGCTTCTACAGCTGACAGAATGGCTGTCGTGGTTGCTTCCGTTGCACAGGAGGTAAAAACGATTTCTGTTGAATACTTAGCTCCGACAAGTTGCTGAACCTGTTCACGGGCAATTTCCATCGCCTGACCAACGTGGGCACCCAGCTTATGGATAGAAGAAGGGTTGCCGTAAAACTGATCGAGATAAGGCAGCATTGTTTCCAGTACCCTGGGATCAATACGAGTGGTTGCGTTATTGTCCAGATAGACAAATTTCTCTGTAGAATCAACGTCATTAAACATCATAAGTTCCCTCTTTCTTACTATCCGCTACCGGAGATTCCTGAACGGGAAATACCGTTACCGCTTCGCCGAGTGCTTTGGAAATTTTGTGTTCAACATTAGCCAGAGTCAGGCCAGACAAGCCGCATCCCATACAGCTGCCGGTTAAAGAAACAAAGACAATATCATCTTCGACATCGACAAGTTTAATGTCGCCGCCGTCGGCTACAATTCCCGGTCTCACTTCCGCGATCACGGTTTCAATAAGCTCGATTTTATCTTTCAGCTGTGCCGCCTGATCTTCTGTCAGTCCCTTAGGTGCAGCCGGTTCTGGTTTAGCTGCAGGTTTGGAATGACATTGATCGATTGCCATTTCTTTCAGGCAGTCTTCCAGGACGTATTCGATTTTTTCATGACATGCAGAACAGGCACCGCCCGCTTTGGTGTAGTTGATGACTTCTTCCAGCGTTGAGAGATTATTGGCTTTGACCGTACGCTTAATCATAAGATCATCAATAGCAAAACACTTACAGATCAACTCCCCTTCTTCATGATCGTCTTCAATCGTCTCACCACGATAGTTTGCAACTGCCGCATGTAACGCTTCCATTCCCATCACTGAGCAATGCATTTTTTCCGGTGGTAATCCGTCAAGAAATTCTGCGATATCTTTGTTAGTCACTTTCAGAGCTTCATCGATTGTTTTACCGATGATCATCTCAGTCAGAGCAGAAGATGAAGCAATGGCGCTACCACAGCCAAACGTCTGGAAACCGGCATCTTTGATGATTTCGGTTTCTGGCTCGATATCTAACGTTAAACTTAACGCATCACCACAACTTATCGAACCGACATCGCCCCGAGCAGATGCACCGTCGATTAGTTTTGCGTTTTTCGGATTGAAGAAATGTTCCTTCACTTTCTCAGAATAATCCCACATAAGTGCTCCTTACTTATCTCACCAACGCTTCCTGTGCTAACGATGGGAATTTCGTAAACCAATTTTACTTTTTTGTTGTAAAAGTGTTGCAATAGTCACACCACAATCAGGGAAATGAGAGCTAAATCACTAATATCAAGGACTTCTGAACTTTACCGAACAATTTATGTATGAAAAGCAGCAACAAATTGTCGCATTTTATGTAGGGTTTTGTTGCTATTGAGACAATTATTGTTTGTTGTAATGTGGACAATACGTTGTACAGTATCAGACAAAAAAGGGAGACATTTCTGTCGCCCTTATTTTTTAACAATGTTATTTATTCAGTGCTGATTATCTGAATTTAGGCACGATTACAATGCAGCCGGTGCAAATGACTGGCAGTTTTTCGGACAAACTTTAGAACATGCCATACAGCCAATACAATCGCCTTCATTTTCGATTGTCATGACCATCATCATTTCATCTTCATCATAGTAATCATCATCTTCATCATTGTCGTCTTTTTCAACCAGGTTGAAAACGTCACGTGAACAGACTTTATAGCAACGTCCGCAGCCAATGCAGCTGTCCTGATCGATTTCTGAAATAAACTGGGGCTCCCAGGAATCCCCGCCCTTTGTTTTACCTGTAATGTTTGCCATGTTTGTGCTCCCTTCAATTTAAATTACCAATCTTCATCCATTAACTGTGACAAACGTTGAGTTTTCTCAGTTTTATCTTGCTGAAGCTCGCCAGAGACCTTTAGCGCTCTCGCTAACCATCCTGTCGGCTCAGTCTGAAGTTCTTCCTGTATTCCACTAAGCAATTCGTGGATGCCGGTTCCCTCCGGCACTTTTACCGGATGGATCCCTTTTTCAAGTAACTGACGAATCGCCGATGGTCCGCAGGCGTTACAGAAAATGGCCGCACACTGAGTTAAATCACCAATTCTTGTCGGTAACTTATCATGTGCGGTTTGCGCATTTTCCGCATATTCAACCGCCTCAAGCAAATGCCACTCCTTCTCATTTACCCCATAAATCAGTACACATTTTGAGCTACCAAAATGTTGATCCACTTGCTGTCGGCCTAATGTCGTAAATCCGACTTTAAGGTTAAAATCACTCGCCTGTGGCATAGGCTCAATATGGAATTTACGTTCACTTATCTTCATGCAAACCTCTTCTGCTTCGTCTGCGATGCATCAAAACGATATTGGCTGATGTGTGGTTCAACTTCGTCATGGTGGTTACGTAACATGATATTTGCCAGTGCAAACAGACGTTCGCGAGCACCTTCATACCCCACCTGTTTAATATCCATATTGCCGAACTGGTCGTGACATGGATAACCAACCCGCATAACCGGTAGCGCCGGTTCACAAATATCGGCGGCATGGGTATTACTGATCACACAGTCCACATCCGGGTTTTCGCGGTCAATCGCAGCCAAATCACCGATAATCACATTCTCAGTTTTTATCGCGTCTAATCCCTGAGCATCGACCGTTGTCACAACCTGAGAAATACGCGATCCCATTGATTCAAGCAGTTTGGCATAACCTTTAGCCAGATCGGGTTCCAGCGCAATGGAAAACGTCGCATGGGTCAATACAAAGTGGCTATCAAGCATGGCATCCTGAAGGCGACGGCGCACACGGGTGATCCAGGCAGGAACAGGCTTCTGACTTAACTC
>JBNKRC010000038.1:0-12573 GCA_050296215.1 Vibrio sp. | reverse complement strand
AGTCCAGCCGACATCGGAAAAGCGTATTTGATCACAATTTGTTGCGTAGCTATTTACAGAAAATAGGGCACTTAGTCCTAAGATAAAAATTTTCGTCTTTCGTGATAACATGTATATTCCTTTTCGTATGTTTGTTATGTGTGTATTTCAAGAAGTTTACTTAAGTAAGCTTTGCATTAAGGCTTATTGATAAGGGCTTTCAAAATCACCTAATTCGACAAATACACTTTTGGTTTGCGTATAGTGACGTAGAGTTTCAAGTCCGTTTTCTCTACCAATACCAGACTGTTTATAACCACCGACAGGCATTTCTGCCGGAGAATTTCCCCAAGTATTTATCCAACAAATACCAGCTTCTAACTGATGAATAATGCGATGAGCCCGGGATAAATTTTGGGTGAAAACTCCCGCTGCCAGGCCATAGGTTGTACCGTTGGCTCGGGTAATTACATCTTGTTCGTCTCTGAATTTAAGTACAGCCATCACCGGACCAAAAATTTCGTTGTTGACTAATGCCATATCATCATCACAGTCATAGAACACCGTCGGCGCAACAAAATTGCCATGGAGTAAACCATTGTCAGTGACTTGATAGCCACCAGTCAGAAGTTTGGCTGAGGTCTGTGTAGCTTGGTCAATGGCTGATAGCACTTTAGTGAGGTGTTGTTTTGAAATCAGAGCTCCAATCTGTGTTTTGATATCAAGAGGATCACCAATAACCAATTGCTCACTACGGGTCTTAAGTTGTTCCAAAAATTGGTTATAGACAGCTTCATGGACGAAAACGCGTGTACCGTTGGTGCAGACTTCGCCTTGAGTATAAAAATTAGCAACCATTGCGGCAGATACAGCGTCATCTAATTTGCAATCATTAAAGATGATCATTGGTGATTTACCACCGAGTTCCATCGTTACTGATTTTAGGGTGGAGGCACAGTCCGCCATGACTGCTTTACCCGTGCCAACTTCGCCGGTAAAGGATACCTTGGCAATGTCGGGGTGTGCGGTAAGCATTTGACCGACACGATAGTCACCCTGAACAACATTGAATACTCCATCAGGAACACCGGCTTCGGTAAAAATTTCTGCAAGTTTCAATGCGGTTAACGGGTGTTTCTTCCGAGGGCTTGAAAATCATGGCATTGCCACAGGCCAGTGCTGGTGCTGCTTTCCAGCAGGCAATCTGCAGGGGATAGTTCCAGGCACCGATGCCGGCGCAAACGCCTAACGGCTCATGGCGGGTGTAAAAAAACTGATTCCGAGATAAAGGTTGTTGATCGCCGGTCAATGCCGGGGCGAGTCCGGCATAGTATTCGATGACATCGGCACCGGTTGCAATATCTACACAAATTGCTTCTTGTAATGGTTTGCCGGTATCTCTTACTTCTAACTCAGCCAGCTCATCATTACGCTGACGTAGTATTTCCACCGCCTTAAGTAATATACGGCTGCGTTCAGTTGCCGTCATAGCAGACCAGATTTTGAATCCACTTTTTGCACTGGCGATTGCCAATTCAACATCCTGTATTGATGCCTGACCAATCTGAGCCAGAGGTTCGCCGGTAGCCGGGTTATACGTGGTAAACGTCTCCCCCGAGGTAGCAGATTGAAGCTCGCCATTGATATAGAGAGTTTTTAAGTTCATTGGTTGTCTAACCTTAATTTTCACGAGGCTGGTAGTAACTCAGTTGTTTTTCCAGATAGTCATTAATAATGGTTCGCGCATGTTGTGCTTTTATACCATTGGGATTGAGTGCACCCCGAAGCCAGATACCATCGATCAGCGCAGCGATTCCGTGAGCAACGGTGAGTACATGTTCTTTAGGAATTAATGAATTTAGTTCAATTTTCAGATGCGAGATTAGGCGCTGTTCGTTTACCCGCTGTAGGCGGTGTAATTGCGGGTCGTGCATCGAGTATGACCAGAATGCCAGCCAGGTTTTTACAACGTGGCTTTCAGACTGGTAGCCGACAAAGTTACCGTCCACAATGGCGTTAATGCGTTGGTAGTGAGCTTCTTTAGGTAACTTGGTTAAGGATTCCATAATCGTAATGGAGTGCTCACGCATAATGGCTCGCATGGTTTCCTCAAGCAGACCATGTTTTCCGCCAAAGTAGTGATTAATGATTCCCGATGAAACCCCGGCTTCTTTACTAATCAGAGAAATACTTGCACTGTGCAAGCCGACCCTTTCGATGACATTCATTGTGGCTCGAACAAGCTGTGGTTTACGTATGCTTGGCATCCCAACCTTAGGCATGAGAACTCCGTTTATTTTTTATTGAACGATTAATTAATTTAAACCTAACACAAATAATATTTAGACATCAAATGAATATTTTGAGATTAATGTTGTCATCTTTGATTGTGAGAAGTGATTTTCTGAATTAAAGTTATAATAAACAGCTAGTTATGTAGTTTTCTTTAGTTGATGTTTTATTATTAATGTTTTGAGGTGTTTTAATTTTATTTTGGGTTTTATTACGGGCTGATTCATTCCAATACTAGGACTACTGCTATGTTTCATGTGAAACACAAGGAGTGGTGATAACAGACCAAGACATGAATAAGAAAGGATTAGGCATTCATCCCGAGTGATAGTCTGTATTGGGTAAGAACGTCTACTTTTTAATGGAACAGTAAGAACAGTAAAAAGCCTCCAGAGTACACATCAGGAGGCTTTTCTAAATGTTATTAAATTTAATACCACACAGCTAAAGTTGTCTGGTAGCTACATATAGCCACTCTTGTATCTCATTACTAACGAGTGGGGAGACGTCTTCCCAGACTTGCTGATGATAGGTGTTAATCCACCGGATTTCATGTTCTGTCAGCAGATCTTTATCGATAGCACGTTTATCAATAGGGCAGCGGGTGAGTGATTCAAACCCCAAAACGTCCATATCACCCTGGGTGGATATTGTGGTAACCAGCTCTAAATTTTCAATTCGGATGCCGAAATTATCTTCCCGATAATACCCAGGTTCATTGGAGACAATCATACCGGGCAGAAGTGCAATGGTATTCGGAGCTTTACTTATTCTTTGTGGTCCTTCATGAACACTAAGAAAATGACCGACACCATGTCCGGTTCCGTGGTCAAAATCATAACCCTGTGCCCATAAATGCTGCCGGGCCAGGACATCGAGTTGATGACCAGACGTTCCTTGGGGAAAACGGGCAGAGGCTAAAGCAATATGTCCTTTAAGTACTAAAGTAAATAGTCGCTTCATTTCGTCTGACGGAGCGCCAATCGCAATAGTTCGCGTGATATCTGTTGTTCCATCCGGATACTGACCTCCGGAATCTACCAGATATAAACTATCGGGGGTTAAACGTGCAGGCTTGGTCTGATTGATGTGATTATAGTGACACATCGCTGCATTACTTCCGGCAGCAGAAATAGTATCGAAACTTAAGTCGACGAGTGAAGGGTCTTCACGACGAAAGTGTTCCAACTGGTCCGAAATAGCACCTTCGTCTAACCAGTTGTCTGTCATTACCTGCTGGTCGAGCCAAAATAAAAACTTCGCCATCGCGGCACCATCTCTGATATGGCATGCTTTCATTCCTGCGACTTCAACTGAATTCTTCACTGCCTTTGGGAGTAAACATGGATCGTTCTGACTTAAAATATCCGCACCGTTATTTTGCAGGGTTAAAGTAAACCAGGCATTACTATTAACAGGATCAAGGATGACACGCTTACCGTTTAATGTACTGAGTGTAGTATCCAGTTCATCCGGGTTAACGACCTTCACACCATCTCCAACGTGCTGGTCAAATCCTTCGATAACCCGATGTGAAGGAATGAAGAAATCGACACTGGAGTCCTGGTAAATAATGGCGTGGGAAAGCAGTACGGGCAGTCGGGATACATCCAGTCCGCGGATGTTTAACAACCAGCAGATTGAATCGAGTTGTGTTAATACAGCGCAGTCAGCGTTATGTCCTCGTATTACATCGGCAATCTGCTGTCGCTTCTCTTTACTTGATAATCCGGCAGTTTCAATTGGCATTAAATACATATCTGATTCTGCTGGATCTGGCCGGTCTGTCCAAAGCGAATCAATCGGATTATGTTCTACCGGTACCAAAGAGAGTGTTCCGGCTATTTTTTCCTGGGCTGTTTTCAGCCAGCTTGCCCGGTGCATCTTTGGATCAAAACCTACTTTACTGTCAGGTGGCAGATTCGATTTGGTCCAGTCCAGGAATGGATCATTAATCAGGTGCTTGTAGGTAAATAGCTGAGCGGGGGCCTGTTTAGTCACCTGAACGGTGTATCGACCATCGACAAAAATAGCAGCTTGTGACGCGGTGATGACTGCAACTCCTGCTGAGCCGGTAAATCCGCTCGCCCAGCAGAGACGTTCATTATGGGCGGGAACATATTCACCCAAATATTCATCTTCATGAGGAATGATGAAAGCGTCCAGACCGCGATCTTTCAGCCATTCTCTTATTTGGATAACACGTTGTGCGATGATGGTTTGCATTATGACTGATCCTTATATTCCTTACGGACTGATAGTGATGGGGAAGAGAAGAGCTGATAGCGAATGAAAAATGATAATGAATAAAATAATCTACGATTTTTTATTATGATCAGCAAAGTGAATACTAAATTTATTATATCTATGCCTGTTGATTCTTAAGTCATTCTTGTTTTTACAAAAGTATAACTTAATACTAATAAATTATAGTGAATGTCTATTTGATATTATCAATAACCGTTGTATATTGAACGCCCCAGTCAGATCTGGATTACTTTCCCCCCCCCAGCATTATTTGGATATGGATATATAAAGCATGTCAATGACCACTTATGAGATGGCTCGTGTACTCGAGCAACTGGAGGAATCTCCAGAAAAGGTGATGTTCGGCAAATTGCTTACTGAACTTGGAAACCAAAGCAGTGAGCGAGTACGTAGTGCAGCCAAGCAAGTTCCGGTTCCGATTTTACGTGATCTTGTTTATCAGTTTAATCAGGTGATTGAATCACGAAAAAATGAGCAGGTTGATATTCTGGCAAAAGAAATCGCGGCTAAAGGTATTTCTGCAGAAGATCTACTTAACTATTTAAATAAATAACGAAATAAGTCCAAACCATAACGTATGTCATTCCCTCTGTTTTTCAGTTCAGGGATTAACGTTTCTTTTGATTGGGTTTTGCAGGCTGATTAATGTTTCGGTTGACTGAACTTCATCGATAGTCTGTAGCTTATCAATTAAAACATATTGCAACTCTTCAATTGAACGGCACATTAGTTTGGCAAAAATGTTGTAGGCGCCGGTGGTGTAATAGGCTTCAACAACTTCATCCAGTGCGTTGAGTTTCTCCAGTGCGGAATGGTAATCTCGGGCTGCATTTAAATTAATACCAATAAAACAACAAACGTCATAACCTAATTTTTTGGTGTTTACCACGACTTCGGTTTTTTGGATGATATCGGCGGCTTTCATTTTTTCTATGCGAACATGAATGGTTGCAGGGCTGACATTAAATTGCTTTGCCATTTCTGCATATGGTGTCCGGGCATCATTCATTAATATTTTTAAAATGGCACGGTCGAGATCATCGAGTTTTGTGGTATTGGAGTGCATGACTCTTCCTTGATATGCTGATCAGTGAGAAATTATCGTTGCAGATAGTGTAGCAAAGCAAGTCAAATATTTAAGCGAGTAGCTTGGTTTTACAGATTCTTTTACGAACAACTAAGGTAATACGTTGCAGATTCAATTACTGTGTGAATGTAATGAGAGGAAAGAATACCTCGATCAACTGGCTGATAAATGGCACCTGACACATAGTCCGGATTCCGTTTTTGCTTTGGTATTAACATCGCATCAACTGGAGTTACGCAAACTTGATGAGCCAAAGCTTGGTGCCATTTTTGTTGATTGGGTCAGTGGTGCTGTAGCACATCGCCGTAAATTCGGTGGCGGAAAAGGGCAGGCAATTGCTAAGGCAGCTGGCCTGAATAAAGGCGTTGTCCCAGATGTATTAGATGCAACGGCGGGTTTAGGTCGGGATGCTTTTGTTCTGGCTTCGTTGGGTTGCAAGGTTCAGATGATTGAACGTCACCCGGTCGTTGCCGCTATTCTGGACGATGGCTTACAACGGGCAATGAAAGATCCCGAAATTGGAGGATGGGTGACGGAGCGGCTTTCTCTGATTCACCGTTCCAGTCATGATGCGTTGACTGCATTGCTTGATGATCCGGATTTCAGGCGTCCGGATGTTGTCTATCTCGATCCTATGTATCCGCATCCGGAGAATAAGAAAAAACAGGCTCTGGTGAAAAAAGAGATGCGGGTATTTCAGTCGCTGGTGGGGGCTGATTCCGATGCAGATGACCTGTTAGAACCGGCTCTGGCTTTAGCGACTAAGCGCGTCGTTGTTAAGCGTCCGGATTATGCTCCATGGTTAAATCAACATAAACCATCAATGGTGATTGAAACCAAGAAAAACCGTTTTGATGTATATGTTAATGCAGCCATGAACTGATTGTTCAGGTTTTGAAAGAAGTCTATTTCGTTTAAATCAGATTTAAAACTTGATTAATGACGTGATCATTACTATAAAAATGATAATAGATATCATTTATGGTTGGTTATGAGTAAACTTCTCTGTAAATGGGGCCGTCATGAAATTGCAGCATCATTGGGAGAAATAAGCCGTTTAGTCAGTGCTCCCAGTTATGTTTGTCACTCATGTGCCCGGGTAGCAAATCAGTCATCCAGTTTGTGCAAGCCATTAAAGCTGGTGCAAACTAATCTTCAACAGCAAGAACTGAAGTCATCGGACTCACTGGCTAAAAAGCAGTTGAAACAGAAGAAAAAGGCACAAAAAAAGCTAAAAAAATTAGTGAAGAAACAGCTTCGGCTAATGAAAAAGTGTAAAAAGTTAGAACAGAAAATTACCAGCCAGCAGCATTATTTGGACACGAATACTGAAGTTGAAAGCTTTGTTCATTGATAAAAAATCCCCGCTCGTATAGAAGCGGGGATTGTTGCGGCTCATTTTATTTAACTCACTCGTTTTTTAACCCAGGTTTCATTAAACCAGAGTGAGAACAAGATGATTGCACCACCGACGGTCAGGTTGAGCAAATCAACATTTCTGTTCCAAATCAGAATATTTACCACAAGCCCGGCCGGAACCAGCGCATTATTCATAATTGCCAATGCTCCGGCGTTCACCAGGCAAGCCCCTTTATTCCATACAAAGTAGCCAATACCAGAAGCGATTAAGCCAAGATAAACGAGTATGCCCCACTGTAGCTGAGTGGTGGGAAGTTTATCCGGATTACCAAACAGCATAAAGGCGACGGATGCCACGACCAGCGCGCCAAGGTAAAAATAACCAAAGACGGAATGTTGCGGCAGTGAAGACGGATGGGTTTCCATGATTCGTTTATAGGCAACCTGACCTACGGCAAAACAAAGGTTAGCCGCCTGTACGACTAAAAATCCTATAACAAAATTCTGGTTTATATCCGTACGCTTAATAAAGATGGCGCCCACCACCGCTATAGCAGCCGTTAATAAATACCACGAAGAAAATTTGCCCCGAAGCCAGTCATATATCAACGTGACATAGATAGGAGTGAATACGGTAAAGAGCAAGACTTCAGGTACTGTCAGCAATAAAAAGGATTTGTAATAAAAGCAGTACATCAGCCCAAGCTGAATACCACCGGTGACCATGAGTTTACCAATGAGTATTTTTGGAACCTGTTTGAATCTGATAAATGGTAAGAATACGAAGCTGGCAAGAGCCACACGCATTAATACTGCAAACCAGGAGTCGACCTCACCTGCGAGATAAACGCCGATAAGGCTAAAAGAGAAAGCCCACAAAAGGGTAATTGCAGAAAGATACGCCATAAGGAAAGACTATTAGTTAACCATCATGGCGTGCAGTCTAACGAATAATCATCTATCCGTCAGTCTTTTAGTGGTACAACTAGCATATCAACCGGGCTACTATTCATGAGTAGTTTGGTTGATGAGAGTAGTTTGCTCCAGAAATCCTGGTGGTGGCCGCATACAATAAGATCTATTTCATACTTTTCTATTGCACCGCATATTTCATTGCTCAGATCGCCGCTGCCGACAAGAGTAAGTTCAATCGGATAGCCAGCCTGTTTGGCTAAATCTTTTAGTGCCATCTGTGAACTTGCCATAGACTGATGCTGAGTTTCGACTAGGTTGATATCGATGAGCCCGGTATAGAGTTCGGTATAGTTAATGTCGATGTGAATAAATGAAACCCGTGAACCAAATGCTTTGGCAAGGATTACCGCTTTATTTACCAGTACACTGCTTTCTTCTGATAGATCAATCGCAATTAAAATATGTTTATAACTCATCACACCACCTCCGGTACGGGGAACTCATTTCACTGTAGCACCTTGGTTTGAGAAAAGTTGCAGGGAAGATCAAAAATTACCTTAAGTTTAGGCTACGACTATACTAATAGTACGAGGAAATTAAATATGTCATATTCAGATACTTAGGAGTGGGAGCATGCTATCACAAGCCATGGTTGATCAATTGAATGATCAAATTAACCTCGAATTTTTCTCATCCAATCTATACTTACAAATGAGTGCTTGGTGTGAAGATAAAGGATTCGAAGGAGCAGCTGAGTTTTTAAGAGTTCACGCGGCAGAAGAAATGCAGCACATGCAAAGACTGTTTACTTATGTTAGCGAAACAGGAGCGCTTCCCATAATAGGTGGTATTGCGGCTCCTAAATATGACTTTAAAAGTCTTGGCGAAGTATTTCGTGAGACATACGAACATGAGCAGATGATAACAGAAAAAATAAATAAACTGGCCCATGCTGCGTTCACATCTCAGGACTATTCAACTTTTAATTTTCTTCAGTGGTATGTTGCGGAACAGCACGAGGAAGAAAAGTTGTTTAAAAGCATCTTAGACAAGATTGAACTTGTTGGGGAGGATGGCAAAGCACTCTTCTTTATCGACAAAGAGTTGGCAGTGATGACAACTAAAGGATCATCTTCAGTGATGGATAGTTCAGTGGAATAAGACTCTCTGAAATAGCTTCAGATTATTTGCCTGTTCTTCTGAGCCTGCTGGAGATGTAGGGAGGAGAAGATGATCAATTCAGACTTGATTCTGTTTTCGTTGATGTTAGTAACGCTGGTAAATATTGCCAGATATCTGACTGCGCTTCGGTCTCTGATTTATATCATGAGAGATGCTCACCCGTTACTTTATCAACAAGTAGACGGACATGGTTTTTTTACTACGAATGGTAATATGGCCAAGCAGTTCCGGCTTTTCCATTATCTGAAAACCAGAGAGTATCTGCATCATCATGATCCTGTGTTTATTCGCAAGTGTGAGCGGGTTCGTCAGTTGTTTATTCTTTCTGTCTCATTACTAGGTGCCACCATGCTGGGAGCATTTTTGCTGTAGTCTGAATGCCTTTCATATCGCTTGATCGGGATTGGCAAAGTGTCGCTATTATCATTACAATAACCTCAATTTGATAAAGGATGTGCTTTATAGCGCGTCCTTTTTTGTTGAGAGAGTAATAGAAATGAGTGAACAAGTTGACGTTGTCATCATCGGAGCCGGTGCGGCTGGGCTAATGTGTGCGGCGCAGGCGGGGCAGCGGGGGCGACGTGTTTTAGTCATGGATCATGCTAAGAAACCCGGGCGAAAGATTTTGATTTCCGGTGGTGGCCGTTGCAACTTCACAAACTATGAGGTAACAGCGAATCACTACTTATGTCAGAATCCTCATTTTGTTAAATCTGCACTTTCTCAGTATACCAACTGGGATTTTATCGGCCTGGTGGCGCAATACGGTATCGAATATGAAGAGCGCGAACACGGCCAGCTTTTTTGTATCGATAGTGCCAAACAGATAGTGAATATGCTGCTGGATGAATGCCGTGCCGTGAACATTGAGCTGCGTTATCAGGTAAATATTCAGGATATCAGCCGGACTGACGAAGGCTTTATTTTAAACGCCAACGGAAAGGAGATTGCGTGCCATTCTTTGGTGGTGGCAACTGGTGGTTTGTCTATGCCAAAACTGGGCGCAACCCCGTTTGGTTACAAAATCGCGCAGCAATTTGATATTCCGGTTATCCAAACCCGGGCGGCGCTGGTTCCCTTTACTCTGCATGTGGAAGATAAAGAGCAACTGGCCGATTTATCGGGCATCTCTGTTCCGGCAGAAATTACGGCGGACAATGGTAAGGTGTTTAAAGAGGCGTTACTGTTCACTCACCGTGGGTTATCCGGGCCTGCTGTTTTACAAATATCTTCTTACTGGCAACCCGGGCAGAAGGTTTCGATTAACCTGGTGCCTGATGATGATGTCGAACAGTTACTGAACCGGAGTCTGGACAAGCATCCGAATCAGTCATTAAAAAATACCTTATCGAAAATTTTACCCAAACGTCTGATTGAAGTGCTGATCGAGCGAAAGGAGTTAGAGGATAAACCTCTGAAACAATTTAATCCTAAGCAGTTGGCGCAGATTGTTTCGGTGCTGGAAAATTGGCAAATCACGCCGAACGGTACAGAAGGATACCGGACTGCTGAAGTCACGTTGGGCGGGATTGATACCGATTATATTTCTTCAAAAACGATGGAGTGTAAATCGGTCCCGGGACTTTACTTTGTCGGTGAGGTGATGGATGTGACCGGTTGGCTCGGCGGCTACAATTTCCAGTGGTGCTGGTCGAGCTGCTATGTAGCCGGGCAGTGGGTTTAATTGTGTAGGTATCAAAAAATCTGCCTGTGAAGGAAGGCCTGGCGATTTCAATCGGCAGGCCTTTTTACTATTTATAAAGTGTTTTTTATTAAGCAGGAGCAAGCAATGAACGTGGCTAATCCCAACGAGAACAGAATTTATTCACGTCCTTAGTTCTTTTATCGATAGCACTTCACACCGTCGTTGTTACCACCAAGTAAAGATGGTGAGCTTGGGGAGAAGTAAATATTTTCGACGCTATATTTCATACCCTTCAGGTTTTCAAAGTTACCACTGAAAGAGATGAAGTTCCACGGAGCCAGATTTGAACCATCGCCATCAGAATCAGTTAACTGTATTTCTGAAGTAATCAGTTTTAGCGGTACGATACAACGGTTTTTGGTACCAACGGCTACCCGGTCATCCCAGTTCACACTATCTAAGTTCGCCGGGTCGGTATCATGAATCTCTACAAAACCCGGTGAATTTTCATCATTGATAAAGATCTTAACGTATGGGGTGAACGCATTATCATGAGGCGTGTCATCATTTTTGGTTCCGTAACTGTTGACTGTGATATCAATAAACAGAGAGCCGTCGCCATAACCAGAAAATCCGAAGTTCATACCTCTGGTATCAAACCGAGCCACGCCGTTTGATGTTTCCCCTGAGAAGTCGACATCGATTTTACCGGTGGTTAAATCACCACTGGAAAGGTTGTAGCTTCCCCAGTCGGAAGTAAAGTTGGTGTAATAACCATCGGATAATAATTGCGACATGGAGACGCCATCAGTTGGCAGATTCGGTATGCTGTTGTCCGCCGCAGGTAAAGCTGAACCATCTCCCGTTGCAACACAGGCGGGACCGGAAGGATCGGCTGGTGATTCCTGACTGAATACGATATTTTTGAATGAGTATTTCATGTTATTCATATTGCTGTAGTCTGCACCAAAGCTCATTAAATCCCACGGACTCAGCCCATTATCATCCGTTCCGGCAAGTTCGTCATAAGTGGTTGTCAGGTTGACTGGCAATGTACATCGGTACCATGTATCTAAGCTGGTTAACTCACTATTTGATAGTTTGAATGGGGCATCTGCCGGGACGGCTTCATTGCCCATAAAAATTTTGACATAAGAATTGCCAGCACCGGCATCTCCCCAGTCAACTACATTCAGGTCGACAGAAATTGAGCCGTTTACGTATTTAGTTAAGTCAACATGACCGCCATCCTGTCTTCTGAATCTGGCGTAACCTTGCTCGGGTTCGCTTAAAAAGTTAAGTGTGTAGCTGCCATCGCCATGGTCAGTCAGAGGATTAACGTTGGTATACCATTCAGCGGTAGCGGCATAACTGCCATTCTGAACGAGTTCATTCATTGACATTGTCGTGCCGGTGGTGGGTTCTGCGGATTGGTTGTCGCTTACTTCACTTTTACAACCAATCAAGCTTAAAGATGCCATGATACATACAGAGATCAGGTTCCTGTTCATATTGCTTCCTCTATCTAAGTCCGTAAAAAATTGTTAATAGATTCGGGTTGGCTTAGAACAGGCATCTGATTCCAACGAATGATTATTTAAACTGATTTGGCTAAGTTCCGAGAACCGTTCTAAGACGAGATGAGGTTAAGATATGAACAGAACGCAGCAAATCAGGGATATCTCAATTTGATTCGATTGGACGTTATTTATTACAAAAGTAATGGTATCTGTGATGTAACAAGTGGTTGCTATTACATTGGCGAATAAAAAATCAGACAGAGTCCGGCCCTGTCTGATCTCGTTCCCGGAGAGATTTCACCGGCTATTTCTGGTCAGTCGTCTCT
>JBNKRC010000037.1:0-12590 GCA_050296215.1 Vibrio sp. | reverse complement strand
ATCGTTTTTCTGGCTCAGAACATCAATGCCTTTTTTCAGCAACTGAATAGCCGTGCCGATCTGGCCTTTGATAATGGCATCATTGGTTCGTTTGACCAAGTTCTCAATGTTAATTCGTAACTGAATTGATTCAAGCCGGCCATTTTCGGCAATATAGGCGTGTGTTTCAAAACGGCCTTTATTGTGCTCACTGCGGATAGTCTCCCGCAGGCGCTTGACCAGCTTCAGCATCGCAATGGCCTGTCTGTCATTACTTGGAACTTTAAAATGGGGAGCTTCAATGTCGTCCTGATTCAGTTCTTTCAGCTTATCCAGCTGTGCTTTAACATCAACAATCCGCTGCTTAAGATGTTTATTTTGTTGATCGAGTTCCTGCATTCCTTCCAGGGCATCGAGTATCCGTGTATTCAGGCACTGTAATAAATTACGACTGAACGGAATATGGTGGGCATTACTGATTAACTGTTCGGTTGCGTCAATAATTGCAATATAGCGAGTGGTTTCCTGCTTTTTCGCCGCATTAACTTTTAGCTTATATTGCAACATGATGTTGTAACCCAGCACCAACAGCAGTAACACGCTTACTAACGTTATAATCAGTCCAATACTCATCTTCAGTAATACTTGGCTAAGTAAATCAAGGTATAAGCATACACGATTATTTAAACAGCTTTAAAGATTTGTTGATTAATTTGCGAATAAATTGAGATGTTCTCTGTAGTTATGCATTAGATGAGCGTCGCAGGAGGGTGTTTTACTGGCTGTGTACTAATGAAACGGAAGTGAGTATCAGGTCATAAAGATATAGCCGAATGGTGACACTTTATAACTAATCCTTATATACTGGTGCCATTAACAGGCCAGGGGAAATGTGCTCAAATGAAATTGCAACAACTCAAGTACATTGTTGAGGTTGTCAATCATAATCTCAATGTGTCAGCAACGGCAGAAAGCTTATATACATCACAACCAGGTATCAGTAAACAGATCCGCTTGCTTGAAGATGAACTGGGAATTCAGGTTTTTGAACGGAGTGGAAAGCACTTAACTCAGGTTACTCCGGCAGGGGAACATATTATCGCTATTTCGCAGGAGATTTTAGCCAGGGTTGAAAGTATCAAAGCGGTTGCCGGAGAGCATACGCATCCCGAAATGGGGACACTGAATATTTCAACAACCCACACACAGGCGCGTTATGCACTTCCTGAGGTTATTCGCGGATTTACTAAACGCTATCCAAAAGTTTCGTTACATATGCATCAGGGTACGCCATCGCAAATGGCTGAAGCGTTAGCCAAGGGGACGGCAAATTTTGCCATCGCGACAGAGGCTCTGCACCTTTATCAGGATGCGGTAATGTTGCCTTGTTATTATTGGAACCGTTCTATTGTGGTACCGAAAGATCATCCGTTAACACAAAAGAGTCAGATCACTATAGAGGATTTGGCTGCTTTCCCGCTGGTTACGTATGTGTTCGGTTTTACTGGCCGTTCGGAACTGGATGCCGCATTTAACCGGGTAGGTTTAAAACCGAAAGTGGTATTTACTGCCACGGATACCGATGTGATCAAAACATATGTACGTATGGGGATTGGTGTCGGGGTGATTGCTAACATGGCTGTAGATCAGCTTCAGGATTCCGATTTAGTCGCGATTGATGCCAGTCATCTCTTTGGTTCGAGTACAACCTGTATTGGTTTCCGGCGCGGAACATTTTTACGTAATTATATGTATGATTTTATGGAACGTTTTGCTCCTCATTTGACAAAGCCGGTTGTCGAGCAGGCTATTTCACTCAAATCAAATCATGAAATTGAGCTGATGTTTAAGGATATTGAGCTGCCGGTGCGCTAGTAGCGTTCTCATTGACGATATAATCTGTTACAGTCGGTAAGTAATGTGATAGCTTAATGGTTGAATAGTTATTCATATTTCAGTCAATCTTCATTCAAAGACAGGATAAAAATATTTACTCCTGGACTATCATTTGGTCGGTATTTTTGGTTGAATTGGCTATAATTATCGTTAATGTTCCGAATTTTTAACTAGTATAGTGTTGTTCTGTTGATTTGTTATACTAACGATTACTTTGGGTATAAGATGTTGTAATTGATTTTGCAAGGAAGTAACAAGGTGGAAATAATGGCAGATTATAATAAAAAGCCGTCAAAGGATTTAGATCGGATTGATCGCAATATTCTCAATGAATTACAGAAAGATGGTCGAATTTCGAACGTAGAATTATCCAAACGCGTTGGATTATCTCCTACACCATGCTTAGAGCGTGTACGTCGTCTTGAACGTCAGAATTACATTACGGGTTATACGGCTCTTCTTAATCCTCAATATCTGGATGCATCACTTCTTGTGTTTGTAGAAATTACCTTAAACCGTGGTGCGCCAGATGTATTTGAACAATTTAATGCAGCGGTTCAGAAACTTGATGATATTCAGGAGTGTCATCTGGTTTCCGGTGATTTTGACTATCTTTTAAAAACCCGGGTATCGGATATGAGTGCATACCGTAAATTGCTTGGCGATACTTTGCTGCGTTTGCCCGGCGTAAACGATACCCGTACCTATGTGGTAATGGAAGAAGTGAAGCAGAGTAGTCAATTGGTGATTAAAACTCGCTAGTGCAGAAGGTTCTGGTCAAAGTCTGTCATAAAAGAAAGACTTCTTTCGGTATTCTGACTTAAGCACATTGGGTTTTCTGTATTGATATGGTTAAATCCAGTCTAAAACCGAGCGGCTTATGCCGCTCGATCTGTTTTTAATCGCTTCAATGTTATATTAAAAGCGTAGATTGTTACGCATATTTGAAAATTAGTCGGTTATGCTCAAAGAGAACGAAAGTAAAGTAGAAACTATCGTGAAAACGAATCCGGATCAGTGTGGGGCTGTCAAACCTCGCCTTAACGGTCTTCAAAGATTACGTGAAAGTGTCCTGATCATTGCGATACTTATTTCTGTTTTTATCTCAATTTCTCTGCTGACATACAGCCCGGCTGACCCTTCATGGTCTCAGACCTCCTGGGGTACGGAACTGAACAATTCTGGCGGCTATATCGGAGCCTGGATTGCCGATACGCTGTTTTTTGTCTTTGGATCGCTGGCCTATACCATACCGGTCATTCTGATTTTCGCTACCTGGCTGTTATTTATTCGTCGCCTCGACGATGAATCACTGGATTTAACCCTGTGGGCAACCCGTTTACTGGGTATCTCAATTTTACTGTTAACCAGTTGCGGACTGGCGGATATTAATTTTGATGATCTCTGGTACTTTTCTTCCGGTGGCGTGGTAGGCGATGTCTTGTCCAGCCTGGCACTTCCTACCTTTAATGTACTGGGGGCAACCCTGATATTCCTGTTTTTCTGGGGAGCGGGTTTCACACTGTTAACCGGAATTTCCTGGCTGACGATTGTTGAGCTTTTAGGTGATATTGCTATTGATGCGATGCAGTTTGTGATTAACCGTCTGCGCGGTGAAAAATCGGAGCAGCTATTGGTCGCAGATACGACGCACACTGTCGAATTAGCCGATGTATCTGTCACTTATTCCGGCACGGGAAATGACATAAATAGTTGTCGGGATGAGGATGAAGTCGATGACGAGGAAGTTGAGCCGTCTTCCGGATTTGTATCTGATGCGCTTGCTGACTCAGAGCCGGTCAGGCGTTTTAATATCCACATTCCTGAAAGTCAGAAGAACTTCGCTCGTCCGGAGAATAATTATAGTGAAAGCATCCGGACAGATGATGAGAGAACCTATTCGGATTCTCAGCGCACAAACCGTCTGAATGCAACGATAGAAGAGCTGGAGGATGAGGCTCAGCAGGAGAACGATTTTGCTGAGCAAGCATTGACTGAACCTGATGTTCAGCTTCAACCGGTTGAGATGACCGAAGAACCGCAAGTCCCGGAGTCAGATTCCGTTCAGACCATTGATCCGTCATATGCATATTCGCCGCATGGCGATGTTGAGTTTGGCAATGCTGAACTGGAACTGGATGACGATGTGCCGCAACCTTCAATTTCCGATTTTTCTGTCGTTGATGATGATGCACTGGAGCATACTTTGTCTGAAATTGATGAAGACGAAGTCGATGGAGGAGATAGCGATCAGGATCCGGATGTGTCTGCATTTCAGGATATGGTCGCTCAGGCTCAGCAGAATCAGTTAGCGACGCAAAATCCTTTTTTGGTTCAGCAAGATGTGAATTTGCCGAAACCCAAAGAGCCGATGCCGACATTAGAGCTATTATATCAGCCGGAGAAAAGAGCTAATTTTATTGATCAGGAAGCATTGGAGCAGATTGCCCGTTTGGTTGAATCAAAACTGGCAGACTACAAAATTGCGGCTGAGGTGGTAGGAATATTCCCCGGACCGGTTATTACGCGTTTTGAACTTGATTTGGCTCCGGGTGTGAAAGTCAGCCGTATTTCAAGTTTATCCATGGACCTGGCCCGTTCTCTGTCGGCACCGGCAGTAAGGGTGGTCGAAGTGATACCGGGCAAGCCTTATGTCGGAATAGAGTTACCTAATCTGACTCGTGAAACGGTCTTTTTGTCTGACGTTATTAACAGTGAGCAGTTTAAGTCATCAAAATCACCGACAACAGTCGTGTTAGGCCAGGATATTGCCGGTGAGGCGGTGGTCGCCGATCTTGCTAAAATGCCACATGTGCTGGTTGCCGGTACCACGGGTTCGGGCAAGTCGGTGGGGGTTAACGTTATGATCCTCAGCATGCTCTATAAATCCACGCCGGAAGATGTCAGATTTATCATGATCGACCCTAAAATGCTGGAGCTTTCTATTTATGAAGGTATTCCGCATTTATTGTCAGAAGTGGTTACTGATATGAAAGATGCTTCCAATGCGCTTCGCTGGTGCGTGGCAGAAATGGAGCGTCGTTATAAGCTGATGTCGGTGGTCGGTGTGCGGAACATTAAAGGTTATAACGACAGGTTGAAAATGGCGGCTGAAGCCGGACATCCGATCCACGATCCGCTATGGCAGCCCGGCGATAGTATGGACGAAATGCCGCCATTACTGGAAAAATTGCCTTATATTGTCGTTATCGTCGACGAGTTTGCCGATTTAATGATGGTTGTCGGCAAAAAAGTGGAAGAGTTGATTGCTCGCTTAGCTCAGAAAGCACGAGCGGCGGGCATTCACCTGATTCTGGCAACACAGCGGCCGTCGGTTGACGTGATTACCGGCCTGATCAAGGCGAATATACCTACCCGTGTTGCGTTTACGGTTTCTACCAAAACCGATTCACGGACGATTCTTGATCAGGGCGGGGCTGAATCTTTGCTCGGAATGGGGGATATGTTGTATCTGCCTCCTGGCTCCAGCCATACTATCCGTGTTCATGGGGCGTTTGCCTCTGATGATGATGTTCATGCTGTAGTGAACAACTGGAAAGCACGCGGTAAACCTAATTATGTCTCGGAGATTACCCATGGCGACCAGGGTCCAGAGAGCCTGCTACCAGGAGAGAAATTGGAAGCAGATGAAGATATCGACCCATTGTTTGATCAGGTTGTGGAACATGTGGTAGAAACCCGACGGGGCTCGGTATCCGGTGTACAGCGCCGCTTTAAGATTGGTTATAACCGGGCAGCCCGGATTGTCGAGCAGTTAGAAGCTCAGGGTATCGTCAGTGCGCCTGGCAATAACGGTAACCGCGAAGTATTAGCACCGGCACCGGTAAGAGATTAATAATAAACATCCCGGGGGAATGGCCCCCGGGATGTGGTGATTCAGAAATCTGTTAAACTGATTAAGATAACGGATATTATCTTATCGTGTCTGATTTTGTTTTACTGAACTGAGCACCAATAAATATCAGACTTACGGCAATATTGGCTGCAAAGATGATAACCAGCCACTGCGGCATGGACAATCCGAGCCACTGCCATACGATCTCCGAACAATCTCCATAAGCTTCAAACATCCATGATGCCCACTGGTTCAGAGGTGCCCACGACGGGAATTGCACGTAGATATCACAGGTTGCAAAGGGAGACGGGTGCAGTTGATATTGTACGTGCTGCGTTGATAAAAGGTACCCTTTAACCGAAGCAGCCAGCCAGCCAGCCAGCCCGATCCACCGGATAATGGTTATGCCAGGGGCTGTCAGACCAAATAGCGCTGCAGCGCCAATCCCGACCATAGCAACGCGTTCATAGATACACATTACACAAGGTGCCAGATTCATGATGTGCTGGAAGAACAGGGCGCATAACTCAAAGAAGATAGCGAACGCCAGTAACAATCCCCAGGATAAGCGATGTTGAGAAAACGTCTTTAATAAACTGAACACGATTTAGATTACCTGTAAAAAAAGCTCTGATTACTCAGAGCTTTTTAACGTGGATTAGTTCTGCATACAAGTATTATTTAGTGTCCGGACACTGATGCTGCCGCGTCAACAATATCTTTTGCAGAATGGTGAATTAGCCAATGCCAGTCATAGAATGTTGCAGTGAGTGGATCTAGCAGGAACACAATACCAAATAAACCTACAAGCGTCATGACTAATGTATATGGCAGAGCCATGATAACCATTCGACCGTATGAAAGGCGAATTAATGGTGCTAGTGCTGAAGTCAGCAGGAACAAGAATGCCGCCTGACCATTTGGTGTCGCTACTGATGGCAGGTTAGTACCGGTATTAATCGCTACAGCTAATACATCGAATTGGTCGCGGGTAATCGTACCACTCAACCAGGCTGATTTAACTTCGTTGATGTATACCGTACCGACGAAGACGTTGTCTGATACCATAGATAGCAATCCATTAGCAACATAGAACAATGCAAGTTGCATATCTGGATTTTCAACATGTAACACCGCATTAATAATTGGTGCAAACAGGTGTTGATCGATGATAACGGCAACAATAGAGAAGAACACGGCCAATAGTGCAGTAAACGGTAGGGCCTCTTCAAACGCTTTACCTATTGCATGTTCTTCGTTAATGCCACAGAAAGCGGTTGCGAAGATAATAACAGAAAGACCGATCAGACCAACGGCTGCAAGGTGGAAGGCTAAGCCGAGAATCAACCATACCGCGATAGCAGCCTGAATCCAGAGTTTTGCTACATCAGCTTTGGTTCGTTCTTTTAACTGTTCCTGATCGTAATCAAGCAGGATTTGACGTACAGCTCCCGGTAATTCAGCCCCGTAGCCAAATACTTTGAATTTCTCAACCGCCATACAGGTTAACAACCCACAGATAAGGACAGGAAGGGTGACAGGTCCCATACGGAGGATAAATTCACCGAAATGCCAGTGCGCCTGATCGGCAATGATCAGGTTTTGTGGTTCACCAACCATGGTCATTACACCACCAAGTGCAGTACCGACTCCAGAATGCATCAGCAATGAACGTAAGAAAGCTCGGTAGCTATCTAAGTCTTTACGGGTCAGTTCGCCAAAGTGATCATCTTGAGTATGGTCGTGAGAAGCGTGGGAAGGTTTTCCCGATGCCACTTTGTGGTAAATCGCATAGAAGCCGACTGCTACGCTGATAATCACAGCGATAACCGTCAGGGCGTCTAAGAATGCTGAAAGGAAAGCCGCTGCCATACAGAAAGCAAGAGAAAGATGAATTTTAGAGCGGATGTTTAATAAAATCTTAGTGAAAACAAAGAGCAGCAACTGCTTCATAAAGTAAATGCCAGCCACCATAAAGATTAGCAATAGTAATACTTCAATATTGGCAACAAGCTCATGTTTTACATGTTCCGGTGATGTCATGCCGATAGCTATCGCTTCGATGGCAAGCAGACCACCGGGCTGAAGAGGATAACATTTAAGTGCCATAGCCAGGGTAAAAATAAATTCAGCTACGAGCATCCAGCCGGCGACAAAAGGACTTATCGCAAAAAAGACGATTGGGTTAATGATCAAAAATGCAATGATCAGAACTTTATACCAGTCAGGCGAATGGCCCAGGAAATTCTTAATAAACGCAGACCCGAGTGATAAAGGCATGATAATTTCTCTTGTTGTGTTCCGAATCCTCTTTCATTGCAGTGTCGTCGACATGCAAGGTGAAAGTTTCATCGGCCTTCCAAATTTACACAGCAAATACGGTCAATTGTCCGGTTTGCTACGCTCCCGATGTTGTTGAAATCAAATCAAGCATACTATCAGCAAAAACCGTACCTCAGGTGACAAATAACGTAAAAAATAGTCGCTCAGGTAGTGATGCGGCCTTTATCACCTTGTTGTTTAACGGATTAAAGCTTTAGTTTTAACTGAATATATTAATTTGTTGCTAAATTGTAAAAAGCTTGTTTGATTTATTTATGTAGTATAAGCGGCGATGTGTTGTAAAATTACAATCAATATCGTCTTTTGTGCTGTACTACTCGCTAATATTGTTAGTTTTACAACATACTGTTCGAAAGGCAGTGTATTTTAGTTTTAAAACGGCAAACTTAAGCTAAATCAAAACATGGGTTTATAAATGACAAATTCCATTTATGTGCATAATTATAGTGTTAGCCATATATTTGTCTTTGAGTTTATGGTTTCCGTTAATCTCTACTAGTGGTATGATGAGTGACTTCAATTCGTGAAATTATAAAAAAATTGGATAACTCATCTAATGGTCATTAAGGCTAAAAGCCCTGCAGGTTTTGCAGAGAAGTATATTATTGAAAGTATCTGGAAAGGACGTTTCCCGCCAGGCTCTATACTCCCTGCCGAGCGTGAATTATCTGAGTTGATTGGGGTTACCCGGACAACCTTGCGCGAAGTATTACAAAGACTTGCCCGAGATGGTTGGCTAACTATTCAACATGGGAAACCAACAAAAGTTAATCAGTTTATGCAAACCTCCGGTTTACATATATTAGATACGTTAATGACTCTTGATGCTGAAAACGCAACCAACATCGTTGACGATCTTTTAGCCGCGAGAACGAATATCAGCCCGATATTTATGAATTCAGCTTTTAAGCATAACCCCGGTGATTCGCAAAAAACGTTGCAGCGGGTGCTTTCTTCCTGTGAGACATTGTTGGCTCATGATTGCTGGGATGATTTTATTGAAGTATTTCCATACGGTACTAAGGTACAAGCTGCAATTAAGGAAGATCCCGAATTAGATAGTGAAAAGCGTAATGATGATTTGATCGCGAAGACATTCAACTACTATGATTACATGTTGTTCCAGCGTCTTGCTTTTCATTCGGGAAACCAGATCTATGGTCTGATTTTTAACGGGCTGAAGAAATTGTATGACAGGGTTGGCAGTTACTATTTTTCAAATCCGGAAGCGAGAGAATTAGCACTCAGTTTTTATCGAAACCTGTTGGACATGTGTCAGTCGGGTCAAAGAGAGCATCTTCCGGTATTGATCAGACAGTATGGCATGGAAAGCGGTCAGTTATGGAATCATATGAAACTATCCCTGCCAGCCAACTTTACCGAAGATGATGTTTAGATGTTTAACTGGCAGGCTGCTTTACCGGACAGAACATAAAGGGGATGATAACCCCCCCCTTTTTTTTATCAGTGCTGGTTTACTCGCTATTCGCTGCCCCCTGCATCACTAAACCAGTTGCTCAGATGAGTTGTTAAATCTTTCAGTTCGTTTGGCCCGATCAGCGCCAAACCCAAATCGTGTGCTCGTGTAATATCATTTTGTCTCAGTGGCCGAAAGCTTACTAACATTGCCCGCGCCTGTAAGCCACCGAGCAGGTCACGAAGTGATTCGAGTTTGTACAGTGTGTCATCCCCATCATCGCGCATTCCTTTAGTTTTGCATTCGATAATGTGGAGTTTATTATTAACGACTGTTGCGACATCAAGTTCATTGCGGACTTCACGGTCTCCAAGCTGACGATAGACCTGAACATTGAGAGAATGGTCCTGGATGGTTGGCATATCTCCCTGAATTTTTCGCACGACGGAATGGACCAGAGTTTCCAGCCACTCTCCATTCGAAAAACGCCGCGCATCTTCGTTGGCGAAAATGAGCGTTCCTTTGTCATAGGTTGCAATTTCGGCATCTACCAGATCATTAATTAAAGTACTCAGCTCTTTATAACCTTGCTGTTTTTCGCTTAATTCAACGTCTAACTTTTGCTCTTTTCTGTAGGTTGTGGCCAGGTAATTGAGTGTGGCTAATCCCGGACCTAATTCTAAAGCGTTACTGGCCCAGCGTTCACCCAACTGACACAATTTCCGGTCAAGTTCAGTGGATATTTGTTGATCGGTGAATTCACACCGGGCTCCGAAAATAGTGAGGTAATCCGAAATGGTGATTTTATCCTGAACCTGGCTGTAACCCAGTTCATCCGGAAATAACCAGCACAGACGGTCTGAATTTGGTTCTACGACAAAAATCGGCCAGTCGTAACTGCGAAAGACTTCATAAACGGAAAGCAGACGGTGGCGCAGGCCGCAACTCGCGTTTAATGTAATATTCTCATGTCGTTGTTGAAGAGTTTCAGCAAGCTGTTTGATGGATTGCTTAATTGATGAGATACGGGTGCCGGCAGGGATAGGAAAAAATTCTGTGGTGATCTGTTTTGATTCGAGAACCTGATTAAGTCGCGAATAGATCGGCTTCTGAGACTCGTCACCAATTAATACGATATGTTTACCTTTACACCTGTGGTCAAATAGCGGCGTAATCAGGCGAACAGGGTCCTGATCGATAATGCCAACATGAATGGCCATAAATTATCCTCTTGCTTCGCTTGCAAAAAGGGGAAAACAAAAAAAAAGCAAGCGCTTTATTCATATAAGGTTATTAGCGATAAAATACAAGAGGCTGTTTAACTAAACTTCCACTAATCACATAAGTCGGGCTAAAAATCACATCATATTGACATACCTTCCGGGGAACGCCAGAAGATGAATCACGTGAAGTGTGCCGGGTTTTGATTGAGATTTTGCACATCATGACGCATACTCAGTTGTATTAATAATCCCGAGTATTCAATGGAGTAGCCCATGGCGGAAGAAACGATTTTCAGTAAAATTATCAGAAAGGAAATTCCGGTAGATATTTTATATCAGGATGAGTTAGTGACGGCATTCCGTGATATCAATCCTCGTGCTCCGAGTCATATTCTGATTGTTCCGAATAAATTTATTCCTACGCTTAACGATATCGAGCCGGAAGATGAGCTTGCTCTGGGGCGCTTACTGACAGTGGCGAAGAAACTGGCCGAACAGGAAGGGATTGCCGAAGATGGTTACCGCCTGATTATGAACTGCAATTCACACGGCGGTCAGGAGGTATTTCATATCCATATGCATCTGCTGGGGGGCAAACCGTTAGGTCCGCTGCTGATGAATTAATGACGTCTCTGTTGAGTGAATAACTGGTCATGCGAATAAAACAGATGGTAATCGCTTCAGTAACAGCCGCTGGTGTTGCTGCCTGCAGTAACTTGTCCGCCGGAAATCTGTTTAGCCACTATAGTATGCAGAATAATACACTCTACCTGAATGTCGACAGTGGCAATTATCAACAGGCGCAGCAGCTTGTAGCCCACGACGATTTCGCTCATGCAGGAGATATTCTTGATAACATGGAGCAGGGGCGGGTTGCATTACTTAATGACGACAACGAACTGAGCCGCGAGCGGCTCAGTGACAGTGACAAAGCCGTCCGGCGTCAGCAGGATAAAGCGCTTATCTCTCTGTCTGAAAATGCCAATAGCCTAAGTGGCTTAATCGTGAATGATAATCTCCGGGATTATTCTCCGGCAGATTATGAGTTAGGCTTTCTTCATCTCTATCTCGCCTTAACTTACGTTCGCGATAACCAGCTTGATGATGCGCTGGTTGAATTTCGTCTGGCAAACAAAGTACAGGAACAAGCCAGAAAGATAAGAGAAGCGTCACTTAAGCAGGAGCGCGATGAATTTGCGCAGCAAGGCGTGTCAGCCGATGTTGCTTCTGTTCTGGCTCACTATCCGGCCCCGACTGCTAAATTAAATGCAGTACAAAATAGCTACCTCTTTTTTCTGTCCGGACTGATGTTTGAGGCAGATGGCAACCTGAACGATGCCTACATTGATTATAAACGGGCACTTGCAGTAGAGCCTGATAATCCGGTGATCGCTGAGAGTACCATTCGTTGTGCCCGCAAACTGGGTATGAAAGAGGATCTGCGTTTACTTACGAAGCGATACGGAGTAACTGATTCGCCAGAATCCGGTCAAAGCAGGATTATTGTCATTCAGGAGCAGGGAACAGTCGATTATCTGCTAGGATGGAAACAGAGTCTGCTGCTTTTTGACCAGCAAGGTAAAGGGGCGCTGTTTACGCTATCGCTGCCATATTATCCGGAGCAACAAGCTTCCTCTTTTTCTCCGTTAAGGCTGAATAATGAGCAACTCAACGGAAGTCTGTTGACCGATGTCAACCTAATGGCAAGAAATCAGTTGCATGAGCGCATTTTATCGATTCTTTTCCGTCAGGCTGTCCGTATGGTTTTGAAAGAGCAGATTCGTCAGGAAGTAAGTAAAGGCGACCAGGTGTCAGGTCTGTTTGTGAATGTATGGAATAGTTTAACGGATCAGCCTGACACCCGTAGCTGGATGAC
>JBNKRC010000036.1:0-12591 GCA_050296215.1 Vibrio sp. | reverse complement strand
TGCGTGACGAAGCTGAAATTCGTGGTCACCGCCGTACTTATATCGGTTCACTACCCGGTAAGTTGATCCAGAAAATGGCCAAAGTCGGCGTAAGAAACCCGCTTTTCCTATTGGATGAAATCGACAAAATGTCGTCGGATATGCGTGGCGATCCATCTTCAGCATTGCTTGAAGTACTTGACCCTGAACAGAACAATTCGTTTAACGACCATTATTTAGAAGTTGATTACGATTTATCTGACGTAATGTTTGTTGCGACTTCGAACTCAATGAACATTCCTGGGCCGTTGCTGGATCGTATGGAAGTGATTCGTCTGTCGGGTTATACCGAGGACGAAAAACTGAACATTGCGAAAAATCACCTGGTATCAAAACAGGTTGAACGTAACGGTCTTAAAGCCAGTGAAATTATCATCGAGGATTCGGCGATAATTGGCATTATCCGTTACTACACCCGTGAAGCCGGTGTGCGTGGTCTTGAGCGTGAAATTTCGAAAATCTGTCGTAAGGCTGTGAAGAAAATTCTGCTGGATAAGAGCATTAAGACCGTAACGGTAAGTCAGGATAACCTGAAAGAGTTTCTTGGTGTGCAACGCTTCGACTATGGTAAAGCGGAAGACAGTAACCGAATCGGTCAGGTGACCGGTCTGGCGTGGACTGAAGTTGGCGGTGATCTTCTGACGATTGAAACTCAGTCGATGCCGGGTAAAGGCAAACTAACTCAAACCGGATCGCTTGGTGAAGTGATGCAGGAATCGATTCAGGCGGCAATGACGGTGGTTCGTTCCCGAGCCGAGAAACTGGGTATTAATCCGGATTTCTACGAAAAACGTGACCTGCATGTACACGTTCCGGAAGGAGCAACACCTAAAGATGGCCCGAGTGCCGGTATTGCCATGTGTACAGCATTGGTTTCCAGCCTGACCGGTAATCCGGTGAAGGCAGAAGTTGCGATGACCGGCGAGATTACTCTGCGTGGTGAAGTTCTACCGATTGGTGGTTTGAAAGAAAAACTGCTGGCGGCTCATCGTGGTGGCATCAAAACGGTGGTGATTCCTAAAGATAACGAGCGTGATTTGGAAGAGATTCCGGATAATGTTATCAGCGACCTTCAGGTTATCCCGGTTCGTTGGATTGATGATGTTTTGAAAATTGCGCTGGAGCGAGACCCGTCAGGGGTTGAGTTAGTGTCTTAAAATAGTGATGCGTACCAAAAATCACTAAAAGTTTACGCTGACAGGCTGAAAAAGTCTTGTCAGCGTTTTTTTTGAAAGATAACTTTAGCGTTTAGTGCTTAAGCCCTGAACCATCAAGGCCTTAGGCCAAATTTAAAATTAATGGAACGAATTGCCATAATCATAATTAGGGAAAATGGCGAAAGGGGAAATATAAAGTGAATAAAACTCAATTAGTAGAACAAATTGCTGAACGTGCAGATCTTTCTAAAGCTTCAGCTGGCCGTGCTCTTGATGCACTTCTTGATGCGGTAGGCGGTGCGCTTGAATCTGGTGATCAGGTTGCATTAGTCGGCTTTGGTACATTTAGCGTGCGCACCCGTGCTGCCCGTACCGGCCGTAATCCCAAAACCGGTGAAGAAATCCAAATCGCTGAAGCGAAAGTACCTTCTTTTAAAGCAGGTAAAGCGCTTAAAGATGCCTGCAACTGATCGAAAATTGGTTATTTTGTCAGCTATTAACCGAATTTAATTCGAACCTTTTGAAAAAATGCGCATCATAGTGATGCGCATTTATTTTTTCTGATATTATCGCATTACTCATTTAAAAGAATTTGAAATTTTCAGCTTCGTCTCGGGAGAAGAATAAAATTATGATGGATCGGTTGCGTGAGGGTGCAAATAGCATCGTCATAAAGATTATTTTGAGCTTAATTATGCTCTCCTTTGTGTTTGCTGGTGTGAGCAGTTACTTAGTTGGTGGAAGCAATAATGCAGCGGCAAATGTTGATGGTGTAAAGATTTCGCGGGCGTCATTTGAGCAAGCCTATCAAAATGAGCGTAATCGTATGCAATCTCAGCTTGGCGAATACTTTTCTAATCTGCTGGCGGATCCGAACTACGTGGCTTCCTTCAGACGTTCTGTTTTGGATCGCATGGTGAATGATGTATTGCTGGAAGAACATGCGAAATCACTGGGGTTGAGAATCAGTGATGAGCAGGTTAAAGAGGAAATTTTCGCTATGCCTGCATTCCAGTCTGATGGTAAGTTTGATCAGGAAATGTATCTGTCTGCGCTACGCCGGGCTGGCTACAGTGCCGATTCATTTGCCTCTTATATGCGCAGTGATTTGCTTCGTCAGCAATTAATGGATGCGGTTCAGAATAGTGAATTTTCGCTCGCCGGAGAAGTAAATGCTCAGGGTTTATTGCTCGGACAAACCCGTACTGTAAAAACCATTACTATCAATCCTGATACTTTTGCGCATTCCATTACGGTCTCTGACCAGGACGTGGCTCAATATTATAACTCTCACAACGACGAGTTTACCCGCCCGGAACAGTTCAAATTATCTTATTTAGAGTTATCGGCAAATAGCATTAAAGACTCAATTATCGTGAGCGATGCTGATGCTGAACAGTATTATCAAGAGCACATCGATCAGTATTCAACCAAAGAACAACGTCGCTTAAGTCACATTCTTATCCAGGGTGACAATCAGAAAGAGGCTGATGAGGTACTGACTAAACTGAATAATGGGGCGGATTTTGCTGAATTAGCTAAATCGATTTCAAATGACCCGGGTAGTGCCGCCAAAGGTGGTGATTTAGGCTGGGTTGAAAAAGGAACGATGGATCAGGCTTTCGAAGCAGCTGCGTTTGCTCTTAATCAAGTCGGTGACATATCAGCGGTAGTGAAATCGGGTTTTGGTTACCACATTATCAAGTTAACTGATGATAAGGCGGCACAGGCTGAGCCATTTTCCAGCGTGAAAGATAAGGTTGTGGCTGAAGTTAAAGATCAGAAAGCGGCGGAACGTTTCTATCAGCTTCAGACTGAGCTGGAAAAAGTTGCGTTTGAGTCTCCTGATTCACTTGATGCCTCGGTAAAAGTAACAGGCGGAAAGGTTCAGAAGACAGACTACATTTCGCTTGAGCAGTTGCCTGAATTATTACAGGTAGCGGCGGTAACCGACGCAATTAACCAGCCGGAAGTGAAGCTTGATGGCATGAACTCTAGCGTAATTCAGCTGGCGGCGGAAGATGTGGTTGTGGTTCGGGTTGATGATGTGCGTCCCGAAACGGTATTGCCGCTGGAAGAGGTGAAAGCATCTGTCAGTGAAAAATTGGCAGCATCGAAAGCCAAACAAGCGGCTGAATCTTTAGTGGATGAGGTACTGGTTAAGTTAAATCAGGGCGATAAAACGATACTGGAACAGAAAGGTTTGAGCTTTTCTGATGATCAGGTAATTGATCGTAACTCGCCATTAGCAGAAGCAGTGTTTAAGATTAAAAAACCTGCTGAAGGTCAGGTGACTTACGGTCGTACTCAGGACGCTAGCGGTAATGTTGTTGTGGTTGAGCTTAACAAGATCGTTGCAGAGAGTAATGAACCTCTTAACCGACAGCTGCGGGCGCAGCTGGAGAGATTAAACAAACAGAAGGACTTGACCGGGTTACTCAGCATCTTGCGTACCAATACAGATATCCAATATTACATTTCGGCTCAGTAGCTTTAAAATGTAATTGATATGTCTGTCGAAAAGGATCACATTTGTGGTCCTTTTTAATTATTACTGGATGCGGTAGAGATTGAATCCGGCCTGCTTATGATCAGGACTCCAACTAACAGGAGTCTACTAATGAAATACTTTCAGTTTGCTATTCATATTTTTTTGTCCCTGCTTTTATCCGCTGCGCCGTTAGCGGTGGCGCATAGTGAAGATCAGGTTGAAAATACAGCCATTACCGACGTTGTTGAATATAACGTGAATATCAATACGGCCAGTGCAGAAGAAATGGCAACGTTGCTTAAAGGAATCGGAGCAAAAAAGGCACAGGCAATTATTGATTTCAGAGAGCAGAACGGGCCATTTACCAACGTATCTGACATCGTTCAGGTCAAGGGGATTGGGCCGGGTTTCCTGGAAAAGAATAAATCACATCTGACCGTCGAGTAATTCATTCCGGCTCATTCGTTATCGGTGGCAGAAAAATTAGCCGGCTGCCGATAACGACACAGATCTTAATTTATCTCTCTGTTGGCAATCGTCGGTAGCCCCCATCACTAAATCCTCTTATAATCCTCCATCAACAAAGCGGACTCCCGCGAACTAAGATAAAAAATGGAGTAATACATGTCCTCTCATACACCGGTGATTACCGTTGATGGACCTAGTGGTGCCGGAAAAGGCACGCTTTGCATGCTGTTGGCAAAAAAATTAGGCTACAATTTACTGGATTCCGGTGCGTTGTACCGCGTACTCGCTTTGGCAGCGATTCATCATGGCTTTGATACGGATTCAGAAGCTGCGCTGGTTCCGCTTGCTACTCATCTGGACGTCGAGTTTGTTGCTGAAGGTGATTTGGTCAAAGTGATTCTCGAAGGTGAAGACGTTTCCAATGAACTTCGCAAAGAAGAAACCGGTATGGCGGCATCAAAAGTAGCGGCATTACCGCGCGTGCGGGAGGCCTTATTAAGGCGTCAGAGAGCGTTTGCTGACGGTTCTGGTTTAGTTGCTGATGGCCGTGATATGGGGACCGTTGTGTTCACCGGAGCGGATGCGAAGATTTTTCTGGATGCGAGTGCAGAAGAACGTGCGCGCAGAAGACAGAATCAGTTGCAACTCAAGGGACTAGATGTTAAATTTGACGACCTTTTGAGCGAAATACAAGAACGGGATGACCGCGATCGTAATCGTGCCGTTGCTCCGTTACGTCCGGCAGAGGATGCACTTGTACTGGATTCGACTAACCTGACTATTGAGCAAGTAGTTGAAAAATCGCTTGAATATATCAAATCTAAACTAGCGGAAAAACATCGTTAACCGTTAGTCGGACGTCGGTCGCAAGGATGATGACTGGCGAAGTTAATAACCCCACGCGGTAGGATACCCGTGGCAGTTTAAATATTGAAGATTAAATAAATGACTGAATCTTTTGCTCAACTCTTTGAAGAGTTTCTAAACGAGACTGAATTCCAAGCTGGTACTATCGTTAAAGGTACTGTAGTTGCTATCGAGAACGGCTTCGTTCTTGTTGACGCTGGTCTTAAGTCTGAATCTGCTATCCCTGCTGAACAATTCAAAAACGCTGCTGGCGAACTTGAAGTTGAAGTAGGTTCTGAAGTTGATGTTGCGCTAGACGCAGTAGAAGACGGTTTCGGTGAAACTCAACTTTCTCGTGAGAAAGCAAAACGTCACGAAGCTTGGATCGTTCTTGAGAAAGCTTACGAAGAAGCAGAAACTGTTATCGGTATAATCAACGGTAAAGTTAAAGGCGGTTTCACTGTTGAACTTAACGGTATCCGTGCGTTCCTTCCTGGCTCTCTGGTAGACGTTCGTCCTATCCGTGACACTGCTCACCTGGAAAACAAAGAGCTAGAGTTCAAAGTTATCAAACTAGACCAGAAACGCAACAACGTTGTTGTTTCTCGTCGTGCTGTTATCGAATCTGAAAACAGTGTTGAACGCGAAGAGTTGCTTGAAACTCTTGCAGAAGGTACTGAAGTTAAAGGTATCGTTAAGAACCTTACTGACTACGGTGCATTCGTTGATCTTGGCGGTGTTGATGGTCTTCTTCACATCACTGACATGGCTTGGAAACGTGTTAAACACCCATCAGAAATCGTTAACGTTGGTGACGAAATCCTAGTTAAAGTTCTTAAATTCGACCGTGACCGTACTCGCGTATCACTAGGTCTGAAACAACTAGGCGAAGATCCATGGGTAGCAATCGCTAAACGTTACCCAGAAGGTCACAAACTGACTGGTCGTGTAACTAACCTTACTGACTACGGTTGCTTCGTTGAAATCGAAGAAGGCGTTGAAGGTCTTGTACACGTTTCTGAAATGGATTGGACTAATAAGAACATCCACCCATCTAAAGTTGTTAATGTTGGCGACGAAGTTGAGGTTATGGTTCTTGATATCGACGAAGAACGTCGTCGTATCTCTCTAGGTCTGAAACAGTGTAAAGCTAACCCATGGCAATCATTTGCTGAGATGCAGGCTAAAGGCGATAAAGTTACTGGTAAGATCAAGTCTATCACTGACTTCGGTATCTTCATCGGTCTTGACGGCGGCATCGATGGTTTGGTTCACCTGTCTGATATCTCTTGGAACGTTCCTGGAGAAGAAGCAGTTCGTGAATATAAGAAAGGCGACGAAATCTCTGCAGTAGTTCTTGCTGTAGACGCAGAGCGTGAGCGCATTTCTCTGGGCATCAAGCAAATGGAAAATGACCCATTCAATGCTTATGTAGCTGATAACAAAAAAGGTGTTCTAGTTAACGGTACTGTTACTGCAGTTGATGCAAAAGGTGCTACAATTGAACTAGAAGATGGCGTTGAAGGTTACATCCGTGCTTCAGAAGTATCACGTGACCGTGTTGAAGATGCATCTCTAATTCTGAGCGTTGGCGATAGCGTTGAAGCGAAATTTACTGGCGTTGACCGTAAAAACCGCGTAATCAACCTGTCTATCAAAGCGAAAGATGAAGCTGAAGAGCAAGAAGCAATGGCATCTCTGAACAAAGCTGACGAAGGCGCGTTCGGTAATGCTATGGCAGATGCATTCAAGGCTGCTAAAGGCGAATAATTAAACTCGCTAAAAGGAGCCGTAAGGCTCCTTTTTTCGGTTTGGCTCTCTGGGGTATTGCTAAATATGAGGGAAACTATGACTAAATCTGAATTGATAGAAAGATTGTGTGCAGAACAAACTCACCTATCAGCAAAGGAAATAGAAGACGCGGTAAAAGATATTCTTGAAAGTATGGCAACAACTTTAGAAAGTGGTGACCGTATTGAAATTCGTGGATTCGGTAGTTTTTCTCTGCATTATCGTGAGCCGCGCGTTGGACGTAACCCTAAAACCGGAGAAAAAGTGGAACTGGAAGGTAAATACGTTCCCCACTTCAAACCTGGGAAGGAATTGCGTGAGCGCGTAAATAGCAGTTTGTAATACGCTTTAATTGATTGATAAAAGGCGGTATGTCGGTGAGATGTACCGCCTTTTTTGTCTTTAATGTTAACAATAGACATGGTTTGTCTGCCAATTTTCCTGCATAATCAAGTTAGCCAATACTGAAAAAAGGTTATTGCCAATATGAAAGTGATAAAAATTATTTTAATTCTTTTCCTATTCTTCGTTGCTCTTGCTCTCGGAGCACAAAATCAGGAGATTGTTACCTTTAATTTCTTGATTGCTAAAGGAGAATTTCATCTTTCATGGCTGCTTGGTATCGTCTTTGCCACAGGTTTTGTTATTGCATGGCTGATCTTCGGAAGCTTACACCTTCGATCAAAGCTCAAGATACGTCGTCTGACAAAGCAATTAGAGAAAAGTGGTGCTGTGCAGAAAAAGTTACCGAAAGAAAACCCAACCATCGGATAATCTGCTAGATGTCAGAGATTTTCTTCTTGTTGTTACCCATCGCGGCTGCCTACGGCTGGTATATGGGGTACAGAAGTGCTCAACAAAATAAACAAAAGCAGTCTCTTCAAATATCCCGTCAGTATGTAACGGGACTTAAGCTGTTACTTTCTGATCAGTCGGACAAAGCAGTTGAGCATTTTATTGAATTGCTTCAGGTTGACGATGATACCATTGATACTCATCTGGCGTTGGGGAATCTTTTCCGGTCGCGGGGAGAGGTCGATCGGGCTATCCGTATTCACCAGAATTTGATTACTCGTTCCGGCCTGACGGTTGATCAAAAGAATCTGGCTTTGCAGCAACTTGGCAAAGACTATATGGCATCGGGTTTTCTGGACCGGGCAGAGCGTATTTTTGAGCAGTTAATTGATGAACCTGATCACAGAGAGTCTGCACTTACTCAATTGACTTCGATATATCAGCAGACCCGCGAATGGCAAAAAGCGATTGATACAGCGTCCGGGTTAGTTAAATTAGGCAAGAAACGATTAAAACTGAGTATCGCCCATTTCTACTGTGAACTGGCCAATGATGAGTTATTTAGTCAGTCGTCGGCTCAGGCTATCCAGTTTTATCGTAAAGCTCTACATGAAGATCCTAAGTGCGTAAGGGCGAATGTAGAGCTAGGAAAGCTCTACCTGGAACAGCAGGAGTACAAGAAGACGGTTCAAAGTCTCGAGGCAGTGCTCGATCAGGATATTGATTTTGTCGGTGAAGTATTACCAACGCTGGCAGAGTGTTATCACCAGTTGGGTCAGGAAGATAAGCTTGTTGTATTTTTGCGTCAATGTCTGGAACGTAATGCCGGTGCGTCTTCGGAACTGATGCTGGCCAATCTGGTTGCCCGTTTTGATGGCACGCCCGCTGCTATTGATCTGTTGTCCAGACAATTAATAAAAAATCCGACTATGAAAGGTTTTTACCGTCTCATCGGCTATCATCTGGCCGAAGCAGAAGAAGGCCGCGCAAAACAGAGTTTATCGATTTTGCAGGGTATGGTGGGTGAACAGCTAAAAATTAAACCACATTATCGCTGTCATAAATGTGGATTTTCACCTCATTCTTTATACTGGCAATGTCCGTCATGTAAAGGATGGGGCAGTATTAAGCCAATCCGTGGATTGGATGGCGAATAATTAAGATAGTATTAGTGTAAATAGTACCGAGTTTGTGTAGGAGTTGAGATGAACGACCAAAAAGTAATCGTCGCATTAGATTACGACAATCAGGCAGATGCGCTGGCATTTGTTGATAAGATTGACCCGGCGAGTTGTCGATTAAAAGTGGGTAAAGAGATGTTTACTCTTTTTGGTCCCGATTTTGTTCGTGAGCTCCATAAACGTGGGTTCTCTGTATTCCTGGATTTGAAATTTCATGATATTCCGAATACCTGTTCAAAGGCGGTGAAAGCTGCTGCCGAACTGGGCGTCTGGATGGTGAATGTTCATGCCAGTGGCGGTGAGCGAATGATGAGTGCAGCTCGTGAAATTCTTGAACCTTATGGCGCAGACCGGCCGCTGCTGATTGGTGTTACCGTTTTGACCAGTATGGAGCGTTCAGATCTTGCCGGCATTGGCTTAGATGTTGAGCCGAATGAACAGGTGATCAGATTAGCGACATTAACAAAAAATTCGGGTCTGGATGGTGTTGTTTGTTCCGCTCAGGAAGCCTCAATGCTGAAATCAAAGCTAGGGCAGGAATTCAAACTGGTGACGCCGGGTATCCGTCCGGCAGGCAGCGACGCAGGTGACCAGCGTCGAATCATGACGCCGGTTCAGGCAGTTCAGGCTGGCTCAGATTATTTGGTTATCGGTAGGCCGATAACTCAGGCGGCAGATCCTTCTGCCGTTCTGGCTGAGATTAACCGGACATTAGCTTAAGCTTAATCAGAGATATTGTAAGGGAATGGAATCCGTTCCCTTTTATGTTTGTCCAGCGAAGCTGGCAAACCCGTCAGGTTGAAAGAAACCTGAATCACCCCGACTGAGGGGAAGATAATCTGAACGGCAAGAGCGTTGCTGGCCAACGGCAGGGTTTGAAGGAAGCCATAGGAAGTCAAAGACACACAACGCAAGTGAACCTGATTCGGCTCAACAGGTGGGTGAGGTGGCAGATGAATCCGTAGTAGTGATTTCGCCTCTATAGGGGCACATTGATTTTCAACTGCGCCATATTTTTATCTTGGAGTTCGAGTTCTGTGACTAACTGTATTTTTTAATTAAAAGGTAAAACCATCCTGTTTGCCAATAGCTAATATTGCCTTTTTATCAATGAAGGTGACTATATTTTGATTAATGTATGGGAGCCTCGTACTATTAGGGATATTGTCCACCGAACAACTGTTATAAGCTTAGGAAAATTATGAAAATTCAGCAGGTAAATTCGACTGATATTGATGCAGTTACGAGCTTAGTATCTGAAGTTTCAGATATCGATATTCTTCCGTTGTTTAATTCACAGGGGCAGCAAGAATATAAGAAACATGTTTTACCTGATTTAGTAACAGCGATTGATGATAGAAGGTATTTATCTGTGAAGGCCGTTTCCGGTGGTAAGTTAGTCGGTTTTGCTGCGTTACGTGATAATAACTATGTAATGTATTTATTCGTAGATAAATCCACACAAGGCACGGGGGTGGGGAGTCAGTTACTTCACTTTCTTTTGAATACCACCGACGCTAAAGAAATTAATCTTCGCTCATCAATAAATGCCGTAGGCTTCTATATACGTAATGGTTTTAAACCTTCCGGTGATGAATCAGAATTTAATGGTATAAGATTCGTGCCTATGACGTTGGAACGCATATAACAAGCTTCTTCCATTGACAAAATACATGTCGTGAATTTTGGTATCCAAAATGTTCAACTGGGGCATATTTTTTTGTCTGGGTTTTGGGGATGATTACAGTCAGCACTATAGATAACTAGGGTGAAATTAATGGTGATTTAACCACTGTTTCATAACGAATCACCGCCGAAACCGGGCAGTGATCACTAAGACGGTAGTGTCCCAGCCATGAGCGGGGATACTGAATCTGCTGAGCATTGTCTGCTGCGATATCGTGACTGACGACGATATGATCAATTAAATAGCGATAGCGGAACGTTTTTCCGCTTTCCCCTGTCACCTGACACTCCGGTTTAGTCGAGCGCGTCACCAGTTGCGGCGCCGGGTTAATGTTGTCGGTTAACTGTTGCCACATCCAGTCACGGGAGTAGGCGAGGTTATGATTGAAATCGCCCATGATGATATATGAGTGGTTCTGTTTTTCCTGCTGCTTAATCCAGCGATTTAAGACATGGGCTTGTTGCTTCAGCGTTGCACAACTGGTGCTGGAAGGTTTGTACAGAGTGATGCAACCGGCTTTCAGATGAACGGCGAGAATATGCAAAGGCCGTTCAGATTCAGATCCGGCAATAATATAGGTGGCAAACCTCAGTTTGCTGCCGGGCGTCAGGACAATATCTTTTGGGTCGCTGAACCGGATAGAATCGGCAATTGCAATCCCGGTGTACTGATTGATTTGTGAGAANTGATACCGCCGGTTGCGCGATTGAGCCCGGTCGGAGAGTAAAACAGTATAACCATGCCCGACAATTTGATTCAGCACGTTAACGTCATTGACTTCCTGAAAAGAAAATATCGACGGCTTGACTGAACCGAACAGCTGCTTTAATGCCTGTATGTCCTGATGATGACGCTGGCTTGCAGGAATTTTCGACGATGGAGTGGACGCTAACCATTCCATATTCCAGCTGGTTATCGTCATTGCTTCCGCAAAACTATTGGCCGGTATAAAAGAGGGAACCAAAATCAATATGACAAGACAAAAAATTTTCCTGATATTCATGCAAATCCACGCATATGACATAAGTAAGAAGAATATTACTTATGTAACAGTTTTAAAGCTATTTTGTTAGCAAATTTTTCTCACAAATTGCCACTCCTTATCTGATAAGGCCTGCACAAATTGCAACTGTTTTTATCACAAAAAATGACCCTCCCAAGTTTTATATCGGAAATGAGAACTGTGGTAAAAGATCGTTTCGATCTTATCCAAGAGCCATAGTATTTTGATCAGAATCAATAATATCGGCTGGCGATTGTCGTTAAATACGCCACAATATATGGTGTTGGTTCGAATATAATAAGCCCTATATAGTGTGTTTGTCCGAATTTACACATACTAACGGGTAAGGAGAAAAATCGTGAAACCTGTAGTTATCAAGCGTGATGGTTCAAGTGCTGTATTTAACCGGGATCGAATTCAGTCTGCTGTGGAAGCCGCTGCAGATCATGTCAACAAAGAAACCGCAATTTATGCTCTGAATGTGGCGTTGGCAGTCGAATTGCAACTGGAAGGAAAAGAACAGGTAAACATTGCTGAAATCCAGACCTTGGTAGAAAACGAACTGATGCAGGGGCCGTATAAGTCGTTAGCCCGTTCTTATATCGAATATCGTCATGACCGCGACGTAGCACGCGAAAGACAAAGTGCACTGACTCGCGAAATCGAAGGCTTGATTCAGGAAAGTAATGCTGACTTACTGAATGAAAATGCCAACAAAGACGGTAAAGTGATTCCGACCCAGCGTGATCTGCTGGCTGGTATCATTGCCAAGCACTACGCGAAAACGCGTATCCTGCCGCGGGATATCGTACAGGCTCATGAAGAAGGTGAGATTCACTATCATGATCTTGACTATGCACCATTTTCCCGATGTTTAACTGTATGCTTATCGATCTTAAAGGGATGCTCACGCATGGCTTTAAGATGGGTAATGCTGAGATTGACACACCTAAATCCATTTCAACTGCAACAGCGGTGACGGCTCAGATTATTGCGCAGGTTGCCAGTCATATTTACGGTGGTACGACAATTAACCGTATTGATGAGATCCTTGAGCCGTATGTGATGGCCAGCTACAACAAGAACTTTGAAGTAGCGATGGAATGGGATATCCATAATCCGAAAGCGTTTGC
>JBNKRC010000035.1:0-13142 GCA_050296215.1 Vibrio sp. | reverse complement strand
GCCGCATCATTACTGGCATTTTTCTTAGCTTCATCATACCTCACATGTTTCTTTGCTGAACCAAGTGGACAAAAAATAAACACGGGAGGGAAATTTCCCCAAGCGACTCGAGTTTCATCTTTTTTCAAACGCTTTCTATATTCAGCGAGAGAAACGACTTTACAAGGCATTTGCACACCTATCAGATTCAAATTGCTCTACATTCTACTCAAAACTAAATCTGTTGCATACATCATGTATATAGAACTAGAGGTATCTTCAAATAGTTTTTACAGTAAGTAGGAATGGAACACTTCCAAGTTTCCCCTAAACCAAGGAAAATTTCACGGATGAAATTTTAGGTTTTGGCGCTGGGAGCGGTCCAAAACCGACCGGACAGCGCACTCGGATCTCAGGCATTTTTGGTAACTTTAATGATATGGTCCACCCCAACTTCCCCCGCAAGCGGCATCAACGACTATGCTTGGGGAAGCCCAAACAAAAGAGGTGTTCCATCATGAGCAATTTACATATTCTTGGCATCGATTTAGGCAAGCGAACCTTCCACTGTATCGGACATGACCGGCATGGACATGAGGTGCTTCGTGAGAAATTAAATCGAGCAAAACTACTTTTGTTCTTATCCAATTTACCCCATACCTCCGTGGTATTTGAGTCTTGTGGGGGCGCTCATTGGTTAGCTAGAAAATGTAAAAGTTATGGTCACGAAGCTAAATTGATTCCGCCTCAATATGTAAAACCTTATGTCAAATCGAATAAAAATGATTACATCGATGCAGCAGCAATCGCTGAAGCTGCGTCTCGTCCCTCAATGCGTTTTGCCGCAGTAAACAAATAATTAGTGTCATCAACCGTGCCAGAGATGCTTATCTCAAAGAGCGTACTGCTACCATGCTCAGGATCGGTGCTGTTCTTGTTGAATTTGGGCTCAGCCTTCCCAAGGGGCATTCGACAATGAAAAAATTATTTCAATGGCTTGCTGGGCAAAATGAATCGCTACCGCATTCTCTGCTTCTGGAACTGAAAGAGCTTCATGAGCATTACCTCTACATGACAGAACGAATTCAACGGCAAGAACAAAAATTAATCCAAATGACGTCTGAGAATGAAGTAGGTGAGCTACTCATGACGATACCAGGTATCGCTCATATCACGGCTAGCTCTTGTTTAGCTGCGGTTGCATCTCCTGAACATTTTAAATGTGGTCGAGATATGGCGGCATGGATTGGACTGGTTCCCAGACAATATTCAACCGGTGGTAAAAATACGTTATTAGGGATCAGTAAACGAGGGAACAAACGGCTCAGAACATTGTTTATTCATTGTGCTCGTTCTATCTTATCTAAGCCACAAACGACGGGGAAATGTTTTGAACCATGGCTTACCAATCTGAGAGCAACTAAACCGTTTAATGTCGTGATAGTTGCATTGGCAAACAAACTGGCGCGAATCGCTTGGGCAGTAATGAATTCGCATCAAGCGTTCAACGCCAATATGCTTGTTTCTCAACAGACTAAATAAGTAACCAAATTTGCAATGATAATGATGACGACAACGGTCAATCGGCCAGATAAATAACCTGATGGCACAAATAGCACTTAGGATGCTTGGACTTTTTTAAGGATTATCTGGCGCAGATATCATCGTGGAGCTGGAATGCGAGAGCTTCCAAGAGAGAATCCGAATACATTAGCGCAAACCATCTCCGTCAAAATTATAGTTGCAAAAACGGGGCGGACCATACATTGTGCCAGCAAAAAGTTACTGGCACGCTTACTAAAATGGTTACGTAGCAGAGAAAACTAACAGCGTGACATACCCTCTGAAGCGTCAGAAAACGCAACAGCCACCGCCTTAACCCTCCTCAACGTCAACTCATCCCGAATCCCTTTCCCCTGAAACCCATCCTTAACCACCAACTGCACATCAACCGCAAGCGCAGCCTGATACGCCATCTCAAACCGTACCTTCTGCGGATAGGGAAGCGATTCAAAACCAAGCCGGCCACAGTGATCCGCCTGACAGCAAAGTAAAACCTTATTTAACCGCTCAGGCTGACGCCACACATCGAGTTTATCGAAAATCTTAATGAAGGTAGCAGGGCGTAGCTCAGTCGCTCTGTGCACATTGGAGTGCTGTTCACAAACGGCCAGAGCCAGGTCCCGGTACTCGTTTGGTATTCGTAACCGCTGACATAATTCACGGATTAATTTCTGCCCCGTTTTACAATGCAGCCGGTGGCTCGGCCATTCTGATTCCGGGGTGACGCCTTTGCCCAGATCATGGACCGTTGAGGCAAAGCGTACGGTGGTATCATCCGAAATCCGGGCCGCCTGTTCGGTGACGAGCAGAGTATGGATTCCGCTATCAATCTCCGGGTGCCACTGCTCCGGCTGCGGAACACCAAATAAACGGTCGATTTCCGGGATAATAACCTTAAGTGCGCCGCACTCTCTTAAACAGGATAAAAAGATCTGAGGATTTTGTGTGGAAAGTGATTTTTGCCACTCCAGCCAGATACGCTCAGCCGTCAGGTTTTGTAGCTCACAGCTCTGAACGATCTCCTGCATCAGCTGCATGGTTTCATCGGCAACACGAAAGCCAAGGTGGGCCAGTTTGGCTGCAAAGCGGGCGACACGCAGCACACGCAGCGGATCTTCAACGAAAGCATCCGAAACGTGGCGAAGGATTTTGTTTTTCAGGTCTGCCTGTCCGCCGTAGGGGTCGATAAGGGTACCGTCATCATCGCGCGCGATTGCATTAATGGTCAGATCCCGACGCTTGAGATCCTCTTCTAAACTGACATCGGGTGAAAAAAAACAGTCAAACCCTTTATAGCCGGCCCCGGTTTTTCTCTCGGTTCTGGCTAATGCGTATTCCTGTTTGGTTTTCGGGTGCAAAAAGACCGGGAAATCCTTACCAACCGACTGATAGCCAAGGGCAAGCATCTCTTCAGCTGTGGCACCGACCACAACCCAATCCTGGTCATAGACATCAATACCAAGTAATTGATCGCGAACTGCTCCGCCGACTAAATATCTTTTCATCTGTTTATCTTGTTCAGAAGTAACTGTGTGCCAATGATACGGACTTGGTGATGATATGTCAGTGTCTGAGAAAACAAAAAGCTGCTCATGAAAGAGCAGCTTTTTAAAATATTCAGCGGGATATTGGATCTTATACCCAGTCAGAACGATTTTTACGACGTTTAGGAATAATGTGCGGCAGGATAATACCGAAGAAAATACCGCCAAGCATGACACCGCCGCCATACATAAAGTATTTCATCAGCAGATCTTCTTTTTGCGTATCCAGTTTCGCGCGTAATTCGCGAATTTCGCTTTGAGCTACAGTAAACTTATTCATCATTTCACTGTAATTCTGTTCCAGCTCATTTACCTGCTTACTGCGAACTTCCAGAGACTCAGCAAGACCGGCTTTTTCCCGGTCTGCATCTTCCTGAGCACTGGCAAGTTTAGCTTTCACTTCGGTTAATTCACTTTCCAGTTTCGGCAAACGAACCGCCATGCTTTCTGAAGACGAAATAAACTTGCTCTGTATCCAGCCTTTGCGACCTTTATCATCGACAACCTCGCTATAGCCGGTTTCTTTATTAGTCTGGATCAGCTTAATTTTATCACCGGCATCAACACTACCGATAATCCGGTACTGAGCACTAGGTCCTGAATGCATGTAAGTAAACAGTTTGTCTGCAACGTAGAGTTGTTGCGCAAATGACGGTGCTGAAAATAATGAGATGAGCACCCAAGTCATCAATTTTTTCACGTTAAATCCTTTACAGATAAGATTGATAAATAGGACAGTATTGTCAGATAGTATGAAGTTTCTTTATCCGGTGCAACAAAGAAGGGAGGCAAAGCCTCCCTTTCTCAAATATTTATCACGCTATTACACCTTTCTGACAGTGTTCTGACGGATGAATTAAATAAACATCGCTTCGATAACGTAGTAAAAGATAACCGATAGCAGTGCACCGGCCGGTAGCGTAATTACCCACGATGCAACGATGTTACGTACAACACCCAGGTTCAGTGCTGCAATACCACGAGCAAAACCTACACCCAATACCGCACCAACCAGTGTCTGAGTGGTTGATATTGGCAGTCCGGTACCAGATGCTAAAACAACAGTACATGCAGTTGCAAGCTGAGCAGCAAAACCACGGCTTGGTGTCAGTTCAGTAATTCCGGTACCTACCGTTTCCATTACTTTCTGGCCCATGGTTGCCAGACCGACAACAATACCTAAACCACCAAGTGGCAGAATCCACCAGGCGATCTGGCTTTTCGCGGCGATATTACCCAGATTACTTACCGTAGAAACAATCGCAGACAGCGGACCAATTGCGTTAGCTACGTCATTAGAACCGTGAGCAAATGCCATTGCACAAGCGGTGATGACCATCAGCACGGTAAAGATGCTTTCGACTCCGGAGAAGCTGTGATCATCTTCTTTAGAAGAGAATCGGCGCATAATATACACGTACCCGCCAATCATCACGATAGCTGAAATAGCTGCTGACCACATCCATGCTTCAGTACTTGATAGATGCAGGCCTACGTGTTTCAGCCCTTTTTTGATGGTGACCAGTGCAATCACCATGGTAGTGATAAACATGTATACCGGAACAAAACGTTTCGCATTAAGCAGCGGGTTTTCGGTATCGAAAATAAGCCGTTGAGCACTGGTGAAAATCACATAAGCGAAAATACCGGATATAAGTGGAGTGATAATCCAGCTTCCGACAATCCCTTTCACTGAACCCCAGTCGATTGCATCGGTACCTACCGTTACACAGGCAAAACCGATAATGGCACCGATGATTGAGTTCGTGGTCGACACCGGCCAGCCCATGTAGGATGCAAGCAGCAGCCATGCTCCTGCAGCCAGCAGGGAAGACATCATGCCAAACACCAGAACGTCAGGTTGATCTATAAACAGCGCAGTTTCGATAACGCCTTTTCGGATGGTGTCGGTCACTTCGCCACCAGCTAAGTAAGCACCGGCAAATTCGAAGATCATCGCAATAATAATTGCATTCTTAACGGTTAATGCTTTTGAGCCGACCGAGGTCCCCATCGCGTTGGCGACGTCATTTGCGCCGATGCCAATTGCCATTAAGAATCCGAAGACGGCTGCAACAAGGACTATAATCGTGCCGTAGTTTGCAAGTATATCCATTGTAATACCCAGTTTTTATGTTTACGCAGGCATGCCTTTTCTAATTACTGACAAAGTATAGAAAGGTAGCCGTTATATATACTGTTATTCTTATTTCACGAACGTGAAAGCATAAGTTCCAGTCGGGCACCTACACGTTGTGCCTGATCTGCGATTCCGCCAATCCATTCAAAAATCTTGTACATGAACATGACATCGATAGGATTGTACTCAGACTCAATTTGCATCAGGTCGTGACGCAATTGAATTTGCATTGTGTCGGTGTCATCTTCAATCGTATCCAGCTGATGGATCATTTCAGCAACCAGAGTTACTTCACGGCCTTTAAAGCCGGTTTCCAGAAGTTCGTCCAGTTCATTGATGACTTTTTGCGCCTGGTCAGCCGCATCTAAACAGCGTTTAACATAAGCGAGAAAACTTTCCTGAAGTGGCTCAGGGATGACCAGTCGACGGCCATAAACTCGTCCGGAAACATCTTTAGCCAAGTTGGCCAATTTATCCTGCTGAGTCAAAAGTTCGAGCATGTCAGTACGATCAACAGGCAGGAACAAACCGCGAGGCAGCTTGAGGCGTATTTCACGCTTCAGTACGTCGGCTTCTTTTTCCAGATGGGATATTTGTGCCCGGATTTCTGCGGCTTTCTCCCAGTCAGCCTGGAAGCTAACCTCAAAGAAATTGATCAGATGTGAGCAACATTCGTTGACACAGACAACATGTCTCTGCAAAGGCTTAATTGGGGACTTTGCGAATAGTCCCATGATTGTATTAACTGGCATAGTTAACTAACCTAATAAAAAATTTGATCTAAATAGCCATGACAGTGCTTGCTTAACTAACATGAAAGTGTTGCGTTAATATTGCACTTTGGCTACAGAGGCGCGCATGGTAACCCATTAACTGTGTCATGAAAACTGTTTTAGATCATCAAACGTTCTATATTTCTCTCTTGCTCAGCTACAAATTAGGCAATATCCTTCTACTATCTGCTTTAAAAGGGTTAACTATGGAAACCGAGATAGAACTGAAGTTTTTTGTTTCTCCAGACTATTCGGACATTTTGCTTGCAAAAATAGCCGGGTTAAAAGTGCTTCAACATGGCAGTCGACAATTAGGTAACATGTATTTTGATACATCGGACAACTGGCTGCGTAAACATGATATAGGACTGCGCATCAGACGTTTTGATGATGTGTATGTTCAGACGGTAAAAACCTCAGGCCGGGTGGTCGCTGGTCTTCATCAGCGTCCCGAATATAATGCGGAACATAACTGCAACACCCCCAATCTGACTCTTCACCCTTCCGAAATCTGGCCCGAAGGAAAGAGTGCCGAACAGCTCGATGTTGAGCTTATGCCTCTGTTTTCAACGAATTTTACCCGTGAACAATGGTTAGTCAGTACACCGGATGGCAGCCAGATTGAAATTGCATTTGATCAGGGACTCGTCATTTCAGGGGAAAAGCAGGATACGATTTGTGAAGTCGAACTGGAGTTGAAATCCGGGCAGACAGATTCATTATTTACTTTGGCCAGAATGCTCAGTGAGCAAGGCGGTGTGCGCCTTGGTAATTTAAGTAAAGCCGCTCGCGGATACCGTTTAGCCAATGGCGATCAGGGTGATGAAGTCAAAGCTCTGACTCTGGTTGATGTAAAGAGTTCGGATACCGTTGAAGACTGTTTCGTTAAATCTCTGGAGCACGGTTTGTCGCACTGGTTCTATCACGAGCAGATTTTCGCAGAGCGTAACTCAATTAAAGCCCTGGATGAGATTCGTCAGGCTATCTGTTTTATTCGCCAGACCTTAGCCGTTTTCGGAGATATCGTTCCCCGTCGGGCCAGTGCTATTATTCGCCAGGAGCTCAAGTGGCTCGAGCAGGAGCTGAACTGGTTAAAAGATTATGCCTATCTGGATGACCTGTTAAAAGATAAGGGGCATATATTACGTAAACTTGATGCCCGTAAATATTTGGTAGCTGAGCTGAAAGCCTTACAGGAGAAACTCCCTTCCCGTGAAGATAACTTAAAGCTGCTTCAGTCCGGGCGTTATGTCGGATTGATTATTGATCTTAGCCGCTGGATTCTGGCCAAAGGATGGCAGCCATTCTTAGATGAAAAAGCAAAGGACAAAATGTCGCAGCCGGTTGGCGGATTTTCTATTGAACATCTGGAAAATTCATGGGCTGATCTGTTTGTTGCTTTTCCGGTTGGGCAGACGCTTTCATCTGCGGAATATATTGAACAGCAATATAATTTGACCCGAAATCTGTATACCGGTATTGGTTTAGCCAATTTGTATGATGCGGAAGCCCGTGATGCATTTCGTCTTCCATGGGCTGATTTGCTTCATGGTATCGATAATCTGTTGGCATTAAAGCCATTGCAGAGTTTAGTTGAAAATCTGGAGGGCGATGAGAAGGAACAGCTGGTGCGTTGGTTGGTTCGTCAGGAGTCTTCCATTCTTCATGCCATGGAACAGACTCGCGCTATGGGTACGGCAGTTACTCCTTACTGGCGCTCATCTCAGTAATAATTTTTCATTTCTCCGGTTGCGCCGGGTTAACGGCGCAACGACCACCTTTATCATTCTCCGCCTTAATTTAATGATAGCTACGCCACTTTTTAGGAAATATTGAGCGAAGTTTGTTAGTAGGGCCTGCGGTATTACTCTAAAGTAATATCTGAACCAGCCGTTAAAAATGAACAGCAGAAATATATCTCTGTAAAAATGTGCTTTTGTTCAACTTTTTAAATGGAGCGAAATGCAAAGTTATAGAAATAGCTTAGTATCCGTTCGGTTTTTGATATGATTCAGTACAGAGTACGTTTATTTTTTAATGCTAATAATAAAAAAGTAAGAAGATTTGTAGACGGAGAGTGAATATGAATAAAATGGCATTTAAGCCGTGGGAACGAATAATTACCGATGTTCGTCTCGTTCCAAAGATGGTCATATTAATGGTATTGAGTACCGTTGTGATTATCGCTAAACAATTGGGAGATGCGAGTTCATTTTATCAGGCACTTCTGGATGCGACGAAAAACGTAGATCTTGCTGATAAATATTATAGTGCGTATATCACCACAATGATCTGGCAATCCGTTGCTATGCTTGGTGGTTTTATTGCGATTTTGTTGTTTGCTGCCCGATTGATGCTTCGACAGAATACATATCTGAGCCATGCGATTCAGACAATGGCCGGACGGGATTTGTCGCAGGAAATTGATGTGGGTTGTAAGGATGAATATGGTGACCTGGCCCGTGAATTAGAAAAAACCCGCCGTCAGTTACATGATGTGATTAAGCTACAGGTTTCGACTTCTCAGGAGCTGTCAGCTCTTAGTGAGGTGATGACGATGAGTATGTCAGAAACCAAAGAGTCGGCACAGGAAGAGTTTGGTGAGATCGATCAGTTAGCGACGGCAATGAGCCAGATGACCTATGCGATAAAAACGGTTGCAGATAATGCCCGTTCGGCATCAAGTTTAACCGAAGATGCCACATCTAAGGCTCAGACCGGACAGGACTTTGTTCAGGGAACCATTCTGAAAATGAATGATCTGTCTAAAGACATTGCTGAATCGGCCCATGCGATCAATCAGGTGGAAGAGCGGGTTGCGGCAATCAGCAGCGTTGTGGTGACCATTCAGAGTATTTCTGAACAAACAAACCTGCTGGCATTGAATGCAGCGATTGAGGCGGCCCGTGCCGGTGAAGCCGGACGTGGCTTTGCGGTGGTTGCGGATGAAGTTCGTAATCTGGCTCAACGGACTCAGCAGGCAACAGTAGAAATTCAGGATATGATTGGTCATCTGCAGAGCAGCGCGAATTCCGCGGTTGATCTGATGGAAAAAAGTGTGGTTGAAGCCGCCGAGGGTGTTGAGCTTGTGGGGAATGCCGGTTCTGAATTGAATGGTATTGTTGAGCAGGTTAAACAGATTAATCAGATGAACTACCAGATTGCAGAAGCGTCCGGCGAACAGACCAATGTGGCTCAGGAAATGAATAATAACCTGAACAATGTCCGTGAATTGGTTGAAGCGTCGGTAACAGTTATTACTGAACTGCTTGAAACTTCTGAAATGATGCAATCTAACGCTGAAGAGTTAGATAAAGAAATAGGCTCATTTAAAATTTAATTTATTTACGAGTTGATATAACGCCCACTCTGTGCGAGTGGGCGTTTTTTATTTTCGCCGATTTGCTATAACTAATATTAATTCTCTATGTCAGTCAGGTATTTTCATGTTACTTCCTCAAGAATTAACGCTGGTTGCAGATAAAAACTACACCAAACTGCTTGAACGCTATCCTTTCATCTCTGAATGGGAGGAATCATTTGTTCATCAGCTGCACTATGTTCTCGGATTAAGCCATTTTATTTTTGAATCTCTGATGCGGGATCCGGTGCTTTGTGAGCAGCTCCCCGGTTTAATGGCAAAGCAAGAGCGCAGTTGCTGCTACCGTCATGAGCTGAAACAGCAACTTGATGAGACTATAAATGAAGATCAGGGGCTGGCTTTGTTGCGTCATTTTCGTAACCGGGAAATGGTCTATATCGCCTGGCATGATTTTCTTTGCGGTCAATCTCCGTCTGCCGCTCATCCGGATTCGTGGTCGCTTGAAAAGAGTTTCTCTCATTTAAGTGAACTGGCGGAAGCGATGATCTTCGAAACCTATCAGTGGCAGTACCGTTTGTGTTGTCAGGAGTTTGGTACGCCGTGTAACGCCGCCGGAGAAGCTCAGCCAATGTTAATTATTGGCATGGGAAAACTGGGCGGAGGAGAGCTTAACTTTTCTTCTGATATCGATCTGATCTTTACTTATCCTGAAAACGGAGAAACCCGGGGAGCGCGACGGAGTATCACCAATGCTCAGTTCTTTACCCGCTTGGGACAACGTATTATTAAGAGTCTGGATAAACCAACCGTTGATGGTTTTTGTTACCGGGTTGATATGCGGTTACGTCCGTTTGGCGAGAGTGGTCCGCTGGTAATGAGCTTTGCCGCGCTGGAGGATTATTATCAGGAACAGGGACGCGACTGGGAACGTTATGCGATGGTCAAGGCCCGGGTGATGGGGAAAGAAATGTATCCTCGTTATCAGGAGCTGCGTCAGATGTTGCGTCCGTTTGTTTTTCGCCGTTATATTGATTTCAGCGCCATTCAGTCACTTCGCAGAATGAAATCGATGATTCAGACCGAGGTTCGCCGCCGTGGTTTAGTCAATAACATCAAACTCGGTGCCGGCGGTATCCGGGAAATTGAGTTTATCGTCCAGGTCTTTCAGCTGATCCGCGGGGGGCGTGAGCCGTTGCTTCGCCAGCGGGGGTTAATTGGAACGCTTAACTCGCTGGTTAAGATCGAACAACTGGATCAGGCCGACTTTAACAAACTCTATCAGGCTTATTTCTATCTGCGCCGGTTAGAGAACCTGTTGCATGCGCTTGATGATAAGCAAACTCAGACCCTTCCGGATAATGAATTGTGTCAGCTAAAACTCACCTGTGCAATGGGGGCTGCGGACTGGGAAGGGATGCTGGCTCAGACCCGGCAGCATATGGCAAACGTACATAGTGTATTCGTGGCGCTTATCGGCGAGGAAGAACATAGTGATGATGATTCTGTGGCCCGTTGTTATCATGAGCTATGGGATCTGGCGCATAAGGCGGATGTTATTGCTGACATTATTGAAAAAGATATTGGTTTAAATGAAGAATCGGGTATTGCACAGACTCTGGTTGATTTTAAAACGGAGATCTCGAAAAAGACTCTGGGGCCACGCGGGCGTGAAGTGCTTACCCGGTTGATGCCCAAAGTGTTTGCTGCGGTTTTTGCCAATAAAGATGGCCAGTTTGGTTTCTCCCGGGTGCTGCACCTGTTGCAGAACATCGTAACCCGTACAACGTACCTCGAATTACTGGATGAGCATCCTGCTGCACTAACCCAACTGGTACGCCTATGTACCGCAAGTCCGATGATTTCCGAGCAGTTGGCCCGTTATCCTATATTACTTGATGAACTGATCGATCCTAAACATCTGTATAATCCGGTCGCTTTAGATTCTTATCGTACCGAATTACGCGACTTTCTTGCCCGTATCCCTGAAGACGATATGGAACAGCAGATGGAAGGGTTACGGCAGTTTAAACAGATATGCTTGTTAAAAATTGCAGCGGCTGACGTCACGGAAGTGCTGCCCGTGATGAAAGTGAGCGATCACTTAACCTATCTGGCCGAAGCGATTGTTGATGCGGTCGTTAAACAGGCCTGGATGCAAACGGTTGAAAAATATGGAGAGCCGACCCATTTAAAAGATCGTGACGGAATCGGTTTTTCTGTTATTGGCTATGGAAAAGTCGGAGGCTGGGAACTGGGATACAATTCCGATCTGGATATTGTATTCGTCCATGATTGTCCGGCCAATGTGTACACCGATGGAAAAAAAGAGATTGACGGGCGTCAGTTTTACCTGCGTCTGGCTCAGAGGGTTGTGCATCTGTTCTCAGCCCGGACGCCATCGGGCATTTTGTACGAAATTGACACTCGGTTACGGCCATCCGGTGCTTCAGGATTGTTAGTCAGCCCTGTTGATGCGTTCCGCGACTATCAGATGAATGAGGCGTGGACCTGGGAGCATCAGGCGTTGGTAAGAGCCAGAATGATTTTTGGTGATCAACGGCTGTACAAAGCTTTCTCCTCCGTTCGTCACGAGATTTTATCAACTCCGCGTGACCTTGCTGTGTTAACCAAAGAGGTTGATGATATGAGGCATAAGATGTTTGAGCATCTGGCCAATAAAAAGCCGGGACGTTTTATGCTTAAGCAGGATCCGGGAGGAATTACCGATATCGAATTTATCGCGCAATATCTGGTGCTCCGTTTCAGCCATGACAAGCCTGGGTTAACGGAGTGGTCGGATAATGTTCGCATTTTTGAATCGTTAATGCGTGAAGGCGTAATGAGTGAAGCTCAGGCCGGGCAGTTGACGTGTGCTTACACGACACTCAGAAATGAAATACATCATCGCAATTTGCTGAATCTGGATGCGGATGTGGATGAAACGAAATTTGTACAGGAACGCGAAAATGTAAAAGCGGCCTGGCACTACTGGTTTAGTTGAGTAAGGACTGTGATAAACTCAGCTTAAAATAAAGATTGGAGAATTTAGATGAAACCCATTTTGCCTGACTATCAGCAAGCTGGTGTGTTAGTGGTTGGCGATGTGATGTTAGATCGCTACTGGTACGGACCAACAGGACGAATTTCTCCAGAAGCTCCGGTTCCTGTCGTCAAAGTAGAAAAGAACGAAGAGCGTCCGGGCGCGGCAGCTAACGTGGCGATGAATATTGCGTCGTTAGGGGGAATGGCACATCTGATCGGTCTGACCGGGAATGACGAGCCGGCGGCCGTGCTGGATCAGCAGTTAAGCTCTTTAAATGTTAAGTGTGATTTTGTCGGACTGGATGAAATTCCGACCATTACCAAGTTACGCGTGTTAAGTCGCGGTCAACAACTTATCCGTCTTGATTTTGAAGATAAAGTGGACGACTTTGATCCGCAGTTAATTCTGGTGCGGATGGCGAAAGTTTTGCCTGATGTGAAAGCGGTCATTCTGTCTGATTATGCCAAAGGCACCCTTGAGCATGTTGACTCGTTTATTCGCTTAGCTAAAGAAGAGGGTGTGCCGGTTTTCATCGATCCTAAAGGTTCCGATTTTGAACGCTATCGTGGTGCAACCCTGCTTACCCCGAATCTGGCGGAATTTGAAGCAGTGGTGGGAAAAGTCAAAGATGAAGCCATGTTGGTGGAAAAAGGTTTTGAACTGATCGAAAAATATGAGCTTGAAGCACTGTTGGTCACCCGCAGTGAGCATGGCATGACCCTGCTGCGTCGGGGACAAAAACCGTTCCATCTGCCAACCCTGGCAAAAGAAGTGTATG
>JBNKRC010000034.1:0-13231 GCA_050296215.1 Vibrio sp. | reverse complement strand
ATCCACACCCTGTACATAAGGGCCGATAGCCGCTGGAGCTGCTTCTGTATGAAGTACTTTAGTCATTACTTTAATTCCATTTTATTTTGTTCGTGAGACTAACCAGTTTGCACAGAACAGAGGGGTTGGTAAAGAGTTGATCCCTCTGTTTATCCGGTATTTTTTCTTTGAGTCTGGCAAATTATGCTATTCGCGTTCGGTAACGATTTCGCGGGAAAATACTTTTTCACAGTACTTACATTTCAGGCGAATATCATCATTCTTCTCAATGACTTTAAAGCTGCTTTCAACCGGTTCATTGTGCGAAATACAGTTGCTGTTCGGGCAGGCAAAGACGTTATTAACCCGTTCCGGCAGTTCCAGGGCCAGCTTCTTAACCACTTCGTAGTTTTCGATCTGGTTTACCGTGGCATTCGGAGCGTATAACGCCAGTTTGTTGGCCTGGCTTTCATTGATAAACACATTTTCGATTTTGAGCAGATCTTTCGCACCCAGAGCTGATGACGGCAGATTCAGACCAATCGTTACGCGCTGGTTTGAGTTATGCATATCAAACAGTTTAAGAACCTTGATACCGATATGAGCCGGAATATGGTCGATAACCGTACCGTTTTTGATTGCTTCTACCTGCAATTGAGTTTCTTTAGCCATGTTCATTCTCCCCGATTACAGTGATTCGTTAAGTACAAGTGCAAGCAGTGCTTCGCGGGCATAGACACCATTTTCTGCCTGTTTAAAGAAATAAGCATGTGGTGTCTGATCAACATCGGTTGTGATCTCGTCGACACGTGGCAGCGGATGAAGTACTTTCATATTCGGACGGGCATCGGTTAAATGCGCTGCAGTCAGGATATAAGCCGACTTGATGTGGGCATATTCCGATTCGTCAAAACGCTCTTTCTGCACACGGGTCATGTACAGGATATCCACTTCAGGAATCACCTCTTCGATTTCGGTATGCAGGCTATAAGCAATACCGGCATCGTCCAGCTCTTCAAGGATATAGTCCGGCATTGCCAGTGCGTCCGGAGCGGCGAAGTAGAAGCGTACATTGTTAAATTTTGCCAGGGCCTGGGTCAGAGAGTGTACGGTACGTCCGTATTTCAGATCCCCGATAAAGGCGATGCTCAGATTATCCAGACGTCCCTGAGTTTCGGCGATAGTGAACAGATCCAACAGCGTTTGAGTCGGGTGCTGGTTGGCACCGTCACCGGCGTTAATGATCGGAGTTCCGTTAGAAAACTCGGAGGCTAAACGTGCTGCACCTTCCTGCGGGTGGCGCATAACAAAAGCGTCGACATAAGAGGAGATAACCTGAACCGAATCCGCTAGTGTTTCGCCTTTTTTGGCTAACGATGTATTACCTGCGTTATCAAAACCGATAACGCTGCCGCCAATGCGTTGAATGGCCGTTTCGAAAGATAAGCGTGTACGTGTTGATGGTTCAAAAAAGCAACTCGCGACGACTTTATTTTTGATTAGTTCCGGCATCGGTTGTGCTTTCAGCTTACCGGCGGTTGCCACAATCAATTCCAGCTCTTCACGAGTCAGCTCTGAAATTGAAATGATGTGCTTTTTATATAGCGTATTCGCCATGTTCATCTTCCCCATCTTTTCTGACAAACATAAAAAAGCCTCCCTGAATGAGGAGGCTTCAAAATTTCATATAAAGGGAAACAGAACCGCAGGTAAGATGATTTGCTTACCATTAACACATTGCATAGCTGCCACAATGCCTTCGCTCATGCTGTTCCCCTTTGATAAATTGCTCCGAATTATACCCTTAACAATCGTCAGTGCAAGTGATCGGGTAACGCTTTTGGAGTATGCTATTTATCGTCTTTTATGTATTTACGAACCTAAGGTTGCCACCATTACTGCTTTAATGGTGTGCATACGGTTTTCTGCTTCATCAAATACGATTGAATGCTCAGATTCGAAAACTTCTTCAGTCACTTCCAGACCTTGCATTCCGTATTTTTCAGCCACTTCCTTCCCGACCGTAGTTTCATCATTGTGGAACGCCGGCAGACAGTGCATAAACTTAACATGAGGATTACCGGTTAGCTTAATGGTATCCATATTGATCTGGTAGGGTTTCATTAACGCGACGCGTTCATCCCATGCTTCCGCCGCTTCTCCCATTGACACCCAGACATCGGTATACAGGAAGTCACAACCTTTCACGCCTTGCTCCACATTCTCCGTCAGCGTAATGGTTGCTCCGGTTTTCTCTGCAATTGCCTGACATTCGGCAACCAGCGCATCTTCCGGCCAGAACGCTTTCGGTGCGACCATGCGGATATCCATACCCATTTTCGCTGCACCAACCATCAGCGAATTGCCCATGTTGTTACGCGCATCACCCAGGTAAGCGAAGCTGATTTCATGCAGCGCTTTGCCCCGGCTATGTTCCTGCATAGTCAGGAAGTCGGCCAGAATCTGTGTCGGATGGAATTCATCAGTTAAACCATTCCATACCGGGACACCGGCGTAGGCACCGAGCTCTTCCACAATGGATTGCCCGTAGCCGCGATACTGGATACCATCATACATACGGCCTAAAACACGGGCCGTATCTTTCATTGATTCTTTGTGGCCAATTTGTGAGCCTGAAGGACCAAGGTACGACACCTGTGCGCCCTGATCAAAGGCAGCAACTTCAAAAGCACAACGAGTTCGAGTAGATGATTTTTCGAAGATTAGTGCAATGTTTTTGCCTGCCAGTTTCTTTTGTTCTGTGCCCGCGTATTTGGCTTTTTTAAGTTCAGCCGCCAGGTCGAGCAGAAACTGGATTTCAGTCGTCGTAAAATCAAGAAGTTTGAGAAAATTACGGTTACGTAAATTGAAAGCCATATCTCATTCCCGGATTAATAGTAAGATAGGTTAGTAAAACATAAATTACCCTGAAATGTGAATAAGTATTTTATAAAAAGTGCGAGACATACATAATATCTCGCATTTTTTGCTTATAAATTCTCTTCTGCGAATTCTGCCAGGCGACTTCTGACTACACCGTTAAGATGGATGTTGGCACTGCCTTCAAAGTTCTTAAATCGCTCTACCATGTAGGTCAGTCCGGATGTGACCGGGGTTAAGTAGTGCGAATCGATTTGTGCCAGGTTTCCCGAGCAGACAATTTTTGTTCCTTCGCCAAAGCGGGTGATGATGGTTTTGATTTGCGAGGCGGTGAGGTTCTGACATTCATCCAGCAGAACAAAGGCATTCTGAATAGAACGGCCGCGCATAAAGTTTATCGATTTAAACTGAATATTGGCTTTATCGCAGATGTAGCGCATCGAGCCCTCGGTACAGTGATCATTTTTATGCAGCGCTTCAAGGGTATCCGTTACCGCTGCCAGCCACGGCATCATTTTCTCTTCTTCGGTACCGGGCAGGAAGCCGATTGACTCGCCGATATCCGGGGTGTTACGCGTGACAATGATTTTGTCGAACAGCTTACGCTCTATGGTCTGTTCCAAAGCCGTGGCCATTGCCAGTAAGGTTTTACCGCTACCGGCTGCCCCGGTAAGGATGACTAAATCAATATCCGGATCCAGCAGGGCATCCATTGCCATCGCCTGATAGACATTTTTCGGCATGATGTCCCAGGCCCGGCGGTGCATCATCCGCTCACGGCTCATATCCTTAAGGGTGAGCTTATCGTTATTGATCCCGGCAACACGCGCAGCAAAGTCGCTTTCTTCGTCAATCACATATTGATTGATAAAGGTTGGGTCGAACGGTTCCCGGTCTAATACATGATACGTTTTACCATTAAGGCTTTTACTTTCGACTTCGCTGACGGAACTCCAGAAATCACCGGGACGTTGCTGGAAACCTTTAGTCAGGTACTGGATGTCATCGATTAATTGGTCGGTACGATAATCCTCGACATGGCGCACGCCTGCACCTTTTGCGCGCAACCGCATGTTGATATCTTTGGTAACTAACACCACCTCCCGGGGAGCCCGCTTCGTCTGAATATACAGCACCGCATTTAATATCCGGTTGTCCCCGGCCTTATCGGCAAAGGCTTTCACTGTTTCCTGAAGTTCATAATCGGCAAGAATAGAAATGGAACCTTCACCGCCTTCCGGATTGATGGGAATGCCCGCTGAAATTTCATCCGGTGTTACCTCTTTGAATATGTTTTCCAGTGCGCGGATGGCAACCCGGGCGTCGCGTGCGACGTCGCGTTTGCTGTCTTTAATCCGGTCGAGTTCTTCGAGGACGGTCATGGGGATGACCACATCATGTTCTTTGAAGGAGTAGATTGCGAAAGGTTCGTGAAGGAGGATGTTAGTGTCTAGTACAAACAGTTTCCGTTCGGTGTCGCCCATAAGCGTCTCCTTGCCGTAATGGCTTAAAAAGAAGGAAGTGCCTGAGTCATCCTGAGTCTGTCTCGCATTCAGGATGACTGCAAACTCATACTTGTATTTAACGGTTCATTAGGGTGTACGTTTCATAACTGGTTATATTACATATAGATCTTTTGCATGGTTTATGCCAATTGAGAGCAATAAATATCCAGATGGTGCAGCCGTAATAACCGTTAACAAGGTTCTCTAGAAATGACATGTTTGTTTTACGCTTTTATGTCGGCCGGATGTCGTGTGAGTTTCCGTCAGATTCGCGTGACCTCTATCACGGCTTCAAGTAAGATTAGCCCCCTTTTCTGTATAGGCTTTAAATTACTGTATAGGGTTTAAAATAGATCCATACGGATTTAGATACGGTCTTCATTTTTAAATTAATAAGTAGCAAGGTGGTCATGCGATGACTTTTACGATTGGGCAACGTTGGATTAGTGATACTGAAAGTGATCTGGGATTAGGTACGGTCGTTGCCGAAGACGCACGAACAGTAACATTAATGTTTGCTGCATGTGAAGAGAATCGGGTTTATGCACGCAATGATGCTCCGGTAACACGAGTGGTGTTTAACGTCGGTGATATGATTGACTGCCAGGAAGGCTGGTCACTGAAAGTCGAAGACGTGGCAGAACATAATGGCGTGATTACCTATATCGGGACTCGTGAAGATACTCAGGAAGATCAGGTTAAGGTCAGAGAAATTTTCCTCAGCCACCAGATTCGCTTCAACAAGCCGCAGGATAAGTTATTCGCCGGGCAAATTGATCGTATGGACAATTTTGCTTTACGCTACCGGGCGCTGCTTAATCAGCATCAACAGCACAAAAGCCCGTTACGTGGTTTGTGCGGTATGCGCGCCGGACTGATTCCTCATCAGCTTTATATCGCTCACGAAGTGGGTCATCGTTATGCGCCGCGGGTCCTGCTTGCGGATGAAGTGGGGCTGGGTAAGACGATTGAAGCCGGGATGATTATTCACCAGCAGATCCTGACCGGACGTGCTGAGCGCCTTCTGATTATCGTTCCTGAAACGCTCCAGCATCAGTGGCTGGTCGAAATGATGCGCCGTTTTAACCTGTATTTCTCTATTTTTGATCAGGAACGTTGCATCGAAGCGGAGAGCGAAGCCAGCAATCCGTTTGAAACCCAGCAGTATGTTTTGTGTTCGCTGAACTTTCTGAAAAATCATCCGCAACGCTTTGAACAGGCATTAGCGGCAGACTGGGATCTGTTGGTGGTCGACGAAGCGCACCACCTTGAATGGAGCACCGAAGCGCCGAGCCACGAATACCAGATCGTCGAGTCCCTGGCCCAGAAGACCGCTGGTGTCTTGTTGCTGACCGCGACGCCTGAGCAGCTTGGCCGGGAAAGTCACTTTGCCCGTCTGCGTTTGTTAGATCCGGATCGTTTTTATGATTACGAGGCGTTTCTGAAAGAGGAAGCGAACTACGCTCCGGTCGCCGATGCGGTCAGTGCACTGATGAACGGCGAAAAACTCACGAATGAAGAGAAGAACAGTATCGGTGAGTTACTATCGGAACAGGACGTAGAACCCCTGTTCAGAATTATAGACAGTAACGTCAGCGATGATGAAAAAACCAGTGCCCGTAATGAGCTGGTCTCCAATCTGATGGACCGCCACGGTACCGGACGGGTGTTATTCCGGAATACCCGTGCGGCGATTCAGGGGTTCCCTAAACGTAACCTTCACCTGTTAGCCATGAAAATGCCGTCCCAGTATAAGAACTCGATGAAAGTGGCTGATATGTTTGGGGATTTGGATGCGAATAAGCGCCTGTTTCCGGAAGAATTATTTCAGGAGTATGAGGGCGAATCCTCCCGCTGGTGGCAGTTTGACCCGCGTGTTGATTGGCTGATTGAAAAGGTTAAGGCTAAACGCAGCGACAAAATTCTGGTGATTGCTGCCAGAGCGCAGACCGCATTACAGCTTGAACAGGCTCTGCGTGAACGGGAAGGGATCCGGGCGACCGTATTCCACGAAGGCATGTCGATCATTGAACGGGATAAAGCCGCGGCGTATTTTGCTCAGGAAGAGGGCGGGGCGCAGGTGCTTATCTGTAGTGAAATTGGCTCGGAAGGCCGTAACTTCCAGTTTGCCAATCAGCTGGTGATGTTTGATCTGCCGATAAACCCGGATCTGCTGGAACAGCGTATTGGCCGTTTGGACCGGATTGGTCAGACCCGTGATGTGGACATTTATGTGCCTTATCTGCAAGGCGGTGCTCAGGAGGTTCTGGCTCGCTGGTATCACGATGGTCTGAATGCATTCGAGGATACCTGTCCGACCGGGCGTACGGTGTTTGATCGCTTTGCTGACGAACTGGACGAACTGCTAACGTATCCGGATGAACAACAGCTGGCGGCATTAATTGAAGCTTCAGGAAAGCTGAATGCCACCCTGAAAGCGGAGCTGGAACATGGCCGGGACCGTTTGCTGGAAATGCACTCCAACGGCGGCGAGCGTGCCGATGAGATTGCTCAGTCAATTTCCGATACTGATGGTGACAGTAATCTGGTGGGATTTGCCCTTAGCCTGTTTGATACTATCGGTCTGAATCAGGATGATAAAGGCAGTCAGGCGCTGGTCGTCACACCTTCCGAGCACATGCTGGTGCCAAGCTATCCTGGCTTACCTTATGAAGGGGCGACCATTACTTTTGATCGTCAGACTGCGCTATCGCGTGAAGATATGCACTTTATCAGTTGGGAACACCCGATGATTGAAGGTGGTATCGATTTACTGATGACCGAAGGCGTGGGCACTTCGGCGGTCTCTCTGCTACGTAATAAAGCGTTACCGGTCGGTACTTTGTTGTTAGAGCTGATCTATGTGATTGATGCTCAGGCACCGAAACGCAGCGGTATAGGACGTTTCTTACCGAAAACGCCAATCCGCATTATGCTGGATGCGAAAGGTAATGATTTATCCGCACAGGTTGAGTTTGAAGGGTTCCATCGCCAGCTTAGTCCTGTGAACCGCCAGCTGGCCAATAAACTGGTGACTTCGGTTCAGGGTGATATTGTTAAGCTGATTAATGCCGGTGAAACCCATGTTGAACAGAAAGTTGAGCAGATTCGTCAGGCTGCGAATCAGGAAATGGCTCATTCATTAAACAGTGAGCTTGAACGTCTACAGGCGCTGAAAGCCGTTAACCCGACCATTCGTGACGAAGAGATTGAAGTGCTGGAGAAGCAGATTGAGCTGTTATCCGGTTACATCAGTCAGGCTCAGTATCAGTTAGATTCACTACGGGTGATTGTGGTGGCCCATAACTAATTTTTCAGTTTGATCATCATAAAGGGCGTACACAGTACGCCCTTTTTTGTTTTCCGGATTAACAGTTTTTACCCATCCATTCATGAGCCGGTCAGGAAAAATTCAATTCCAAAGACTGCTCATGAGGTAACGGAATGGGGAGGGATTACATCAGCCATTTCCACCAGATAAATACGGCCAGAAAGCCGAACAGGTAGATTAATCCGAAAACGGAAAGGAACTTTTGTTTCGGGCTCATAGCCAGTTCTTTCGGTAATGGAGTTTTTGATACCAGAATATAGTTGAGCAGTGCAAAAACCGGCGTAGTCATAAAGGCCATGATCATTGCAAAGTTAAGCATCGGAATCAGAGCCGATTTCCAGAATACCAGAATACCCAGTGACGCCACTGAAATGATTAACATCCACACAACCAGATTCGTTCTTGATTCCTGCTCCTGCTTTTGCAGCAGACGTTGTGATTCAGACACCACGCGGGAGTAACCGTCGATAACGGTGATAGTGCTGCCGAAAATACAGAAAAATGCAATCACTGCGATCAGATAGCGTGACCATTCGCCGATGGTTGACGCGTACAGGCTGACCAGCTGATGTGAAAATCCAATCCCGGATTGTGACAGTTTTACACCGGTTCCGTTCAGAATCAGCGCGCCTAAACTTAAGAACACAATCGCCAGAATTGCCGTGGCAATGTAGCCGACATTAAAGTCGAACAAGGCCGATTTCGGTGTGACGACTTGTTGTTTTGACTGGTTTTTTAACCAAACCGACGTAATAGAAGATATTTCAATCGGTGCCGGCATCCAGCCCATGGTCACAACCAGAAAGCCGATAGAAGCCAGAGTCCACGGTGACGGAGTGACAACATCAGGCAGTTTTTCCACCGGGTTGCCGAAGGCAATGATGGCCGCGACAAGAGTCGTTATGGTCAAAACCGACATAATGACTTTTGACAGGGTATCCAGTGCCCGATAGTGACCGGCAAGCAGGATCACCAGACAAACACCGACAACGACAAAACACAATGTTGTAGCGGAAAGTTCAAACGGAATGAAATAACCGAGCAGGCTTGCGCTGAAGAGGGTTAATGCCGCGGTATTAATTACTGCAGAGACTGCGGTCAGTACGGCAAATATCCATAAATACTGGCGGCCGAGTTTCGAATAGCCGTCAACCAGCGTGTCGCCGGTGCCCATGGTGTACTGTACGCCTGCGCGGAAAAACGGGTATTTAAAAAGGTTTACCAGCAGGATTAACAGTGCGAGTTGCCAGCCATAAATGGCACCGGCTTTAGTGGACGCCACCAGGTGAGAACCACCGACAGCCGCCGCTGCCATCATAATTCCCGGGCCTAATGATTTGATTAACTGAGACAGGGATGAACCTTTCTCTGAAGGGTATGAAACAGCATTTTCCATTCTGATTCCTTACAACGTGGGTCTGATGCGGATTGTATTCGTGATAGTTTCTGCCGCTTTTATCGGGTGTTTTACGGGCAGGGATGGTATCAGCAATCATATGAATATCACATATGAATAATGTGTCAAACTTAATTCATAATATGGTCCGGATTAAGTGGGTGCGGGGCTTTTCTGCCCGTAATAAAAGCGGAGTTTTGGTGATTTGTCATTGGCTGATATACTTAGCCAATTCTATTTTTCGGAGAGCCAAACATGGCCATGATCGACTATTCACCACCTACCGAACCGTGGGTCGAAGTCGTATTTGAAGATGATTATATTATTGCGGTGAATAAGCCATCAGGACTGCTTTCCGTACCCGGACGTGAGCCACAGCATTACGACAGTATGTGGAGCCGGTTAATTGAAACGTATCCCGACGCTCAGGTTGTGCACCGGCTGGATATGTCGACCTCCGGGCTGATGATCTTTGCTAAAAATAAGCATGTTGAAAGTGCACTGAAAAAGCAGTTTCAGTACCGTCTGACACATAAGGTGTATTACGCCGAGGTGTGGGGACATGTGGAGCAGGAAGAGGGTTGCGTTGACCTTCCGCTTATCTGTGACTGGCCGAATCGTCCAAAGCAGAAAGTATGTCACGAAACGGGTAAGCCATCCAAAACGTTATATCAGGTGGTGGAACGCAAAGAGAAGACCACGTTAGTCCGGCTTTTTCCGGTTACGGGACGCTCGCATCAGTTGCGGGTACATATGCTGGCCATTGGTTATCCGATTGTGGGGGATGAGTTTTACGCGCCTCAGGAAGCGCGTGAATTCGGTTCCCGTTTACATCTGCATGCGGCGGAGTTAAGTTTTTACCATCCGCGCAGCCACTGGCTCAAAAGTTTATTTGTTCCCTGTGAATTCTGTCCTCAGGCACAAGAAGTTATTTTTGAACATTTTGATCCGCCTAGAAAGTTGCCGGACTATAAAACATTACCCCGTCCATAAGTAAGATTCATTTCAGGAGAAAAGGATGACTCAGCCAAAGATCGTATTTGTCGATCGTTCCACTATTCCGCAACAGATCGTGATTCCCGAATTACCGCTTGAGCACCAGTGGGTTGAGTATCCGCTTACTTCTGCCGATGAATTGTATGAGCGAGTAAAAGACGCTGAGGTCATCATCACCAATAAAGTGGTGCTGGATGCGGCGCTGCTCTCCCTGTTACCCGTCCTTAAACTTGTCGCGGTCGCGGCAACCGGAGTGAATAACGTTGATATCGATTATTGTCGTGAGCATCATATTGCGGTCACCAATATTCAGGGTTATGCCACTCAATCGGTTCCCGAACATGTGATAGGGATGATTTTTGCCTTACGGCGTAATCTGTTTGGTTACCATCAGGATATCGCTTATGGTGAGTGGCAGCGTAAAAAACAGTTCTGCTTTTTTACTCATCCGATCGGGGATATTGCCGGCTCAACACTGGGTATTATCGGTTCCGGGACATTAGGTCAGGCAACGGCAGCATTAGCCAGAGCCGTTGGTATGAAAGTGATTTTTGCTGAGCGGAAGGGCGCGGAATCCTGCCGGGAAGGGTATTTGCCGTTTGAGCAGGTTATTGCTGAATCGGATGTGGTTAGCTTGCATTGCCCTTTAACGGAAGATACCCGCAATACTATCTCCGCAACTGAGCTGAAACAGATGAAATCGACGGCCATCTTAATTAATACCGGTCGTGGTGGTCTGGTGAATGAGCAGGCTTTGGTTGAGGCACTGAAAAACGGTGAGATTGCTGCTGCCGGTGTGGATGTCTTCACTCAGGAACCGGCGGATGATTCCAATCCGCTGATTGCGAATGTTGATTTACCCAATTTGCTGCTGACGCCACATGTGGCGTGGGGGAGTGACAGTGCGATTCAGAGGCTGGCTAATATTTTAATAGAGAATATTAAGGTTTTCTTCAGTGGCAGGGAGCAGAATCGGGTGGTTTGATTCTCCCGTCAGCAGAGAATCGTTGCTAATCTCAGTAGCTGACTTTACCACGCAGGCTTTTGGTTGCGCCGGCTTTCTTTTTACTTTCTAATCGTCTTAGCCGGGAGCCTTTGGTTGGTTTAGTGGCTCGTCTTTTTTTGACAACTACCATAGCGGAAATAATTAATTCTTTGAGTCGGTTGCGAGCATCTTCTCTGTTCTTCTCCTGAGTTCGATAGGATTGCGCCTTAATCACGATGACCCCCTCTTTGGTGATTCTTGAGTCTGACAGGGCGAGCAGCTTTTGTTTGTAGATATCCGGCAAAGTTGAGTGTTTGATATCAAATCGCAGATGTATCGCGCTGGAGACTTTATTGACGTTCTGCCCGCCATTCCCGGTTGCCCGAATGGCACTGAGTTCAATTTCCCAGTCGGCGAGTTCTACGCTGTTGGATATTTTGAGCATGATGACTTTTATTTACTTGTTTACACCAAATAATTAAGGGTCAGAACATGGTTCTGACCCTTATTCTATCGTCGCTAAAAGAGCATCAGCTTAAAGCGCAGCAATTGTCGCTTTCTGCTCTTCCAGCTTAACTAACGTCTCTTTATAACCGTCAAGCTTCTCACGCTCTTTGGCAACCACGGCTTCCGGTGCTTTCGCCACAAATCCCTGGTTGTTCAGCTTACCTTCGATGCGTTTGATTTCGCCTTCAGTCTTAGCGACTTCTTTCGCCAGACGATCAAGCTCGGCATCTTTATCGATAAGACCGGCCATCGGAATCATCAGCTCAGATTTACCAACCAGTGCCGTTGCGCAAGCCGGTGTGGCTTCATCCGCACCCAGTACGCGAACGCTTTCCAGTTTCGCCAGTGATACCAGAACCTGTTTATTGGCATCGATACGCGCAGCGTCCACCTCGTTCGCCGCTTTTAGCATCACTTCCAGCGGTTTACCCGGGTTGATGTCATATTCAGCGCGCAGGTTACGGATGCTGGTGATAAACGCTTTCACCCACTCAATGTCGTCCAGCGCTTCCTGATGGAAGTTCGCTTCGTCATACTGAGGCAGTGCCTGAAGCATGATGGTATCGCCTTCAACGCCGTCAACTAATGGCTTGATGCTTTGCCAGATCGTTTCAGTTATGTAAGGCAGAACCGGGTGAGCCAGACGCAGTGTCTTCTCCAGAACGGTAATCAGTGTCTTACGGGTTGCACGTTGTTGCGCTTCGCTGCCTTTCCACAGAACCGGTTTAGTCAGCTCTAAGTACCAGTCACAGAACTGGTTCCAGATGAACTCGTACAGAGTATTGGCGGCCATATCCAGACGGTAGTTGTCGATATGGTTGTTGAAATCACGGGCTGCCAGTTCAAACTGAGATTCAATCCACTTGTCAGCCAGTGAGAATTCAAGCTCTGCACCTGCGGCAAAACCACAATCCTGCTCTTCCGTGTTCATTAACACATAGCGGCTTGCGTTCCACAATTTGTTACAGAAGTTACGGTAACCTTCCAGACGCTTCATATCCCAGTTGATATCACGACCGGTGGATGCCATCGCGGCCAGAGTGAAACGCAATGCGTCAGTACCGTATGGTTCGATCCCGTTTTCGAAAGTTTTACGCGTATTTTTCTCGATTTTCTCTGCCAGTTTCGGCTGCATCATGTTACCGGTGCGCTTCTCAACCAGAGACTCAAGATCAATACCGTCGATCATATCGATAGGATCAAGCACGTTACCTTTTGATTTCGACATTTTATCGCCGTTTTCGTCACGGATCAGACCGGTAACGTAAACGGTTTTAAACGGAACCTGAGGTTTGCCGTTTTCATCTTTGATGAAGTGCATGGTCATCATGATCATACGCGCCACCCAGAAGAAGATGATGTCGAAGCCGGTTACCAGCACATCAGACGGGTGGAACATATCCAGTTCCGGTGTTTTTTCCGGCCAGCCAAGCGTACCGAAGGTCCATAGTGCAGAAGAGAACCAGGTATCCAGTACGTCATCATCCTGACGCAGAACCACGACTGGTGCCAGGTTGTTATTTTCACGAACTTCTTCTTCGCTGCGGCCGACATAAACGTTACCGTCGTTGTCATACCATGCAGGAATGCGGTGGCCCCACCAAAGCTGACGGGAAATACACCAGTCCTGAATATCACGCATCCATGAGAAG
>JBNKRC010000033.1:0-13384 GCA_050296215.1 Vibrio sp. | reverse complement strand
AATGGTATTCAACACCACATTTCAAACTTTCTGGTACATCAAAAAAACCTATTAGTCCAATCACAATAACGAAATGCCAATCTTTTTTTTTAACCATATACTTTAAGTAACATGGTAGGAAGTAATGAATGGCTTTAGGCAGATGCTGGCGCACCAGTTTGCGGATCACATCGATGTTTTTGCCGTGTTTTGCCGAAATAGGAACCACTTCAACAAAGTCCATTTTTTTCGACATATCCATCATGTGCAGCATGACTTCATTACGATCTTTCACGTTATCAACTTTGTTGACACACAATACGACCGGGAAGTTAGCTTGCTTCAGCTTATTCAGCACCATTTCGTCATCATCGGTCCAGTGAGTTCCGTCAACCAGGAACAGCACCAGATTCACATCGCTTAACGAACTGCTTGCCGCCCGGTTCATTAAACGGTTAATGGCACGTTTTTCTTCAATATGTAATCCCGGAGTATCGACGTAGATCGCCTGATAGTCTCCGGAGGTATCCACACCCATAATTCGATGGCGCGTTGTCTGCGGTTTACGTGAGGTGATCGAAATCTTCTGCCCCAGTATATGGTTCAGAAGAGTAGATTTACCGACATTGGGGCGTCCGACAATCGCAACGAAACCACAATGTTGATTCTCCGGTAAACTCTCGACCTGAGAAGTTTCCGGCTCCTGACCCGATGCAAAATAGGCATCAATATCGAATTCTTGATCGGACGTTTTTTTATCAGAGATTGGTTTATCAGACATTAATTAGCTGCTCTAATGCTTGTTCTGCCGCCGCTTGTTCAGCTTTGCGCCGGCTGGTGCCTTTACCTACGACTGGAGTTCCGATTCCGGCCACTTCACAGGAGACAGTAAACTCTTGGTTATGTGCCTCACCTTTAATATTAGTCACTAAATAGACCGGGAGAGGTTTTCTTCGTCCCTGTAAAAATTCTTGCAGACGCGTTTTAGGATCTTTTTGTGATACACCCGGTTCAATAGCGTCCAGGCGCGTCTGGTACCAGGCCAGAACAATTTTACGCACCATTTCTATATCACTATCAAGATAAATGGCACCAATGATCGCTTCAACCGCGTCAGCCAGTATAGAGTCACGACGGAAACCGCCGCTCTTCAGCTCACCTGGACCTAATTTTAAGTAATCTCCCAGGCCAAATTCACGGCCCAGCTCCGCCAGCGTATTACCACGAACTAACGTCGCACGCATACGGCTCATATCACCTTCATTAATCTTGGGAAAACGGTGATAGAGATCGTCTGCGATAACAAAACTTAAAATTGAATCGCCCAGAAACTCGAGTCTTTCATTATGAAGACCCGCGGCACTGCGGTGAGTCAGTGCCAAATCGAGTAATTGAGCATTGTTAAACTCGTAGGCGAGTTTTTTTTCTAATCTATTAATAGGAGAATTCATATTTTCTCAAAGGGTTGAAGGCGGGATTTCCCACCTTACTTGATTGAACCAATACGATTAAATCGTACTCCTGTCGGGATCCAGGATGGCAGAATACTGTCTGCTCCGCGTTCAAACTCGAAGCTAATCCAGATTGCCACTGCTTTACCCACTAAGTTCGCTTCAGGGACAAATCCCCAATAGCGGCCGTCAGCACTATTATCACGGTTATCTCCCATCATAAAATAGTGCCCTTCAGGAACTATCCACTCGTTCACTCCTGAACGAGGTTTGTATGCTGCAACATCATCAATACGCTGTGTGTTAACCAAAATCTGATGATCGACATCACCCAGTTTTTCATCAACGCTTAATAAGCGGCGGCCTGACTGAGTAAACTCGCTCCACTGCGCGTTACTTAATCTCACCGGCGTACATTCCGGCTTACCCTTAGGCTGGATACAAATCTGTTTCTCGCGGCTGTAACGAATCGTATCGCCAGGCATACCAACTAAACGTTTAATATAGTCAATACTAGGATTGAGCGGATATTTAAATACAACGATATCACCACGTTGTGGTTCACCGGTTTCGACTAACTTAGCCTGCCATACCGGATCTTTTAAACCGTAAGCGTATTTTTCAACCAGAATAAAATCACCAACCAGCAGTGTTGGCATCATAGAGCCCGACGGAATCTGGAATGGTTCGAAAATGAATGAGCGAACCACCAATACCAAAGCAATTACCGGGAAAATAGAAACACTATTTTCTACCCACCAAGACTGGGGCGCAATTTTATTCGCCAGTTTAGGATCCAAGCCATTCGTCTGAGATTCTACCTCAGCCATCTTTGCCTGGCGTTTTTTACTCCAGATCCATTTATCCAAAGCCCAGATAACCCCGGTTACCAGAGTAACAATCACCAAGATGAGTGAAAATGTATTTGCCATCGACTTCCCTTATCCAAAAAATGCGAAAGTGAAAGAGCCGGGACCCTTTCACTTATACTGGTTAATTTTCGATTAGCACTGGACGAAAAATTAATCTTTGCCCACATGCAGAATGGCCAGGAACGCTTCCTGAGGCAATTCGACGTTACCGATCTGCTTCATACGTTTCTTACCTTCTTTCTGTTTCTTCAACAGTTTTTTCTTACGGCTTACGTCACCGCCATAACATTTTGCCAATACGTTCTTACGTAATTGTTTCACGGTAGAACGGGCAATAATATGGTTGCCAATCGCCGCCTGAATCGCGATATCAAACATCTGGCGAGGAATGAACTCTTTCATCTTCTCAACCAGTTGCCGTCCACGAGTCTGCGCCTGGTCTTTGTGCGTAATGATTGCCAGAGCATCCACGGTTTCGCCATTCAGTAACACATCCACTCGTACCATATTCGATGCCTGGAAGCATTGGAATCCATAATCAAGGGATGCATAGCCACGTGAAGTCGATTTCAACCGGTCAAAGAAGTCCAGTACCACCTCCGCCATCGGAATATCGTAGGTTAGTGCAACCTGGTTGCCGTGGTAGACCATATCAACCTGCGTACCACGTTTTTCAATACACAGCGTAATGACGTTACCCAGGTAATCCTGAGGTACCAGAATATTACAACGAGCAATCGGCTCGCGAATTTCTTCGATATCATTAACAACGGGCAGCTTAGCCGGGCTGTCGACATATATCACTTCTTTGTTGGTTTTTTCCACTTCATACACGACGGTTGGTGCCGTAGTGATAAGATCCAGGTCGTATTCACGCTCTAAACGTTCCTGGATGATCTCCATGTGCAGCATACCCAGGAAACCACAACGGAAACCAAAACCCAGTGCCGCCGACGTTTCCGGTTCATAGAACAGTGAAGCGTCGTTCAGACTTAATTTGCCCAAAGCATCACGGAAGTTTTCGTAATCATCCGACGAGACCGGGAATAAACCGGCATACACCTGTGGCTTCACTTTCTGGAAACCCGGTAGTGGTTTTTCACAACCATTTTTCGCCAGTGTCAGCGTATCACCAACCGGAGCACCCAGAATATCTTTGATACCACAAACAACCCAGCCCACTTCACCGGTATCGAGGCCATCTGTATCAATCTGTTTAGGCGTAAAGATACCGATGCGGTCGATACCCCAAACCTGCCCGGTACTCATGACTTTAATTTTGTCGTTTTTCTTCAGTGAACCGTTTTTAATCCGGACCAGAGAAACCACACCTAAATAGTTGTCAAACCAAGAGTCGATGATCAGAGCCTGAGTCGGTGCATCCGGATCGCCTTCCGGAGCCGGGATCGCAGAAACGATCTTTTCTAAAACCTCATCCACACCCAGACCGGTTTTCGCCGAACAGCGAACCGCGTCCATTGCATCAATGCCGACAATGTCTTCGATCTCTTCTGCGACGCGTTCCGGTTCAGCCGCCGGTAAATCAATCTTATTCAGAATCGGCACAACTTCGAGGTTCATTTCGATAGCCGTGTAACAGTTAGCCAGAGTCTGTGCTTCAACACCCTGACCAGCATCCACCACCAGTAACGCCCCTTCACAGGCAGCCAGAGAACGAGACACTTCATAAGAAAAGTCGACGTGTCCCGGAGTATCGATAAAGGTTAACTGATAGGTTTCACCGTCTTTGGCTTTGTAATCGAGAGTCACACTCTGCGCTTTGATGGTGATACCACGCTCGCGTTCAAGATCCATTGAATCGAGAACTTGCTCGGCCATTTCTCGTTCAGACAATCCACCGCAAACTTGGATCAAACGGTCAGAGAGGGTCGACTTACCATGGTCAATATGGGCGATAATCGAAAAGTTACGAATGTGCTTCATAGATTCTGAGATGACTTAACTTTAAAAGGTAAAACGGAGAACTTAAATGTCTGCCATTATTTTGTTTCCGACAGACATTCAAATCAAGTTGGCAGATTCTACCCAATTTCGATGTGCTTCGCACCATAAATTAAGAAGAGGATTGAGAGGATATCGGTTCACCCAGTATTCTCAAAATAACCACCTGGTCTTTAGCACTGGATTCCAGACGTTTAGCCAGGCGCCTTGCGGTTTGAATTCCCAACACAGTAAACACAAAAGCGCTGATCACAATGATACCCTCGCCGCCTTTAAGCAACGGAGCTACCCACATTTCCCCCAGTACGGCGCCAAGCAACAGCGCAAATAAAGGGAGAAGATAAACCAGAGCGGCTGACTGAAGCAGACTTTTTTCGGGGAAACCAATTTCCACTACCTGCCCCGGCGATACCGTTGACGATGTGGTTAATTTCCACTGGAGGGATTTATTGCCCATCGCTTTGGATACCGTACCTGTTGCACAACTTTTTGCTGCCGAACAACCACTACAGCTGCTTTTTTGTTCACAACTCAAATTAACTAGATAGCCTTCGGAAACGGGAGTAATACCCGTTACCGTCGCAAGTGCAGTCATCATGGTTCCGTCCTCTTGTTACCGGCTAGTAAAGGTCACGGACTGAGCAATTCTCTGAGCCGTTGTTGGTGGTATATCACCAACAACGGAAATCTCATTCGTTCCTTTAATCACGCTATGCAGTGTTCGTCTTCCCTGTCGAATCAACTGTTCTTTCAACGACTGATTATCGGCATCAGACACATATACCGAGAAACTAAACAGCCCGTCTGAGAATAATTCATTCTCAACCACTTTCTCAGTCATAGCCATACGATACCGACTTAATTCCTTCGATACAAATCCATTTGGCACCCACCCCACCGACCAAAAGCTGCTTTTCAGTTCACTTCCGGGCAACGACAGCACTGCCGGCAGTTGCGCATCATTTAAGCCATCCATTAACTGAGCAAGTTTATCAGTCACGCTATATGAGATAGTCCGGTACTGTTCAAGAACCTCCCCGTCGCGATCGACTAAGTCAGCCCGTAATGGCAGTTTGGTTTGTTCACTAACCCAAAGAATATAGGAATAACGGAGTCCGTCTTTCGGCACAACCCGAATTACCTGACAAGCTGTTCCGGCTTCCCGGGCCCGGCCGATATTGACGAAGTCATAATAGAGACTTAACTGAGCGATATCTGAATGTAGCATCGGAATCGTCGGCGCCACCATTTCCGTAGATTTCACCGTAAATGGCTCACTTCCCGGTTCAATATAGCTGATTTCATCACCACGTTTGATCACTTCACGAACCGGTCCGCTAAGGTAAATAAGATGCGCAAGCTGGTGATTAGCTTCAGCCACATGGCGATACAGTAATGGCTCAATGCCATTCTTCCTGATTAGAATATAGGAGAGTTCATAATTGAGAGTTTGACTGGCCTGATTCATGTTAAGCAACAAAGCCTCTGCCGACGGAGTGTCAGCAAAGGCCGCAGTGTTACTTAAGCTGAACAGCGCGACAACACTGATCAGAAATTTTTTCATTCAACTACCGACTCTTGAGGACCATTCTGCCCGGATGAGGCATTGCTATTCAAACGTAACTGTAATTCATAATCCTGAAGCAATGCATTGATACGACGACGCTGCTCCTGAACATGAGAATCGGAAACCTGCTTCTTGACAGATTCACGAGTCAGGCTGACCGGCTCGGCAACACCGGATAGCGGAACCGTCTGTAACACAGGTAAGTCCTGTTGCCCAGTTACATCCGACTGGATTTGCTGAGTTCCGTTTAACTGGATCCCCAACACCACAGCTAAACACACACTGGCTGCAATAGAGACTTGTCCAAAGTGGGACAGCCAGGCGGGTAAGCCTTTTTTCGCTTTTCCCGGTGTAGGTTGTGATTCAATCGGAACCACCACCGGCTCAATGTCAGCCTGAGCTGAATACAGAGAGTGCGGAGCTTCATCTTCGAGCGCGAGAGCAACACTATCAGCAATATTCCACTCTTTTTGCGGAACATCACCACGCATCACATCTCCAATCAAATGGAAATTACGCCACAATTGCTGACTTTCAGGATCCTGGCTCAATTCGCTGATTAAAGCTTTATCAACCAATTCTCCATCCATGAGCGCTGAAAGTTTTTCTATATCAGCCATTCTGTTCACCATCATGTTGACCTTTTTATTAGGTTATAAAAGCGGACTAATCTGCTTTTCAACCGCTTCACGAGCCCGAAAAATCCGGGACCTCACGGTTCCAACTGGACAATCCATCACCACAGCAATCTCTTCATAGCTCAAACCATCAAGCTCTCTGAGTGTCATTGCGGTCTTCAAATCTTCTGGTAATGAGTTTATCGCCGAAAACACAGCGCCCTTTAGCTCGTTGGACAACGAAATGTTTTCGGGGTTCGATATTTCTTTTAATGCACTACCATTTTCATAATTTTCAGCATCTTCAGCATCGATATCACTTGATGGCGGACGGCGGCCCTGCGCAACAAGGTAATTTTTTGCGGTGTTCACAGCAATTCGGTATAGCCAGGTATAAAACGCACTCTCTCCACGAAATCCCGGGATAGCACGATAAGCTTTTATAAACGTTTCCTGTGCAACATCAGGGATGTCACCCGAATTGCTCACATATCTGGAAATAAGATTACAGACCTTATTCTGGTATTTACTGACCAAAAGATTAAATGCTTGCTTATCCCCACCCTGAACTCGCTCAATCAATACTTGATCGGTTAACTGCTCGTTCATTCGAGCGTACACTCCTATTGTTATTCCCGTACCTTCTCAGATATGGACATTTATACTGCAAAAAGTAGTATTGACACCACCGCTGGCATGAGCACTATATTACGACTGGGTAGAATGTAATTAGTTCCCTCGCCTCAGTAAATTTTCTTCTCTTTTGAGAAAATATTGTCCATAAGCTACGGATATCAATCTTGCTTTTATCATGGAGCAAAGTTTTGAAATTTCAATAGCCACAAGGAATGTAATAGTCGTTAGCTGCAATTAGAGTTGCAACTTCACCTGAGAAGGGTATAAGAGGACGTTAATTTCCAAGCGGTTTTATAATCAGAGCGTCTTATAGACTATCTTGCGAGATCGTGTTTATATTTTACAAATACGTGACAAAATTATTATTCAATGTCGATGCACACCATTAGGATAAGTCCGGCCGACCAGACTTAGGCTTAATGAATCATTGGGAAAAAACACAAGTTATGAGCGAAAAACGAGAACATCAATGTGATGTACTAGTGATTGGTAGTGGCGCAGCAGGTCTGACACTGGCTCTGCATGTAGCAAAGAAATGCAATGTTATCGTTCTCAGTAAGGGGCCATGGAGTGAAGGTTCAACCTTCTACGCTCAGGGCGGAATCGCCGCCGTATTCGATGAATCTGATAGTATTGAGTCCCATGTCCAGGATACGTTAATTGCCGGTGCAGGTATTTGTGAAGAATCGACAGTACGATTTATAGCGGAAAATGCAAAAAAATCGGTACAGTGGTTAATCGATGGCGGAGCCCCTTTTGATCTGGATGAAGACAGTGATGAAGAAGAACCGAAATATCACCTGACCCGAGAAGGTGGTCACAGCCATCGCCGCATTCTGCACGCAGCTGATGCCACCGGGATGGCAATGCAGACTTCACTACAGGATAACGTCATCAATCACCCCAATATCACCGTTCTCGAACGCCATACTGCACTGGACCTGATTACCGAAGACAGAATCGGTGGCGATGCCAAAAAAGTCATCGGCGCTTACGTCTGGAACCGCAATAAAGAGCATGTTGATACTATCTGTGCAAAAGCCGTCATTCTGGCAACGGGTGGCTCTTCCAAAGTCTATCAATATACCTCTAACCCGGATGTCTCTTCCGGTGACGGTATCGCAATGGCATGGCGTGCCGGTTGCCGTGTAGCCAACCTTGAATTCAACCAGTTCCACCCAACCTGTCTGTTCCACCCTGAAGCACGAAATTTCCTGCTTACAGAAGCACTGCGAGGTGAAGGTGCTTATCTGCTACGCCCGGATGGCACCCGCTTTATGCCTGACTTTGATGATCGTGGTGAACTAGCTCCCCGCGATGTTGTCGCCCGGGCTATTGACTTTGAAATGAAACGCCTAGGTGCGGACTGCATGTACCTTGATATCAGCCATAAGCCCGCTGATTTCATTGAAAAACATTTCCCGACCATCAATATGCGTCTGCTGGATTTAGGCATTGATATGACCAAAGAGCCGATTCCTATCGTGCCGGCTGCGCACTATACCTGTGGCGGGGTAATGGTTGATCAGAGAGGACAAACTGACCTGAAACAGCTCTATGCGATAGGTGAAGTTACATACACAGGCTTACACGGAGCAAACCGTCTGGCTTCAAACTCACTGCTGGAATGTGTAGTTTATGCCCGCTCTGCCGCGCGTGATATATTGAAAAACCTGTCTGAATCAACCCTGGCTCACGATTTACCGCCATGGGATGACAGTCAGGTAGGCAGCTCAGATGAAGAAGTTATCATTCAGCACAACTGGCACGAACTGCGTCTGTTCATGTGGGACTATATGGGTATCGTTCGTACTGATAAACGTCTTGAACGGGCGCTGCGCCGCATCGAACTGTTAAAACAGGAAACTCACGAATACTACAGTAATTTCCGCGTCTCAAATAATCTGATCGAGCTGCGTAATCTGCTCCAGGTAGCGGAACTGATGGTTCACTGTGCAATGAAACGCAAAGAAAGCCGCGGCTTGCACTACACACTGGATTATCCGGATCAACTTGAACATAGCGGTCCTACCATTCTCGAACCTGGCGAATTCTGATCATAGTGTCTGCTGATTATCTGGAAACAACGGAGGTATAACGCCTCCGTTTTTCGTTAAATATCAGATAACGATACTGCTTTTCAGAACAGCTGTCCCGCCATAGAAGATAGAGTTTGCGATGGCATTTAATACCGAGAAATAAGGGTGAATATAGCGTAACGATATATCGCACGATCTCATTGTGCCCATCAGCAAAAATCATCTTCCCTTCTGGTGTAAATCGGATCTCACCGCTCAGTGAGCGGATAAGCATCTCAGAAGACAGATACCACTTCACCAACAGACACAGCGCATAAATCTGGACAACTAAAGGCAAGTGAGCCAGGGTGATTCCTCCTATCGCGACATTCCACAGTACAATCTCAACAACAGAATAGAATCGGGATGGGCGGAGAAAAAGGTTAACGGACCTTGCTGAGGTTATAGGCAACAATCTTATCCACGATGGAAGCGTGAGCTTGGTCCTCGCTACGGCCCTGTCCCATGATCCAGCAAAACAGATCAGGATCATCACAAGTCAGCAGAGAAACAAAATCTTTCTGATCGGATTCATTGAGTGAGTCAAAACACTCTTCAAAAAAAGGCATAATCACCACATCAAGCTCTAACATTCCGCGGCGGCACGCCCATTTGATTCGAGCTTTCTCTTCGGTTGAATACATCCATAATCCTCAACAAGTTATATATGGGAAACGAGTGTAACAAGGGATTAAGGATTCCACTAGTAGCTCAATCACACTCTTGTTGCTGCTGACAAATTTTGCGATCCGCTTTAACATAATAAGAAACCCCTCTTGTCGGACATAGATTATGAGCTGGACTACCGAATTTACACCACTATCACTTGCAAGCAGCGATGTGTTGCCACTATTAATGCTTTCCCATTTACCATCCTGGTCAGCCATTACTCTGGTGGGGCCAGATAGGAAATCTTACTTGCACGGACAAGTAACCTGCGATGTCACCGCATTGGATCCGAATGAGTCAACCTTAGGGGCTCATTGTGATGCTAAAGGAAAAATGTGGTCCCTCTTCCGACTGTTCCGGCACAATGACGGATATGCGCTTTTTCAACCGCGCTCAGCAATTGAAGCCGATCTCAAAGAGTTCAGGAAATACGCGGTTTTTTCTAAAGTCGATATTGAGCAAAGTCCCGATGTTTGCCTTGGAGTATTGGGAGAAAATGCTGAAAGCTATATCGATCAACTCAGTGGAGGACAAAATGGTAATGTTCGTACCGTTGAGGGCGGGACGGCGGTAAAAATCTCTGCACAACGCTGGCTGCTTCTCATCGATCCGGCTCGGGCAGAAACTCTGGCTAATGATTTTGCACAAATCAAATGTGACGAATCAATGTGGTACCTGTTTGACATTACCGAAGCCAATCCTGTTTTAGAACAGGCAGAGCAGAACCAACATATTCCACAAGCACTGAATTTACAGGCCATTGGTGGAATATCCTTCACTAAAGGCTGCTACACCGGACAGGAAACGATTGCCCGAGCCAAATACCGAGGCACCAATAAACGCGCAATGTATAGAATCAGCGGTCCGTTTGATGCGCCAATGACGCAAATGTTAACCCTTGAACGTTCAGTTGGTGAAAACTGGCGTACCGCCGGAAATTTATTGTGCCAATACCAGTATAGTGACGGGCAGGCTACCGGTTTAATCATTCTGCCTAATGATCTTGAGCCGGATACCCGGCTGCGCATCGCCGGATATCCGGAAAGTATATGGACAATAGACACATTGCCTTACCCTTTAGACAATGATGAATAAATTATCCACTCAATTAACGCAATACCTTACTCAGCAGCAGATCAGCTTTGATCTGCTGCACCAGTCACGTCCGGCATTGAGTATCGAAGACGCCGCCAGGCTGCGAGGCATAAGACCCAGCCAGATGATCAAGTCGATCTTACTCAGAGATATGGACGATCAGTACGCTTTAGCCTGCATTCCCGGTAACTATAATGTTGATCCCAAAAAAGTACGCCAATGCCTTGGCTGGAAGCGGATGACTTGCGTTTCCAGTGAACAGGTTGAGAAGATCACCGGATATCAAACCGGAACGGTCACTCCGTTATTATTAAAAAGAAATATGCCGGTCATTTTTGATCCGAGTACCCGGTATGAAACTCAGATTACCATCAGTAGCGGAGATCGCCGTGCCGGAATAGCTCTTCAACTAGATGATTTATTGCAGTTATGTCAGCCAATATTTGCCGAAATTATTAAATAATAGTTCTTTAATAGATATTTGTTACATATTTCCGTGATACTGATCTCAATTTTAAGAATTTCATCATGAATGATTAGGCGTGATGGAAACATAAATAGTCAACTTTACGTTTTTAGAGTAATCTTTATTCGTTGGTAAAAGTCAGACGGCGTTATGCGCTGTTACATCCTTCTCCAACAATAAAAGTGATTGAGCTGAATTTTCAGCATCAAACCACTTTTTGTGTAATGCATCTGTGACTATTTGCCCACCAAATTTTATGGTGGGCTTTTTTTATCCCTGCGCCTTCACCGAAAATCCATCTTACAGTCTTCAAACTGTCATTAAACACTGGCTTACTATGCTGGACTCAAACGGACAAAAAACAGCCTAAATGACAGAAACAACATATCAGCCCGGTTTTAACTGCTTAATTTACAGGCAAAAAAGAAAGTTAATGTAATCCCGGACTGCATAGGCGATTACATTTTCATAACAAATAAAGCCCTTTTTTGTCGATTAGAACACAAATATGCATCTAAACGGCTATATATAAAAGATTTCGTCTTAGAAGTCACAATTGGTAAGGGCTAATATTCATATAATTAACAAAAAACAATAATGTCTAAGGTGAGGTAAATGAGATTTTTTAAGCGCTATACCCCAGGAATGATAGCAAAACATGTAACCCGGCTTTTTAAAGGTTCCATTTATATTTATGGAATAGGAAAGTTCGATTTTGACTATGGAAAACTCCTGATTCCGGATATAGCTGAAGCTCATCACTACCAGACTGTTAAAGAAGTAAATAGTGAAATCAATAAATTACGCTGCACTATTGCATAAGTATTAATGAATGATTATGCAAAAACTGGAAAGCATCAGGCTTTCCAGTTCAGGATATTACTTGGTTTGAGCCAGTACAGGCAGTTCCCCATCCAGTCCTAACGCCCGTTTCATTAACTCATTTTTCGGTGCAGATAACTGATTGACGAGAATCATCCCAAGTCCGCGAATGAATTTTTTGACGGGAAAATCACCGGAAAACAGTTCTTTGAATCCCTGCATGGCTGCTATCATTTTTGCCGCTTCGGCTTTACGCCACCGCTCGTAAGCCCGAAGATTCCGTTGTAAACCGATATCCTTTCCCTGTTTCCACAATACTATCAACTCTTGGGCCAGAGCGGCAGCATCAAGTAAACCCAGATTGACACCTTGTCCTGCCAATGGGTGAATAGTATGAGCAGCATCCCCAACCAGAGCCACTCGGGAGCGGACAAAGTCACGAGAATAACGCATTTTCAGAGGCACAACGGCACGTTCACTAACCAGCGAACATAGTCCGAGACGATTATCAAATTCGACCGTCAGTTGTTGTTCAAATTCATCTTTTTCTGCCTGCATCAACGCTTCAGCCCTACCCGGTTCCGTCGACCAGACAATTGAGCTTATATGGGGATCAGACAATGGCAGGAAAGCCAGCGGGCCCCGGGGAGTAAAAATCTGACGTGCAATGCCATTATGCGGCTCTTCGGTGATAATATTTGCCACCAACGCACTATGACCGTAATCCCGGAGAGTAAGTGGGATATCACTTTGCTGTCGCACCCACGAATTCGCACCGTCAGCGCCAACAACCAGTTTAGCCGTTAAGGCTGAACCGTTATCGAGCGTCATCCAGATCTCACTTTCCCCCACCGCCAGTGACTGGCATTTTGCCGGCATAAAAAATCGAACATTTGCCTGTTTCTGAACCACATCCAGCAGTGCCAGCTGGATGACCCGATTTTCAACAATATGGCCGAGATTTGTCTGAGCAATCGACTGAGCATCAAACTCAATGGACGCAAAACTGTCCTGTTCCCACACAGATATACCCTGGTAAGACGCGGCCCGGCGTTGCTTAATCCCTTCCCACGCCCCAATATTCTGCAAAATGTTTTCACTTGATCGACTTAAAGCGGAAACGCGTAAGTCAGGGATATCATCAAGCACCGGCTCAGGCTGACAACCTTC
>JBNKRC010000032.1:0-13916 GCA_050296215.1 Vibrio sp. | reverse complement strand
TTATCGACCGCCTTAATCCGGACATCAATATCCGGTTCCTGGCGGTTAAAATCTGCTAAACGGGGAACCAGCCATTGAATGGCAAAACTCGGAGGCAGACTGATGGTTAACGCCCCCTTTTCGCTGCGAGATAATAGTTTGTCGGTCGCTTCCTGAATCGAACTGAAGATATCTTTAATATCCAGAAAATAACTCTGACCTTCCTCGGTCAGCAGCAACGCCCGGTTACGCCGGCGAAACAGCTTAATCCCTAAAAACTCTTCCAGCGATTTGATCTGATGGCTGACGGCCGCCTGAGTCACAAACAATTCCTCTGCCGCTTTGGTAAAACTCAGATGACGGGCTGACGCTTCGAATACACGTAATGACTTTAAGGGAGGAATGCGTTTGGAAATCATAATGACCTATTTTGAAGATTAAGTTTCGGATTAGTTTTTATAATCCGAAACATTATAATTTGTCCGTTGAGGGCAAGCGAGAAAAAATCTATATTTCCACTGTCAAAACAAGCTATAACGGCTTGGTTCTCTTGTGGAACCAAATAGCTTAGTCTTGCGATGTTGTGTTTTTATACTCAGATTTGAGTTAGGTAATCTATTACCTGACGTCATGCGCAGATACGTCTGCTGCATTACGTAACTTCCTGTATTCTAGTCTTGACCTGTCTGTCAAATTGTTAGCACCACGGTTAGTGGTGCTTTTTTTTATCCGGAATAATCAATGGCTATAAAAACAACAAAGCTGCCCGTAAAAGGCAGCTTTGGCACTTTAACCAGAGAGAAATCAATCGTTACGGGCGATAAACCTTCACATTATTAAAGCCCTGCTCTTTTAAATACAGAGCCTGTAATTTACTCATCACACCCCGGGCACAATAAAGCAGGTAGGTTTTGGACTGATCCAGGTCACCAAATTGGGTGGACAACTTATAAAATGGTAAGTGCTTCACTTCCACATTGTCGATTACCAGCGGATTTTCATCTTCTTCATCCGGGCTACGGATATCAAGAACAACCGCATTGTCCGCTACCTGATCAACAGACTCAACATCCTGAACCTGCTCTTCACTCTCTTCTGCGATTTTACGAATATCCATCTGACGGGCGTTGTACACCGCATCTTCAAGGATTGAGAAGTCAAAATTCGCTTCTTCCGCTTCAATTCTCGCTTTAACCGCCTTAACCGTCGGGCTCTTAGAAATCACCCCACAGTATTCAGGCATCGTTTTAGCGAAATCTTCGGTACCAATGTTGCGGGCTACCTGAATAATATCTTCTTTATCCCAGTTAATCAGCGGACGAAGAATCAGCGTATCCGTCACGTTATCGATCAGGCGCAGGTTGGTCAGAGTCTGGCTGGAAACCTGACCTAACGCTTCCCCGGTCACCAGTGCCTGAATACCAAATTTTTCTGCGATCATACCAGCAGCGCGCATAAACATTCGTTTAAGCACAACTCCCATCTGACCGTCATCGATTTTTTCCAGTATTTCAGTCACAACCGGAGCGAAATCAACAGAGATAAAACGCACTTTTGCCGATGAGCCATACTTATTCCACAAATAGTAAGCTACCTGCTTAACACCAATCTCATGCGCCGGACCACCAAGATTAAAGAAGCAGTAATGAACTTTTGAGCCACGTTTAATGTGAAGATAGCTTGAAACACCAGAATCAAAACCACCCGAAATCAGGCTTAATACGTCTTCCTGAGTTCCCAGAGGGAAACCACCCAGCCCTTTATAACGGGCAATAATCTGATTCAATTTATCATCTGCGACTTCGACATTAATCGTCACATCTGGATTTTTCAGTTTAACTTTGGCGCTTTCTACCGCCTGATTAAGACCACCACCGACATAACGTTCAAGCTCAATTGAGGTAAAATCATGTTTACCACGACGCTTGGCCCGCACCACAAACGTTTTTCCTACAATCTTATCGCGGCTATGAGCAAGTACCTGCTCATAGATATTGTGCAAGTCAGTAAAATCCGATTGCAACACTTCCAGTACCTGACTGATACCCGGTGTTTGCGTCAGAATTTCTAACGTTTCCTGATAATACTCGTCACTTTGCGAGGTAACTTCAATATGATCACGGCGGTTAAATACGGCAACAGACTGAGTCCGGCGCTTCACAATATTGCGAATATTACCTTCGAGAATCTTTGTAAAACGCTTACGAACCGATTCACTTTTGATAAAAATTTCTGGATGGGGCTTAACAATAAACTTCATAGGACTATTCGCAACTTCAGGTTAGCCAGACTTATGATGATTGCCACATCAGGCACGCAATCATCTGCTTTAAAGGCGCAAGATTATACACGAGTTTAAAACGCGAGGGAAAGAGAACAAAAAAAGGTAAGCCGAAACTTACCTTTTATAGTTGTACCGAATGATTAATTATCTGAAAAAACGGATTCGATTCCACAAACCGCTCCAAATGTCCCTATATCGCTTCCCGAGGGCATCCATGCCCTCGGACGTTTGTTTCATCGAATCCATTTTTCCTGATTAACTATTTGACAGGACAGGAATTACACCGAAATACCATTATTGCTTCACAGATGGAACTTCTTCACTATACAGAGGCTCACCCTGCATAATGTTGATTTCCACCCGTCGGTTGCGGGCCCGGCCCAATGGCGTATCATTGCTTTCAAGCGGCTCGGTATCTGCCATCCCTCTCACACGTAAACGGGTATGATCAAACCCTGGCACCCGTTCCATTTCCTGAGCGACCGAAACTGCACGCTGAGCGGATAAATCCCAATTTGAACGATAGAGTTCTGAATCTACCGGCTGGTTGTCGGTATGACCGGATACCATAATAATACCGGGAACATCTTTCACCAGATTGGCGATTTGACGAACCAAAGGCCGGAATTTTGGCTGTAAAAATGCAGAACCTTCAGGAAACGCACCTTTCTCCCGAATCCGAATAACAATTTGCTGCCCAAGGTTCTCAACTTCAATCGCTCCTTGATCAATCTCCTGCTCCAGCGCCTTCTTAATACTTTCCATGATATTAGCCATTTCTTCTGAAGTGGACTGCGCTGATTGCTGCTCTGTTTCACTACTTTGATCTTGCTCAATGGAATCATTAGGTGACTGACCACCTGTTTGTTGTCCCTCATCACGCTGTTTTCCCCCGGCACGTTCCGACTCGCCGGCCTGGAACTCCAGCGTCTGTTTGGTGATGTCGATGGTCTGCTGCATGATCACATCAATCGGGGTCGGTTCCGGACGCCCGGGACGAAATTCCTGAGCGATAACACTGGTTCCTTTCGGTATATCTTTAACTTCCAATTGGTTTTGTACACCAAAGGCAAACTTCATCGAACCAGCGATCTGCTTAAACTTAAGAACATCCATCTCCGAAAAAGAGAGCAGAAGAACGAAAAAACACATCAGCAACGACATCAAATCAGAGAAGGTACCCATCCACATGGGCAACCCGGGAGGCGGACAGTTACATTTTTTATCATCATCCATCACAAGCCCCTTAGCTTATTGATTATCAATATCGAGAGCTCGTTTACCTTCATTAAGGTAATTTTTCAGATAACCATCTATAACACGAGGGTTCTGACCATCCTGAATAGCCAGTACCCCGTCCATAATCAATCGGCGGTTAAGTGTTTCCTGTTCACGGCGTAAATCCAGTTTGTCGGCTATCGGGAAAAAAACCATGTTAGAAAGAACGGCACCATAAAGTGTTGTCAGCAATGCAACCGCCATCGCCGGTCCGATCGATTTAGGATCATCCATATTGGAAAGCATCGCAACCAGACCAACCAGCGTACCGATCATCCCCATTGCGGGGGCCACGTCACCAAATGCACGGAATACCGTTGTCCCGGCTATATGACGTTCGTCAGTGAGAGAAATATCTTTTTGCAGAGCGGCCCGCACCACTTCTCCATCATGCCCGTCGACCAGCATGTCGATGCCTTTCTGCATAAAGCTATTGGTAATTTCCATTTCTTCAAGAGCCAGAAAACCACCTTTACGGGCGGCATCTGCCATTTCGACAATTTTAGCAATCAGATCTTCCGGATTATCTGCTTTAAACATAAAAGCTTTAACCGCAATTTTCGCGGAACCGAAAAAGTCCCCCATGGTACATTTCATCATTACTACGAATAATGAACCACCAACCACGATCAGAATGGACGTTACGTCGAAGAACATCATCAGGCTTCCGCCCAAGATCATCGCCATAATTACGAAGCCTAAGCCCCCAAACAGACCAATTAGCGTTGCTAAATCCACAAAGCACTCCTCATGCTACCCATCTTTGATTTCCTGAGACTCGATAATAGTATCGGCTGTATTGAAAAAGCTTTAGTCAAATTATTGGATCACATCACAAATAAGCTCAATATATTTTTCCTTAAAGCGCGAATATCACTCTGTTCTGTCAGAAAAACTGCAATCACTATAAGGATAATTGAAACATTTTTCGATTAACATTCTGTTACCCGCAGAAATCCCATCGCCCCTGACCGGAAATGACTCAATCCCCCTGAACACAGATATAGCGTCTAACTGCCGATAACCTTCCGTCAACAACACAATAGCTTCAGATGCGTCGAAGATAATACTAAAATCAGCGTATCAGGGCGAATTTCCACAGGTTAAATTTGACCGGGAAAGCGCCCTAAGGTAACTTTCCTCCATTCTCTTGATGATGAACTGACTATGGCAAGTAAAAAACCTGAAAATATGTCGTATGAAGCGACAATTGAAGAGCTGGATAAGCTCGTCAATCAACTTGAAAATGGCGATTTAGCCTTAGATGATGCGTTAAAAACGTTTGAACGCGGTATTTCTCTGGCCCGGGCCGGACAAGCAAAGCTCAGCGAAGCCGAGCAACGCGTACAGATTCTGCTGAACAATAGTGACGATGCCCCATTAAGTGATTTCGACACGTCGAAATCAGATCTGAATGAATAAGAGACCTATGCTCCAAGATCTAACCTCTTATCAAGAGAGAAATAATCATCAGCTTAACTGCTGGTTAGATAAACTTCCGCAGCAAAATGATTCGCTCGTTGCAGCCATGCGTTATGGATTGCTGCTGGGCGGCAAACGCGCACGCCCCTATCTGGTATACATGACCGGGCAAATGCTCGGCTGTGATATTACTCAGCTCGATACCCCGGCGTCAGCGATTGAGTGCATTCATGCTTACTCACTGATTCATGACGATCTTCCGGCGATGGATGATGATGATCTACGCCGTGGACAGCCGACCTGCCATATTAAATTTGATGAAGCGACCGCGGTGTTAACCGGGGATGCATTACAAACACTGGCTTTCACTATCTTAGCCGAAGGTGAGCTGAGTGCGTCTGCAGAACCAAACCGGATTAAAATGATTCAGGTATTGGCTGATGCTTCCGGCGCCAATGGCATGTGTCTGGGGCAGTCGCTGGATTTGAAGGCAGAAAACCGTCAGGTTAGCCTGGCTGAACTGGAAACCATTCACCACAATAAAACCGGCGCGCTTATCCGTTGCGCGATCCGTCTGGGAGCTCTGGCCGCCGGTGCAATCGGGTTAAAGGTTATGCCGCAGTTAGATCGCTATGCTGACGCAATTGGTCTCGCGTTTCAGGTTCAGGATGATATTCTGGACATTATCAGTGATACAAAAACGCTGGGTAAACCACAGGGATCCGATACAAAGCTCAACAAGAGCACATATCCTGCTATTCTAGGCTTAGAGGGTGCTCAGCAAAAAGCAAACTCCCTGTTGGATGTGGCAGTGGAAGCATTGGAAGCCATCCCCTTTGATACCACTAAACTTGAACAATTCGCCCGATATGTCATCGAGCGCAAGAACTAATACGATTATAAGCGCCTAACTATGACTCTTGATATTTCTAAGTATCCGACACTGGCATTGGCAGATACCCCGGATGAGTTACGTTCATTGCCAAAAGAAATGCTGCCAAAATTGTGTGACGAGCTAAGAACTTACCTGCTCAACTGTGTCAGTCAGTCGAGCGGCCACTTAGCATCCGGCTTAGGTACCGTTGAGCTTACCGTTGCTTTGCATTACGTTTACAACACGCCTTTTGACAAACTGATCTGGGATGTGGGTCATCAGGCTTATCCGCATAAAATTCTGACCGGGCGCAGACAGCAGATGCCGACCATCCGCCAGAAAGATGGCTTGCACCCGTTCCCATGGCGGGAAGAAAGTGAATATGACACACTGTCAGTCGGCCACTCATCCACCTCAATCAGTGCGGCGCTCGGCATCGCGATATGCGCAGCAAAACAAGAGAAGCAACCCAAAGTTGTCAGCGTGATTGGTGATGGCGCAATTACCGCCGGTATGGCGTTTGAAGCAATGAACCATGCCGGGGATATCCATCCGGATATGCTGGTTGTTCTCAATGATAATGAGATGTCGATTTCCGAAAACGTTGGTGCCCTGAATAATCATCTGGCTCAGCTTTTGTCGGGAAGCCTGTATACCTCGATTCGAGAAGGTGGCAAGAAGGTCCTTTCCGGTATTCCGCCTATTAAAGAATTAGTCAGAAAAACTGAAGAACACATTAAGGGCATGGTGGTACCCGGTACTTTGTTTGAAGAACTGGGCTTTAACTATATTGGTCCGATTGATGGCCATGATGTCCTTGAACTGGTTAAGACACTGAAAAATATGCGAGAACTTAAAGGTCCTCAGTTCCTGCATATCATGACCAAGAAAGGCAAAGGCTATGAACCGGCGGAAAAAGATCCGATTGGTTATCATGGCGTACCAAAATTCGATCCCAGCCACTCAAGCCTGCCGCAGAGCGATAACCGGAAACCGACGTTTTCCAATATCTTCGGCGACTTTTTATGCGATCTGGCCGGACAGGATCCCAAACTCATGGCCATCACTCCGGCGATGCGTGAAGGCTCCGGTATGGTCCGGTTTTCCCGTGAATATCCTGAACAGTATTTCGATGTTGCGATTGCGGAACAGCATGCCATCACGCTGGCAACCGGCATGGCGATTGGCGGGTACAATCCGATCGTTGCCATCTATTCGACCTTCCTGCAACGGGGCTATGACCAGTTGATCCACGACATTGCCATTATGAATTTACCGGTCATGTTCGCAATTGACCGGGCTGGTCTGGTTGGTGCCGACGGACAGACCCACCAAGGGGCATTTGATCTGAGCTTTATGCGCTGTATCCCAAATCTGGTCATCATGACACCAAGCGATGAGAATGAGTGTCGCCAGATGCTCTATACCGGACACCAACATTCCGGGCCAACAGCGGTGCGTTATCCGCGCGGTTCAGGCAACGGCACTCCGGCCGAAAAAGCGTTTAGTGAAATCGAAATCGGTAAAGGCCGTATCATTCGTCAGGGTAAACAGGTAGCGATACTCTGTTTTGGTACGCTGTTACACAACGCCTTAGACGCAGCCGAACAGCTTGATGCTACGGTTGTGGATATGCGCTTTGTTAAACCGCTGGATGAAGCGCTCATCAAAAAGATGGTTGCGACTCACGAGCTGATTGTCACCGTTGAAGAAAATGCCATCGCCGGTGGTGCCGGTGCCGGTGTGATTGAGTTTATGATGAAAGAAAAATGTCTGAAGCCGACACTGAATCTTGGTCTTCCGGACAATTTTATCCATCAGGGAACCCAGGCTGAACTTCATCAGGAACTGGGTCTGGATAGTGAAGGAATTATCAACGCAATCAGTGCTTACTTAGCTAAGTAGATGCAAGCCGGTCAGCAATGGGACTGTCTCGCTCATGCTGGTTCCCACGGTCCTCCGTGGGAACGAGATTTCTTAACCGTTTGGTATTAAAGTGATACTTTGCGGATTCTCCCAGCCAAACTGTTCAAACAGGCGTTGCCACACCTGATCAAATCCCGCTTTCAGCTCCAGCATCTGCCCGGTATAAGGGTGGATAAAACTCAGCTGTGCCGCATGTAGCATCAGACGATGCGCATCATAATGTTCTCGGAACAGCCGGTTATGTTTACCGTCACCATGGGTCGTATCCCCAATAATCGGGTGACTGAGATGGTGCATATGCCGGCGTAACTGATGCTTACGTCCGGTTTTCGGTTTCATCTCAACCAGGGCATAACGGCTGGTCGGAAAACGCCCGGTGGAATGGGGCACCTCCACCTTTGCCACCGGGCGATAATAAGTAATCGCCTCCTGAGGCTCTTTGTCCTGTCTGGCAAATTTATCCGCGATTTTGTCTAACTCCTGAGTCAGAGGATAATCCAGTGTCGCTTCTTCTTCAATCCAGCCGCGAACTATCGAGTAATAGGTCTTTTCCATCTCATGCTGAGCGAACATCGGCATGACTTTAGCGGCAATTTCTCCTGAAAGCGCAAACACCAGCACCCCGGAAGTCGGCCGGTCCAAACGATGCAGAGGAAACACATGTTGTCCGATCTGATCGCGTAATGTCTGCATAACAAACTGTGTTTCATGCTTATCCAGCCATGAACGGTGAACCAGCATACCGGCCGGTTTATTGACTGCCACCAGATACTCATCCTGATAGATGATTTCCAACATTATTTGCATACCTCATCAATGGTTTTTATCACACTCAGCAAAACGCAATAATCGTCCTGTTCTTTCCATACCTCAGCAAAATAAGGCTCCAGAGCAAAACCTCGCGGTACATTTCCCTGTTCGATCGCACCACGAATATTTTCAATGAATATCCATTGCAGCCACTCATGAGGCTCAAGAGTATCAATCGCAAAAGGGAGCTGACTCGCTAATAATGAAGTATCTGGAGGAACCGACTGCCATAGCTCTGCGGCTCGCAACTCGTGTTCCAGCTGGTCTAAAAGCGGGGTTAACCGGGCAATTATAGTCATCAATACGGCTTAATTTCTTTGTCTGACTTGAAAACGTGCTATAGAGTACCATCTATTGAACCAGTTAGTAATAAATCGCACCCGGACAAGATATGGATACCATTCACACACTCACGCAACTTATTCGTCAAAGCGACTGCCAGTATCTGGTATTTGATTTAGGGAGACGAATTCAGCCTATCGACAACGAAGAGTTTGCTAAAGTTGAAATGGGACAACAACCCTACCCTTACCCCCTCCAGCGTCATGCAAAATTCGCCATTGTCTACTGGAATGAAACCCGTCAACCGTGGATTTGGTTCTTAAACTTTGAACTGGATGAGCGCGGGTTGCTGAAACCGGCTGATGTCGGGCAATTTATTCGCTACGTCCTTGAAGCCATGGGCACACGCCTGACCAATCAGCTTTCAGAACAACAGCAGCAGAAGCTGGCTAATAACCCGTTTACGTTTAAGCCCAGTGACGAAAAGATGGCCGTCCTGCACAGTCTGGTCAGAGAAAGACTGGGCCTTGCTGCAAGTCAGTATTATGAACACGCCCAGTTTTATTTTCAGGGTGGCCTTGGCTGGGAAAACTGGCAAACGGTAGGATTGCAGGGAATCACCGATATCTGTGCGCGTTTATCCAAAGAGCAGAATCATGCTCATGTGCTTAAGGCGTTAAATTATTTACCGGATCAGCCATTATATGCCTTACTCGGCGCACTTGAGCATGTTTCACTAACCGAAAAACTCAGTCAGAAAATCGCTCAGATTACCCGGGATGAAATGGCGAAAACCGAACCCGATCTGTTCTTACTTTCCGCGTTAATTCGCGCCCTGTCAGGTGCCACAAAAGCAGAACTGGAACAAACCGTATATCACTTACTGGCAAATGAAACACTATGTCATCAGGAAGTGCTGGTCGGTTTGGCGGGACGTAGCTGGTCGGTTCTGGATAATCAGGCCAAAGCCGAGCTGTTTTTAATCCGTTTGGCCCAGACAAACAATCAAAACCTGTTTAACCAGTTATTCGCGGATCTGGTGATGATCCCGCAGTTACGCATGGTACTGTTGCCATTACTTCATTCAACACCGTCTCCACAGCTGGTCGAGGCTCTGACCAACCTGCAGAATCAGACCTTGGGAGCGAAATAAATGATCCATGACCTGTTGGCAATTTTACTGGTTGCAATGCTCTGCTTTGCCTTCTGGCAACAGCGCAAACAATCTGAATTAGCCAAACAGGCCATCAATCGTAAATGTGACCAGCTTAATCTGCAGTTAATCAGCGTATCCTTTGCCGCGCACCGGTTTCGTACCAAAGATAAACGCTGGCGCTGGCATACGATTTATCACTTTGAATTTTCGTCAATGGGTGATGATTGTTACCAGGGAGAACTGGTGATGAAGGGATTTTACGTGGCGCGTTTCCATCTTCCGCCACATCGTTTTTATGAAAGTAATAACGAACTGATGTGATACAGAAAGTAAGAAGCCCCGGCAAAATATGCCGGGGCTTCAGAGCAATCCAGTGCAGATATTCTGTCCCTGACACAAACTATCCGTCGTTTGTTCTCATCACTTTATTCCCTGAGCGGTTTCCCTGACATCGTCCTGATGTTTTCCTTTGCCTACTTGTCAGCCAACTAAGCTCTCCCTCAAAACCTGACGATAAACCTTATCACTCAGGCCAGCATTCAATTTACTGATTTTAAATTTTTACGCAATATTTATGACTAAACATTTTTACTGAATAGTACCATCATTAAATATTTAATATTTATTATCATATCATTACGTTAAAATGGTTGGTTTTTTAATCTTTAATTTTTACTCATCTCTCACAACCATGTAAGCAATCTCTTACAAACAACTGAGTACTTTTGTTATTGGTGGAATCAGCGTAAAATCCGACTCAAATTGTTAAGGAACAACACATGCTAACTAAAGACATATCTCAAGAACTCGAAGCGATTCTTTCCCAGCTTGTTGCACAAGGCAAAGAACCAACCGTTGCCTTAGTCAAAGCCCGGTTGAGCCAACCCGTCCCGATGCCGGCCATTATCAGTGTAATGAAAAGCTGGAAGTCATCCAAACTAGTACCCAAAGTCGAAGTGACTGACAATTCGAAAACAGCAACGGCAGAGCAACGCATTGAAGAACTGGAGCAAAAAGTGGCTCAGTTAATCGAACGCGTTTCTCAGCTTGAAACTCAGCTAAACGGTAAATAAGTTATGAAACTCTGGGTCGATGCTGACGCTTGTCCGAAAGTTATCCGCGAAGTCATTATCCGGGCTGCTGAACGCACCGGAATTGACTGTACCTTTGTTGCCAATCACATCATCCCGTTACCACGAAGAGAGAATATCCGTTTTCTTCAGGTACAGAGCGGTTTTGATATTGCCGATAATGAAATCGTCCGCCGGACAGAAGCCGGTGACCTGGTGATCACGTCTGATATACCACTGGCAGATGAGCTGCTGAGCAAAGATGTTATGGCCCTGAGTTCAAGGGGTGAGCTGTTTACCAAAGAAAACATAAAAGCACGCTTAAACATTCGTGACTTTATGGAAACCATGCGTTCCAGCGGTATTCAGACCGGCGGACCGGCAACGCTGTCACAAACCGATCGCCGCGAATTTGCCAATCATCTGGACCGTATCCTGGCCAAACACCGATAATTGCTGATGAACCAATATTCACTGAACCCTATCGCGACAATTGAATCGCCATATAAAGAAAAATTTGCCGTTCCGCGCCAGCCAGGATTAGTACCGGCCGCCACATCCCGGGTTAAGCTTCTTGGTGATGCCAACTGCGCCGAAGCAATTCGCGGTATCGAGCAATTCAGTCATATCTGGTTATTGTTTCTGTTTGATCAAAATCTGGCTGCAGGCTGGAAACCCACCGTCAGACCCCCCCGGCTTGGAGGCAATGAGCGAGTCGGAGTGTTCGCCTCTCGCTCAACTTTCCGCCCTAACGGGATTGGCATGTCGGCGGTTGAATTACTAGGCGTAACCAAGCAACACGATCAGTACTACCTGGATCTTGGCAGCGTCGATCTGGTCAATGGTACCCCGATCATTGATATCAAACCCTATATTCCCTATAGCGATAGTATTGAAAATGCCTGGGGCGGCTATGCACAGGAAACTCCGGAATTAGCTCAGGTCGAGTTTTCCTCACAGGCATTAGCCAAATTGCACCACCTGACCGATGGTCAGCATATCAAACTGGTTATTGAACAGGTTCTTGCTCAGGATCCTCGTCCTGCCTACAAAAAAAGCCAGTCCGACAGCAAAGAATATGCAGTAAATTTGTTCGATTTTAACGTCAAATTTAAAGTTAATGTGCGAATCGTTACTGTCACCGCGATAGAAGACTTTTGACAAGCTCAATTGGCTGATATCATTAGCGGCTACCTTCCCTATCCTCACCAAGTGCAGGGTTAACGGGATTTATTTTTAACTTAATGAACGGATACCATAAATGCGTACCAGTAACTATCTTCTTTCCACTCTGAAGGAGACTCCAAACGACGCAGAAATCGTGAGCCATCAGCTCATGCTTCGTGCAGGTATGATCCGCAAGCTGGCTTCAGGTCTTTATACCTGGCTGCCAACCGGTCTGCGTGTACTGCGTAAAGTCGAAAACATCGTTCGCCAGGAAATCGACAATGCAGGGGCCATTGAAACGCTAATGCCCGTCGTGCAGCCGTTTGAGCTATGGGAAGAGACCGGTCGCAGCGAAAAAATGGGCCCTGAACTGCTGCGCTTTACTGACCGCCATGTTCGTCCGTTTGTTCTAAGCCCAACAGCAGAAGAAGTCATCACCGCCCTGGTACGTAACGAGGTGAGTTCTTACAAACAGCTTCCGATCAACCTGTACCAAATCCAGACTAAATTCCGTGACGAAAGACGCCCTCGTTTTGGTGTGATGCGTGCACGCGAATTTTGTATGATGGATGCATACAGCTTCGACATCGACAAAGATGGACTGAAGAAATCTTATGACGCCATGCACGATGCATACTGTAAAGCCTTTGACCGCATGGGGCTTGATTACCGTCCTGTGCTTGCTGATAGCGGTGCTATCGGTGGCAGCGGCTCTCAGGAGTTCCATGTGTTGGCAGAAAGCGGCGAAGATTTGATTGCTTTCTCTACTGAGTCTGACTACGCCGCAAATATTGAAAAAGCAGAAGCTCTCGCACCTCAGGCGCAAGCCGATGCACCAACCCAAGAGATGACTCTGGTTGATACACCAAACGCGAAAACAATCTCAGAGCTAGTGGAACAACACGGCCTTCCGATTGAAAAAACCGTTAAGACTCTGTTTGTAAAAGCTTCTGATGAAGTTGAAGCGCCTATCATTGCGCTGATCATCCGTGGCGATCACGAACTTAATGAAGTGAAAGCAGAAAACCTGAAAGAAGTTGCTGCTCCGCTTGAAATGGCTACAGAAGAGGAGATTCGCGCACTAATCGGCGCAGGCCCTGGCTCTCTGGGTCCTGTGGGTCTGAAACTGCCATTTATCGTAGACCGTACTGTTGCGGTCATGAGCGACTTCGGCGGTGGTGCCAACATAGATGATAAACACTACTTCGGTATCAACTGGGGCCGCGATGTTGAGCTGGGTCAGGTTGAAGATCTGCGTAACATTGTAGAAGGTGATCCTAGCCCATGTGGCAAAGGTACCATCATGCTGAAACGTGGTATTGAAGTGGGTCACATCTTCCAGTTAGGTACGAACTACTCAGAAAAAATGAACTGTGGTGTTCTTGGCGCTGACGGTAAAAACGTCATTCTGGAAATGGGTTGTTACGGTATCGGTGTATCACGTGTTGTCGCTGCCGCAATCGAACAGAACAACGACAAATTCGGCATCATATGGCCTGATGCGATCGCTCCGTTCCAGGTTGCTATCATTCCAATGAATATGCACAAATCAGAGCGTGTTCAGGAAGCGGCCGAAAAACTTTATTCAGAACTTAAAGCTCTGGGTATTGATGTATTATTTGATGACCGTAAAGAACGCCCGGGCGTGATGTTCTCGGATATGGAACT
>JBNKRC010000031.1:0-14148 GCA_050296215.1 Vibrio sp. | reverse complement strand
TCTTCGGTGGGTTATATTATGCCATCAAAATACAATGGTTTAACAACCTCTCTCCTGTAGCTTTCACTGGAACAATTAACTGGTTAAGTTAATCTCGCCGGGATAATAGAATAAAAATATGCAAGTGTCACGATAAAAGGAACAAGAGTTGCTACATTTAGTAATATGGCAAAAAAAGTGTTATTTTCCTGATGCATAACACCGGTTCACTTCCTGACAGGGGAACGAAAATGGTTAGAATCACCGCAATATTTGTTTTGATCTACATTGCCTATATGTTGATCAGATACCGATCCAACCAAAAGATCCAAAGGGGAGTCGTAATTACGTTACTCAGTATATTGGCTATCTATGCTTTCTTTGTTGTCGTTAGTGAACTTTTTCGCTAGAAAATCGTTTGGAGTATAAAATTGAATAAATCCGATCAGCCGTTGGAAGAGGATGTTGTCGTCATTGAGCAGCGCGATAAGCGAAGCTATATATATATCGCTATCGCAGCTGTATTAGGTGTTGCGTTAGGCGGATTAATCGGCAGTTCACTTACCGGGCAAAAATGGCAACAAGCCTACGAGAACTTAAATACACGTTATAAAGAGCTGGACCAGCTTACACAAAATCAAACTATATCGACTGCGGATGAACAACGTGCTCAATTTGAAAAATTGCAGGAAGAGTTTAATGCCAAGCTTAAACAGCAGGACGAGAGCAGCCAAAAGCAAATTGAATCGCTGAAAAAGCAGGTCAGTATATTAGAAAAACAGAATGCGAATCTTGAAGAGCAGATTGATAAACAAGCATCTCAGATTCAAAAAGCCCGGCAGGACAACCAGAAACTGAATAATCAGGCCGATTTACAAAGTTCGCTGCTGGAGCGGTCACGGCAGGTATTCCAGCGAGAGCTGACGGTAAGTCAGGAATTGGAACGATTAGAAAAAGAGAAAAACACGCTCTCGCTAAAAATAGAATCACTTAAAAAAGAGTGCGATGACTATCTTAATGGAACGAGCTTTAACGGTGTGGATGATGCCTGTATCAAACAAGATGAAGCTAATGCCAGGATGAGTGAAATTACTCAGCTTATCCGTGTTCATCAGATGGATCTGAAGCAGATAAAAGCATTAACGGAGCAAATGGGGCTATAAGATAGTCAATGCCACATAAGTAATGGTAGTATGTGGCATTTTTGCATTACTTAGCGTCAGTCGGCAGTAAAAAGTGACCGGGGAAGTCTGTAAAAATAGCATCAACCTTTTCAAGCAACGGGAAAGTACTTGGACGATTGACGGTATAGCACCACACCTGGGTATTTAATTCGTGCAGCTGGTCCAGCTGTGCTTCCGTCAGGTGGTGGTAGTTAATATGGCAGCTATATGCATTCAACTGTTTAAGCAGAGCAGTACTATTATCAGTAAGGTGCTCGGTTAACAGGCCGATTTTCGCTTGTTTTACCGTGTCTGCCAGTTCCAGAAGAATTGGTACTTCAAAGCTGGACACAATAATTTTTGCGTAGATTTCCGGGTTAGAATCTAACACTTTTTTCAGTAGTGCCACGACCTGTTTCGCATCATGACCTTCATCTATTTTTACTTCGATATTGATACAGAAGTCTTTGGCTAACGCCAGTTTGACCAGTTGATCCAGAGTAATGATTCGTTCATGGGCGAATTCCGGAGCAAACCAGCTCCCGAAATCGAACTGAAGCAGTTCTCCGTAGGTGTATTGATCAATGCGCCCGTTTCCGTCACTACAGCGGTCGATGGTATGGTCATGACAAACAATAAGGACATTATCTTTGGTAGGCTGAACATCTACCTCGACCCATTTTACTCCCATATCAACAGCAGCCAGGATACTGACTAAGGTATTTTCCGGAAACGATCCGGCCGCACCGCGGTGTCCGACAATAATTGGTTTCATAGACATTCCATTTTTAATTATTAATGTATTCGACATCAAATTCGTTACACAAACGGCAGATGTTCTCGTCATGGCTTTCGACAAAGAGTTTATCGATAGAATTAAGCGAGCCACTGACGATAGGAGCATAGCGTTCGAGTTTTGAACGATCAGCGACAAGCCAGCACTCCTGGCTCTGTTGGATGATAGCCCGGTTAAGATCCGCTTCTTCCGGAGCAAAATCAAGTAATGCTCCCGATTTTGATAACCCACCGACACCAAATATTCCGATTTTTATATTAAACCGGCGGTAATAATCGGTAGCACTTTCTCCGACGGTGTCTTCATCCGATGGTCTTACTGCGCCTCCGGCCAGGTAAACCTGAATATGAGGATTACGGCTCAGTACCAGCGCGGCATTGATATTGTTAGTAACGACGGTCAGCCCCGGATGGTCGAGCAGAGCATGGGCCACTTGTTTTGGTGTGGTACCGATCCCCAAAAATATACTGGTTCCTTTTTCAAGCCGGTCTACCACACGCTGAGCAATCGTCTGCTTTGCTATCAGGTTAATCACTTCCCGGTTAGCAAAGGAAAGATTGTCATTGGCACTGGGCAGACAGATTCCGCCATGGACGCGTTTTACCAGTCCCCGGTCACTGAGATCGTTCATGTCTTTGCGGATTGTCTGAACCGAGACGTCAAACTGATCTGAAAGAAGTGCACTCGACAATACGCCGGGATGCTGCTCCAGATAAGTAAGTATATCTTTCTGGCGTGACGATAAACTCATAAGGCAAATTCCGCAGTCATGCCTGAATGGGAAAATTCTTTTGCCGGATAAATTCGCTGTCCATGTCCGTCAAACAGATATAAAGCTTCGGGTTTGATATACAGTGACAGAGTTTGCCCAACCTCGGGAACCACCTCTGTAGTGGTGAAAACAATGGGTTGATCATTGTGACTGGCGTGAATCAGATAATGGGAACCGAGCAGTTCGATCACTTCCGGAATCACTTGCAGAGTGATATCGCCGGCATCACCGGTTAATGAAAAATCCTCGGGACGGATACCGATTTCTACTGAGGTTAACTGGTGAAGGCCATAAGAGGAATCGCTCAGCAGTAACTGATCCTGAACATAAAAATTCTGCCTATTAACACCGCCTTTAATGAAATTCATTGCCGGGCTGCCGATAAAACCGGCCACAAATTTGGTTTGGGGATTACGATACACCTCCATTGGTGAGCCGACCTGTTCAACTTTACCATGATTAAGAACCACAATCTGGTCTGCCAGCGTGAGTGCTTCAACCTGATCATGAGTAACATATACACTGGTAACGCCAAGCTGGCTGTGAAGTTTTTTAATTTCTAACCGCATATGAGTGCGGAGTGCCGCATCAAGATTCGAGAGTGGTTCATCGAATAAAAACAGTTTTGGATCACGTACGATTGCCCGTCCCATTGCAACGCGCTGGCGTTGACCGCCGGAGAGTTTGGCCGGTTTACGTTGCAGGTAATCTTCAATCTTGAGAATTTTTGCCACCTGCTGGATTTTTTGATCAATGGTTTGTTTATCTACACCGCGGTTTTTCAGGCCGTAGGCCAAATTCTGATACACCGTCATATGCGGATACAAGGCATAGTTCTGGAATACCATCGCGATATCCCTCTTTGCCGGTCTGACATTGTCAACCCGGGCCTGATTGAGCAGAATCTCACCGGAAGTCAGTTCTTCCAAACCGGCAATACAGCGTAACAAAGATGATTTTCCACAACCGGATGGACCAACCAGGACAATAAACTGGCCCTGTTCAAAAGAGAGGGAGACATCCCTGACTGCCTGATGACCATTATCGTAGATTTTTACCAGAGAAGTTAATTGTAGTGCAATGCGTTGCTCTTCCATCCTTTTGATCCTATTTGCATTTTGTGTATTACTTTTCACTTTCAACTAATCCTTTTACAAACCATCTCTGAAAGACAAGTACCACCATAACCGGAGGAAGCATGGCGAATACCACCATCGCGAAGGCGTAGTCATATCGTGGTGTCGTGTTGTCATTAATATTGTTGAGAATCTGTTTAATTCCCATAACTATCGTGTTATATGATTCATCGGTGGTCATCATGATCGGCCACAGATACTGGTTCCAGCCGACAACAAACATGATGATAAATATGGCTGCCATCATGGTGCGGGAGAGGGGAATCAGAACATCAATTAAAAAACGAATCGGGCCTGCGTTATCAAGCTGAGCAGCTTCAAGAAGTTCAGCCGGTATGGTCTTAAAATACTGGCGGAAGAAAAACGTTGCTGTGGCAGACGCGATCAGAGGTAAGATTAGTCCGGGGTATGAATTGAGCATCCCCAAATCTGATACCACTTCATAACTTGGAATAATCCGCACTTCTAAAGGAAGCAGCAGTGTTACGAAAATCAGCCAGAACCAGAAGCTGGCATAAGGCAGGCGGAAGTAAACTAATGCATAGGCAGCCATCATCGAGATGATAATTTTCCCAACAGAAAATCCCAGCCCCATAATCAGTGAGTTTATGATCATAGATCTGGCCGTGACATTGCCGGTGAATCCCTGAGTGGTCTGCCACGCTTCTTTATAAATTCCGGTAATATGACTGGTCGGTAACCACTGTAAACCTTCGCTCATCAGGGTTGTTGAGTCATGAGTTGAACTGGCGAACATCAGCCAGATTGGGAATAACAGGATTAAAGCCCCGATAATCAGGATGAGATGATCACTGATTTGCTCTACGTAACGATGTTTATTCATAATAAATTGCCTATCCACTGGTTAATAATGGACACGACGTTCAACGAATCTGAACTGAAGAAAAGTTAAAAACAGCACGATAAGTAATAACACGACCGACTGAGCCGAACTTCCGCCCAGGTCTCCGCCGACAAATCCATCGCGGTATACTTTGTATACCAGTGAGGTGGTATTTCCGCCCGGGCCACCTTCGGTCAGGGTATCAATGATTCCGAAGGTATCGAAGAAACCGTAAGTAAGGTTGATGACTACAAGGAAAAACGCTATAGGGGCAAGAAGTGGGAAAGTCATCGTCCAAAAGCGTTTAAAGCCGCTTTCACAATCCAGATAAGCGGCTTCTTTTACTGCCTTGGAAATGGACTGTAATCCGGCAAGAAAATAGACAAAATTGATTGAAACCTGCTTCCATACTGAAACCAGTGTCAAGGCGACGATGGCATCGAAAGGGTGGGTTTGCAGACTGAAATCCCAGCCCAACTGATGTGCCATACGATCCAGTGTGCCGATATGCGGCGCAAACAGGAACCCGCCGATTAATCCGGCAACGGCCGGAGCTACGGCGTAAACCCAGGTTAACGTAACCCGGTAAACGCTTTTACCGTGGATAACATTATTGGCTTTGACCGCCAAAAGTAAGGCAAAACCGAGAGACAGAACGGCAACTAAGATTGAATAAAGCAGGGTAAAAAACAACGAACTGAGATAGTCCGCAGATTTAAATAATTCAATATAGTTATCAAACCATACAAACTGGCTGGATAATCCCCAGGGGTCTTCCAGCATAAATGAAAGGTAAACGGCCTGAGCTGCGGGGTAAATAAAGAAAATCGCGATAATTATGATTTGCGGAGCGAGCAGGGCATATGGCAGAAAACCATGATGAAATTGACGTTGTGAAGCCACAATAAATCCTTAAAATGCACATCCCTCACAGGCACTAACCCGAGAGGGATATAATGAACTGTTATTGAACGGTACGGGAGAATCGTTTAAGTAGCTTGCTGCTTTCTTGTTCAACTTTGTCCAGGCCAGCTTTTACGTCTTCTTTTCCGGCAAAAATATTGTCGAATTCGCGGTTCATCACCTCTCGAATCTGAGGGTAGTACCCAAGGCGATAACCCTGATCCCATTCACCGCCCGGCAGACTTAATTGTTTAACACCGACTTCTGCATCCGGGTATTCAGAGTAATAACCACTCTGTTTAGTCATTCTATACGCCGCATTTGTCACAGGAACGTATCCGGTTGTTTTGTGCCAGTACATCTGTACTTCCGGTTTGGTCAGATAGTGGAAGAATGCGGCTACCGCCTTGTTTTGTGCATTATCGTGCCCGTTTAACGCAAACAGTGCAGCTCCGCCGATAAAGGTATGAACACCTTCATTCTTCAGCGAACTCCAGTAAGGCAGGTAGGTTGTACCCATGTTGAATTTAATACGTTGCAGCAGACCACCGAATGAGCCTGATGAGCCTATCCACATTGCAACTTCACCGCGTTCAAATGGTCTCTGGTTTGCATTCCAGTCGCTGCCGTAGTATTTGAAATAACCTTTATCCGACCACTCTTTCAGTTTAGAAATATGCATTTGCATATCTTTAGTATTGAAGTTGATTTTTGTTGCTAACCCATCATAGCCATTTTCTTTGTCTGCTAATGGCAGGTTGTGGCGGGACTTGAAGTTTTCAAACATGATCCAGGGTGTATGAGATTCTGATAGTGCTGCAATATCATGTGACTTTAGTTTTTTAGCTGCGACTTCAAATTCTTCATAAGTGTGTGGTGCTTGAACACCTGCTTTATTTAATAGGTCTTTGTTGTAATAAAGCACCGGGGTTGAACTGTTGAATGGCATACCAACCATCTTGCCATTCACGTCAGCATAAAAGTTACGCACGCCTTCAAGGTAGTCGTTACTGTTGAATGAATATCCTGCATCGACCATAACATCCCGGACGGGAAGTGCGACGCCGGGAGCATTCATAATTGTTGCCGCACCAGCATCAAACACCTGAAGAATGTTGGGAGACTTATGTGCTCGGTATGCTGCAATACCTGCGGTTAATGTTTCGGTGTAAGTGCCTTTGTAAATAGGAGTGATTTCATAATCATCCTGAGACGCATTAAAATCACCGGCGATTTTATTAACCGTTTCTCCCAGTTGTCCCCCCATGGCATGCCACCAGGTGATCTCCGTTTTCGCCCAGCTTGGCGTTGATGCCATTACAGCCATGAGTCCTGACAAAATGAATTTGTTCATTGTGTTTGTCCTTAAGGTTTCGTTCGAGTTTGGTTTGCTTTCCTTAGAGTGATAATGAAGTTCGAATATGACGGTTGCATTGCCCATAAGTTTCACTCAAGTGATCATTTTGTGTCATTTCAGGAAAGAAGGTTTCGTACGAAACACACGCACAACGCTGGGACGTAAGTGTTATGTATTTGCCAAATTGGTGCACATTCGACAGATAATTATCCTGAACGATACTGATATCTGCGGGTTATCCGGGAATGAAAATTGCTTATTTACGATAGTATATATTGAATTAAGCCAGACGCTGGCTAAGGATATTCCATGAAGATTAGTGTTATCGGTGCTGGATCAGTTGGTGTGGGGGTCTGCCACTATGTACTCGACTTAGGCAGTGCACGAGAGGTGGTTTTGTATGACCGGACATTATCCCGGGCAGAGGGGGAGGCCTTTGATTTTCAGCACACCTCGGCGTTAACCTTCACTAAAAATACCCGGGTTATACCAACTGACGATTTCCAGGAAATAAAGGACTCTGATATCGTCGTAATTACTGCGGGAGCACAAATTAAAGAAGGCCAGTCAAGGTTAGACTTGGCAGAAATTAACAGCCAGATCGGTGTTGATATTGCGAAAAAACTCGAGAAAGTTGCGCCTGACGCTATCCTGATTATCGTGACCAATCCATGTGACATTGTCACTCATTTTATTGTTGCCAACACTGGATATGATGCTTCTCAGGTGATTAGTGCAGGATGTGTGATTGATACCGCCCGTCTGATGTCGATTGTGGCAACCCGGGTAAATCTCGACCCTAAAAATGTATTCGGCTATATTTTGGGAGAGCATGGCAGCCATTGTTTTACTCCAAAAAGTTTAATTACTATCGCAGGACAGCCGGCCGACTACTACTGTGATCAAAACGATTTGCCCAGAATTGATGCCGATGAACTGCTTGATGCCGTTAAGCAGGCCGGCTATGAAATATTTAAGCGCAAGCAAAATACCACACATGGTATTTCAGCCAGTGTGTTCCGAATTATTCAGGCTGTTGCAATCAACGAACGTTCCGTATTGCCGGTCGGCACTCTATTGCGAGGAGAGTATGGTTTAACTGACGTGGCTCTTTCGCTGCCTACTGTGGTCGGTAAAAATGGGGCGGAGTCTATTTTAATCCACCCGTTTACCGATGAGGAATTAACATCGTTAAATGCGATTGCTGATTGCATGAAAGAACAGGTGTTGAAAGTTCATATCGCCACGGGGCTCAGTCATTAGAATAATCCGGATATAACCAGGCAATAAAAATGGGGGATGCGATGTACCGGCCATTCCCCCATTTGCTCTTAGTTAACTTCAATTTTGGTACTGGTTTCTGGTTTGTCAGGCACTTTAGGAACGACAACTTCAAGAACACCATCCTGGAATTCAGCATAGATGTCATTTGGATCGACATTATCACTTAGTGAAAAACTACGAACCATTTTTCCTTGATACCGTTCTTTATGGATGACTTTATCTTCTTCTTTTGTTTCGACACATTTTGAAGTACTGGCTTCGATAGTTAAGGTACCATTACTACAAGTGATCGAAATATCTTCTTTCGCGACACCCGGCAGATCGGCAATAATTTCAAACGCGGTCTCTTTTTCCACGACGTCAACACGAGGAGAAAAAGCATCGTGCTCTATATTAGTGCGGACTGATGGAAACGCGTGATCAAACAAGCGATAAAAATCATTCCATGAGTCTCTGGGAACTAAGCTCATATCGGCCTCCTTTTCTCACTTTCCAACTTACCAATATAAGTGTAGATCTGTGTAAGCCATCTGCTGAATGTATATGTGTAAAAATTGACCGTCATCAAAATTATAATGCAAATGATTTCTCTAACCATTTGGCTGGTATCTGACAATCCGGAGACGGTAAACTATGTAATTAATTTGCCTTTATTCAGACAAACTTGTTCAGACATGCGATTATACTAGCCACAGATTTTGTATCTGATACCACTACTTCTCATTAACCTATGGCAACTGACCATAACCACAAAAGATGATGAAAATAACTACAACAATTTTGGGATTCAGCGCGTTATATTTTGCTTCTGTCACTCAGGCCGGAGATCTCACCCGGGCAATTCAGACGCAAACTGCGACCAATCGTCTCTCCATCCAAAGTCAGCAGAATATCGATCGTCACACTGAAGAATCCATGGCATTAACCAGTGAAATTGCCCGGTTAAAAGAACAACTGCAGAATCTGTCTGTTTACCGTGACCATCTCGAAACGTTAGTTGCGAGTCAGCAGACAGAGCAGGCGAGTCTGACTGATCAGATCGCCCAGATCCAGCAAACCCGTCAGGGTCTTGTGCCGCTGATGTATCAAATGCTTAGTTCGCTGGAACGCATTATTAAGTCAGATAAGCCGCTTAAACTGTCACAACGTTTATCGCGACTGGATAGTCTCAGACTTATGATGGGCAGAGCAGATGTCAGCGACGCGGAAAAATACCGCCGTATATTAGAGGCATTTCAGATTGAAATGGATTATGGCAGTAAACTGATGGTGTATCGTGATGAAATCATGACCGGTGAAAATCAATACCGTGAAGTAGAATTAGCCTCTGTCGGACGGCTGGCGCTGATAGCCCGAAGTTTCAATCGTCAGAATTACTGGTATTGGGACGGTAATCAGGAATTGTGGATGAAAGGCGATGATTCAGATCTGGAGCAGATAAACCAGATCTATGATGTAGCAGAAAATAAACGGACACCAACACTCCTTGAGTTACCTGTTTCACTTGTTCCGCTGAAGGAGAAATAAAATGCGCAGATTTTCCTTTGCGGTTCTTTGCAGCCTGATCCTGTCCGCTTCCGTTATGGCGGATACCGACCTTAAGAACCGGGCAGATAACGCTCAACGACAAGAAATTAATCATAACCAGCAGCGTGAAGCGGAATTTATCCGACAGCAGAAGCAACTGGAGCAGCAACGCAACGCGCTTCGCACCCGCCTGAATCAGATTCAGGCGCAGGTTGACTCTCTGTCTGCTCAGTTTAGTGACAATGAAAGTCAACTGACGGATTTACAGAACAAACTTCAGCTTGAATCCGGAAGTTTAGGGGAAGTATTTGGTGTGGTACGTCAGGCTGCCAATGAGTTACAATCTCAGTTACAGCAATCCGTTACCTCCGTTGATAAACAGCATTATAATTCTTGGATCGGTGAAATTATTAAGGCGGATAAACTGCCTTCATTAGCCAGTCTGACCGGGCTGTGGAAAGCACTTGAAGAGCAAATTTACGCCAGTAACGAAATTACGCGAACCGTAGTTCCCTATGTCGGACCTGACGGAGAAAAATCCTCGGTTGAAGCGATACGTTTAGGGGCATTTGCGTTAGTAACGGATACAGGAATAATCAACTGGTTAAGTCCACAGAATATCGCCGCCGATTTTCAACGCTTACCGGAAAATATGCCAACTGCTAAGGATCTCACTCCTTTGATGGAAGGTGACGTTGTCACAGTAACAATCGATCCAACCAAAGGTGAGCTGATTAGCCAGATGGCAATGGCTCCTTCCATACCGGAACGCATTGAGCAGGGCGGAGTTGTGGGATACATCATTCTGTTCCTGATGTTCGCCGGTCTGCTGATTTCTCTTGTACGGCTTGTGATCCTCTCTTCAGTAAAACGGCAAATAAGGTATCAGCTGAAATCTGATACTGTTGACACCGGTAACCCCCTTAGCCGTGTTCTGGCCATGGCTCATGGCGAGCGTCTAACAGGCAGTGAAGCTCTGGAATTGCGTTTACTCGAAATAATTATGGATGAGCAATGCAGGCTAGAAACCGGCCTTTCAATGATTAAACTGCTGGCGGCATTGGCACCAATGTTAGGTCTGCTCGGAACCGTATCAGGAATGATTGAAACCTTTCAGGTGATTACTCAGTACGGTAGTGGTGATCCCGCCATTATGGCCGGAGGAATATCAACCGCATTAATCACGACCGTATTAGGTCTGATTGCCGCTATTCCGCTGCTCCTGGCTCACAATATATTAAGCAGTCAGGCCGAAACTATCCGGACGATTCTGGAAAAACAGGGAATAGGTCTGGTGGCTGAACGTGCGGAGCAAGCGGAAATGAGTCCGGTGGCAGGTTAGTTAGATGGAAATCCTGACGTTTATAGATGGACAGTTTCAGTCCATTCGTCAGTTTATGGCGGATGGAGGCCCCGTGCTTTGGGTTCTGGCCGGTATCGTTTTCTGGTGCTGGGTACTGATTATTGAACGAATCAGTTACTTTAGTTTTGTGTACCCCAAAACACGAGCTGAACTTATGCGACGCTGGCAACAGAGAAACGACCATTTTTCCTGGCGTTCCCGGGCCATTCGCGAAGGGTGGCTGGCTGTAGCTGAATTGGAACTTCGGAAAAATCTGAAAATGATTAAATTGCTGGTTTCTGTCTGTCCTATGACAGGCCTGCTCGGAACCGTCACCGGTATGATTTCAGTGTTTGATATCATGGCTGTTCAGGGCAGCAGTGATCCTAAACTGATGGCATCCGGTATTTCTTTGGCGACATTTCCCACGCTGGCCGGAATGGTTGCCGCACTGGCCGGAATGTTCGCCCATGCCCGGCTGGTAAAAAAAAGCACGCGTCTTGAAGCGGAGTTAGAACGTTCATTAAGGAGTCAGGCATGAGATTAGGTCGCCAAAGAGCACAACAGGATGAAGCTCGGATCGATTTAACATCAATGTTAGACATCGTATTTATCATGTTGATTTTCTTTATTGTTACCAGTTCGTTTGTCAGAGAATCCGGTGTCGAGGTAAACCGTCCGCAGGCCGCACACTCGACGCAACAAAAAGAGGCGGGCATTTTTGTTGCAGTAACCGCAGACAACGACATTTATATTGACAGGCGCCGGGTTGATGCCGAGCGCGTTGAGGCGGTACTGGAACAGGTTCTCAATGATAATCCGTCTGCATCACTTGTGATTCAGGCAGATAAGAAAGCTTACAACGGAACAGTGGTATCGGTGATGGATGCAGCCAAGGGGGCGGGAATCACCCACATTGCGCTTGCCACGGAGAGCAGATAACCATGCGTTGGTTACTTTCTCTGTTATTTGCTCTGCTTTGCTCTTTCGGACTGTTTGCCATCATTGCATGGATGGTCGGGGGAAATCCGCAAATTAAAAATGACCGGCATTCGTCGTTAAGGTTTGATCTGGTCATGGCTGAACCGGATGAGCAGGTCGTGCGTAAACGACGACAGCTGCCGGAGCCACCAGATCCTAAGGAAACCCCGGCTGAGACATTGCCCGATCTCCGGACGGAACCTATTCCGGTTGCTGCCGTTCAGGCACCTTCGGCCATTGCCTTACCTAATGTTCATATCGATAAAAACGTCACGGGGTTCGCGATAGAGGCTCCGTCATTATCACAGACAGGAAGGTTAGATCAGCAGGCCACTCCTATATCGAGAGTCCCCCCGCAATATCCGATGAAAGCGCTACAACGTAACGTTGAAGGATATGTCGTGTTGAGTTTTACCATCGATAAGAACGGCCGTCCCGCGGATATTTCCGTTATCGAGGCCAAGCCTGAGCATATATTCGAACGTGAAGCGCTCAGGGCGCTGCGCCGCTGGAAATATCAGCCGAAGCGAATTAACGGCGAAGCTGTAGAACAGCCGAGGCAACAGGTGACCATTAAATTTAATCTGGAACACTATGAAAATTAAATGGATTGTGGCAACAGGCCTGATAATCGCCAGTCATGTTCTGCCGGCCCGGGAATTATCTACTGAAAGTGTGAATAGAGTCATTCAGGCTCAGCAGATGGTACAAAATAACAAGCTGACCGAGGCAATCGACCTGCTAAGCAACGCAAGCCCGGTTAGGGCGTATGATAAAGCTTATATTGACCGTATGTTGGGTGCGTATTTATGGCAGGCTAATGACCCGGAAGGAGCGATAGCTTCATTACAGGCTGCATTATCCAGTCAGCAACTTGATGAAGGGATGACCCGGTCAGCACAACGAATGTTAGCTGATCTGCTGTTATCCCGGACCAGACTCAAACCTGCATTAGCGCTTTATCAGAAACTGATTGAGAATCCGCCAAAAGAAGAGGAGGTGATTTCTGTATGGTCCCGGATTGCTCAGGTTAATTATCTGCTGCAACGCTGGCAACCATCATTGACTGCACTTAGCCGGTATCAGAAAGCGGGAGGTCAAAAGACGCTTGATACGCTTTCACTGAAGTTGTCCGATCAGCTGCATCTCGGTCGACTGAAAGAGGCGCTGGTGACATCAACTGACCTGATTTCATTTGCACCGGACCGTAAGGATTTCTGGATACAAAAAGTGGCAATTGCGCTTCAGGCGGGTGATTCCGGAAATGCACTGACAACGCTGCAGCTGGCGCAATTACAGCCCATACGTTTTGAACATCCCGACTGGATTATGCTGGCTCAGCTCTATGCCCAGAATGGGATTCCGGAGCGGGCGGCACGAATACTTGCAAACCTGGATTTGGGTGATAATCGTAATGAGCTGATTCAAGTAGCAACCTATTGGCAACAGGCAAAAGAGTGGCAACAGGCCATTTCAGCCTGGAAAACTGTGGCTGAATACGATAAGCAATTCTACTGGCAGGTGGCTGTACTACAGATGCAAACCGGTGATTATCGTGCTGCGCTGAATTCAATGGATCAGATTCCCGGTGCCGGAAAAAGCAGCAAGATTACGCTGGCCAAAGCAAGAGCTTTATACTGGTCGGGTGAGTTAAATCTGGCGGTTGAACAGGCAAAAATATCGAATCAAATACAGGCAAATCAGGAAAACAAGAGCTGGTTAAATTATCTGACCCGGTTAAAAAAACGGAAAGCCAACCAGTCATAAGTCTGATCCTTGAGTCGCTAAAGTAGCAGAATACAGCGATCTACTCGCAAGACAGCTCGATATTCATATCCGGTCCGGATATCACCATTTAAGCTCAGGTTAAATTTATCTGGATGCTGACTTATGAAAACATTTGCCCTGACCACATTCTCTGTTGCATTAGGCTTTGCTTATTGCTCAGAAATCACTGCAAGTGATACATTCCCGGTGATGCTGGCACACACATACCGGGCCGATACTTCTCAAAACAAAGCTTACTGGATCAGCGAGAAATACGATGGAATCCGGGCAATCTGG
>JBNKRC010000030.1:0-14332 GCA_050296215.1 Vibrio sp. | reverse complement strand
CGCCGCTATTCTGTTCAGCCTCACTTTCTAAGTCAGAAAAAATATCGCTGAGTGCTGCATCCTGTTCGCGTTTTTCTTTAGCCAGCCTTTCCTGTTCAAGTTTTTTCAGCTTCAATTGTTCCTGGCGGGCCTTCTCTGCCGCCTCTTGTGCTGCTTTTTCCTTCGCTAAACGTTCCCGCTCTGCTTTCGCTGCTGCTTCTTTTTCTGCCTTAGCTTTCGCTGCCGCTGCTTTTGCCTTGGCCTCTGCCTGTCTGGCCGCTTCTTCACGGGCTTTACGTTCGCTCTCCGTTTTCTCTAAAGCGGCCTGTTTCGCTTTTCTTTCTGCCTCTGCCGCTTTTGCCTGGGCTTCTGCTTCTTTACGCTGTCTCTCTTTTTCGGCTCTTTGCTTCTCCGCTTCACGGGCAGCCTTGGCTTCTCTCGCCTGCTGTTCTTTCAGCTTACGGATGCGTTCTTCTTCTGCTTTCCTGTTTTTTTCCAGCAGTTCACTCTCACGACGCAGCTTGTCAATACGAGCCTGTTCTTGCCTGACCGCCTTATCACGCTGTTCCCGAATACGTTGTGCCTGTTGATGAACCAGCTCCGGATCGATGACAACGGCTTCTACCATGGTTCCTGCCGGCTGAGGCTTGATCTCGGCAAAATCAGATCCGATGAGCAATCCTCCGACCAATGCCACATGCAATATCAAAGAAACTAGCAGCGGCTTACCTAACCCTGATTTCCTGGTCTTATGCGGTTTCATCATTTTCTATACTACTGTTCTCGAATATCCGTCAGCAAACCCACTTTAGGGATGCCGGCCTGGCTTAATGCATCAAGGACTAAAACCACCTGTGCATACGGAGTTTGCGCATCCCCGCCAACCGCGACCGGTGAATTCGGATGTAACGAGAGCTCGGCTTTAACCAAAACAGTCGCATCCTGTAACGATAAGCCCCGTTTAAAGCTTTCGTTATTAACACTGACACCCAGACTACCATCACGCGTAATCTCAACAATGATAAAACTGACATCATTATCGCCGGCAAGTTCAGAAGCCGGTTTCGCGCTTGTTGTTTTGGGTAATTCAACATCTACCCCTTGTGTCACAAAAGGTGAAGTAACCATAAAGATAATCAATAAAACCAACATCACATCAATGTAAGGAACCACATTAATTTCGGCTGTCAGTTTCCGCTTTTTGGGCTGATATCCCGCCATCAGTTAAGACTCCCGTCCGACCACAGCCTGACGATGCAAAATACTGTGAAATTCTTCCGAGAATGTGGCGTAACTGTGCTCAAGCTTGGCGACCATATTACTTAAACGGTTATAAGCCATAACTGCCGGAATCGCCGCAAACAAGCCCATTGCAGTAGCGACCAACGCTTCGGCGATACCAGGTGCCACCATTGAGAGAGTCGCCTGCTTTACCGCTCCGAGTGCGATAAAGGCATGCATAATTCCCCAGACTGTCCCAAACAGACCTATATAAGGACTGATGGAGCCGACTGTCGCCAGAAATGGCAAGTGTGTTTCCAGAGACTCAACTTCCCGGGAAACGGCTACCCGCATAGCGCGAGCGGTTCCGTCCATGACAAAATTAGCATCAGTATGATTCGTTTTTCTCAGGCGGGCAAATTCAGTAAAACCGGAATAAAAAATTTCTTCGCACCCGTTTAATTCATCTTTCCGTACTTTGACTTCCTGATATAACGTTGCCAGATCAGCACCAGACCAGAACTTATCTTCAAAATTTTCAGATTGTTTTGTTGCTGAATTAAGAACCTTCACTCGCTTAATAATCATTGCCCATGAAGTAATTGACATTCCTAATAAAACTAGCATTACAAATTTTACTAATAAGCTCGCCTGCAAAAACAGGTCAAGAATAGAAAGCTCAGAGTTCACTTTGACTCCTTCGAAAAAATAGAAAGTGGAATTGCAATAGGGCGCATTTTCTTGTTATTGATACATGCTACCTTAACTGTGGCGCGACACAATACCTGTTGTTCAGCATTAACCAGCTCCTGACAAAATTGTAAAGAAGCCTTCTTCTGTTCGTTAATATGGCTGACTACGGTCAGATGCTCGTCCAGTGTGGCACCTTTGATAAAATCGATCTGCATCGTTGTTACAACAAAGCCGATGTCCTGATCTAACAAAATGTTCTGCGATATACCCCATGAACGCAACATTTCCGTCCTGGCCCGTTCAAAAAATTTCAGATAATTTGCATGGCAGACCACACCACCGGCATCAGTATCTTCGTAATACACGGTAACTGGCCATTCAAATTTGACATTTAATATTGACACTAACAAAACCAAGTTCTATCAATCGTGAGGGATGACACTATACCCTATATCTAACATCTTCGTATAAGGGTGTCTCCAAGAATTCCTATATCTTAGACAAAAAAATAGCGCTACTTCAAACAAGTAGCGCTATTTTTTAACAATTTTTGTCCTTCATTATGGCTAAATCATAATCAGGACCGAAAAAACAAATAATACCATCAGTGACTGATAGGGATTAAACAGCAGTCTGAAGGCAACTCTTTCCGGAACAAAGCCGATACCGACTACCATGCTACTGCACATCGCCCATATTAGTAACACCACTTTCCCAAAGTTAAATCCGCCAATCATATTGGCATATTCTGAAGGATCCCACATCAGTAATCCGACGTGACAAAATCCCATTCCCATAATCAGCAGCCTGACCGGCAGGCTGCTGACCTGTTGGAAAAGAAAGTCAATCCTGTTATTCACTATCCTTATCCATCATTTCGCTATGCTCTAACCACAACGCATTAATGATACCGAAAGAACAAGCGAGTAATACACCTAAAATCCAAGCAAAATACCACATACTTCGCTTCCTCCTTAGTAGAGTGAGTTATTGTTGTCTTCTACAAATTTATTGTTAAGACGGCCAAACATTTTGTAGTAACACCAGGCGGTATAGCCAAGGATGATCGGAACCATGATTACCGCAACTCCGGTCATCAGAGTCAGAGTGAGTTCACTTGAGGTTGAATCCCACATTGTCAGGCTGTGGCCAGGCATAATGCTTGACGGCATAATGAATGGGAACATCGCAAAACCAGCGGTGAAAATAACCCCGGCGTTAGCCAGACTTGAACAAATGAAGGCAAAACCACCCTTGCTGAAGCGAGCCGCTAACACAGCGAAAACAGGCATAACGACACCAAGACCCGGTGCGATCCAAAGCAGTGGATAATTGTTAAAGTTAGTCATCCATGCACCAGCTTCACGAACAACTTCTTTATTCAGAGGATTCGAATCCGCTAAAGTATCAATCACTGACTTAACCACATAACCATCAATGTGCTGAATCCAGAAACCTGCCAGCACGAAAGTTGCGGTTAGCAACAACCCCATCAACTGGGCAACACCTTTTGCGCGCGCCAGAACATCATCAGATGCTTTCATGATCAGCCAGCTCGATCCCTGAAGCAGGAACATCGACAAGCTGACAATACCGCATAACAGTGCAAATGGATTCAGTAAGCCAAAGAAGGAACCTTCGTAGATCGGCATCATAAAGTCAGTCAACCGGAAAGGTACACCCTGTAGCAGGTTACCAAATGCGACACCGAAGATAACAGCCGGAATAAAACCACTCACTGAAATGGCAATATCCCATGCATTACGCCACTGCGGATCGGTAATCTTAGAGCGGTAATCCAAACCTATCGGACGCAACCACAGCGCAGCCAGTGTAACGATCATCGCCAGATAAAACCCGGAAAACGATGTTGCATACACCAGCGGCCAAGCCGCAAACAAAGCACCACCAGCGGTGATCAACCATACCTGGTTACCATCCCAGTGAGGTGCAATCGAGTTAATCATTACCCGACGTTCAACATCTGTTTTACCAATAATTGGTACCAGAGCACCAACACCCATATCAAATCCATCAGCTATAGTGAAGCCAACGAATAGTACGCCGATGAGTAACCACCAGACGAATCGCAAGATTTCGTAATCAAACATTCTTTACTTCTCCCTATCCTTAAGCTTCAACTTGGCGATTGACTTTATCCGCCGCAGTTTTTGCATCTTGTTCGAAATGATAACGGCCAGTTTTCAGACTACTTGGCCCTTTACGGGCAAATTTAACCATTAAATACACTTCGGCGATTAGGAAAACAGTATAAAGCGCAAGGACAGCGATCAACGACAGAATAAGATCTGTAGCCGACAACGCTGAGCTCGCTACATTTACCGGAAGAATTTCACCGACAGCCCATGGCTGACGTCCATACTCAGCAACAAACCAACCTGTTTCAACTGCAATCCAGGGTAGTGGAATACCGAATAGTGCCGCTTTAAGCAACCATGGTTTCTGAGTAATTTTCTGACGACATGTCTGAATAAATGCAAAACCAAAAATGATCAGCATAGCAAAGCCACACGCGACCATGATTCGGAATGACCAGAACAGCGGCCATACTTTTGGAATTGAATCATCCGCCGCAGCCTGGATTTGAGCTTCGGTGGCATCAGTAACATTGTCCGTATATTGTTTTAGTAACAGACCAAAGCCCAAGTCAGTTTTCACCTGATCAAAAGCGTCAATATTAGACTGAGACTTATCACCTGCACGTAGCTTAGTAAGCAAATCATAGGCATAGATACCATTACGGATACGGGCTACGTGCTCTTCACGCAAGTCATGTAAACCAATAACTGGCGTATCAATTGAACGGGTTGCGATGATACCCATTAAGTAAGGAATTTTAATTGCGAAATCAGTATGCTTTGTTTCCTGATTAGGGAAGCCAAATGCAGTAAATGAAGCCGGTGCTTCTTCAGTGTGCCATTCCGCCTCGATCGCTGCCAGCTTCACTTTTTGCACATCACCAAGTTCATAACCGGATTCATCCCCCAGAACAATCACGGACAGAACCGCAGCCATACCAAATGATGCCGCAACGGCAAATGAACGACGGGCAAAGGCTAAATCCCGCCCTTTAAGAATATAGTATGAGCTCACACCCAGAATAAACATAGCACCAGTTGTATAGCCTGCCGCAACAGTGTGAACAAACTTAACCTGGGCAACCGGGTTAAGTACGATTTCGGCAAAGCTCACCATTTCCATACGCATGGTTTCAAAATTGAATTCTGAACCTACCGGATTCTGCATCCAGCCATTCGCAATCAGAATCCATAGCGCAGAGAAGTTAGAACCGATCGCAACCAGCCACGTAGCAACTAAGTGCTGGCGCTTGCTCAGACGGTCCCAGCCAAAAAAGAACAGACCGACAAAAGTCGACTCAAGGAAGAAAGCAACTAACGCTTCGATGGCAAGAGGGGCTCCGAATATGTCGCCAACGTAATGCGAATAATACGACCAGTTTGTACCAAACTGGAACTCCATGGTGAGACCGGTCGCCACACCAAGTGCAAAGTTAATTCCGAAAAGCTTGCCCCAGAACTTAGTCATGTCCTTATAGACTTGCTTATCGGTCATTACATACAAGGACTCCATGATGGCCAGTAAAAAAGTCATCCCTAAAGTCAATGGAACAAATAAAAAGTGATACATCGCTGTGAGCGCAAACTGCAACCGCGATAGATCAACTATGTCAATCATGTTAACTCCTTTGTGTCGGCTGAATGACACATCTACAAATAAAGCAGCCTGAGCTGCACGAATCAGAAAAATGAAAAAATGGTGTGTTAGTGTTATTAATTCTAAAATTAGGTTAAATATATGTGAGCATCAAATAGCTTAAATGATTAAGCAACACCTAATGTACTAGTTAAAAATATTAATGCTTAAGGAGATGTGTTTCAAAGATTTTCTAACAGAATTTGGTGTTGATCTGAGTCAAGTCTGACCTTGAAAAATTGATTAGTCAAACAACAAAATGATTCAGATCAAGTATGGGTAGATTTACATGTTACAAAGCGGTAAAAAGGTCAAAATTTCAGAAGATTTATTTCGCATATAATTAACATTACTAGCAAGTTACATACATTTTTTACCAATTGTAAAAGACTACATTTGTGACACAGATCACACTAAGGGCCTTGCTAACTGATTAGTAAATAATCAATATTTTATTTTTCAAATCCAAAATGAAGATATGCACGCTCCGTTGCAATCCGTCCGCGTGGTGTTCGCTGCAAAAATCCCTGCTGAATTAAATATGGCTCAATAACATCCTCTATGGTGTCCTTCTCTTCACCGATTGCCGCCGCAAGATTGTCCAGTCCTACCGGTCCGCCGGAAAATTTCTCAATAATGGATAGTAAAAGTTTTCTATCCATATAATCAAAACCTTTACCGTCGACATCCAGCATATTTAAAGCCAGATCTGCCGTTTCCGGACATATATGCCCGTTCCCTTTTACTTCAGCGTAATCTCTGACACGGCGTAACAAACGGTTAGCAATACGCGGAGTCCCGCGAGAACGTTTCGCCACTTCCATCGCTCCATCCATATCCATAGACAAACCAAGGCAATCGGCACTGCGTTTCACAATATTCTGCAGATCACCGACCTGGTAATATTCCAGTCGCTGAACAATACCAAACCGGTCGCGCAACGGAGAAGTCAGCGAACCGGCGCGGGTCGTGGCTCCGATCAGAGTAAATGGCGGTAAATCAATTTTTATCGAACGTGCTGCCGGGCCTTCACCGATCATGATATCCAGTTGATAGTCTTCCATTGCGGGATATAACACTTCTTCAACCATCGGGCTGAGACGGTGAATCTCGTCAATAAAAAGAACGTCATTCTCTTCCAGATTGGTTAGCAGCGCCGCTAAATCGCCGGCTTTTTCCAGTACCGGGCCGGAGGTAGTGCGGATATTTACCCCCATTTCATTAGCAACAATATTTGCCAGTGTTGTTTTACCTAATCCGGGAGGGCCGAATATCAACAGATGATCCAATGCCTCTGCACGATTTTGTGCAGCCTGGATAAAGATTTCCATCTGCGTACGCACATGATCCTGCCCCTGATAATCTTCTAATTTTTTAGGCCGGATTGCCCGGTCAAACGCTTCTTCTTCTCTGAACAGCGTATTATCCGCCGCAATTAAACGATCAGCTTCTATCATACCATTGCTCTCAAGGCTGCTTTAATGAGCATTTCACTCGACATACCCGGTTCGCTAACCTGTTTTACCATTTTAGCAGCCTGAACATCTTTATAGCCCAGAGCAACTAAGGCACTGATCGCCTCATCGGCCACATCGTTAACCGAAGCGAGTCCGGGATTCATCGGTTGCACCGTTCCCTGATTAAACAAATCCGCACCCGACCAGCCTTTAAGGCGGTCTTTCATTTCCACAACCAGACGTTCCGCCGTTTTCTTACCGACACCAGGTAATTTGATCAACGTCGAAATATCTTCCCGCTCGACACAATCAACAAATTGTTCTGCCGTCATTCCCGAAAGAATAGCCAGGCCAAGTTTAGGACCAACGCCGTTAGCCTTAATCACCTCGCGAAACAAAGCTCTTTCTCTCGTTGTATTAAATCCATAAAGAAGCTGAGCATCTTCCCGGACAACAAAATGAGTATAGACAATCGCTTCTTCACCAAGATCAGGAAGCTCATAAAAACAACTCATCGGCATTTGTACCTCATATCCGACACCGGAAACTTCCAAAAGCGTTACCGGAGGTTGTTTTTCAATGATGATGCCGCGTAATCGTCCAATCACAGTTTGTTCCTATCTAAATACAGTGGAGTGACAGAATAATAAATTACTGGATAAATAGCCAGTATCAAAATACCGGCCTAACTGTATCGGCCGCGCCGGGCACTGGTGGCGTGACCTGATAATGCTAATAAGGTTTTATTGGTGTTGGCGTGACAAATGGCAACGCCGAGTGCGTCTGCCGCATCGGCCTGAGGTTTAGCCGGCAACTTTAACATCTGCTGAACCATATGCTGAACCTGCTTTTTTTCTGCTGCTCCGGTTCCGACAACCGCCTGCTTGATTAAACGGGCGGCATATTCATAAACCGGTAAATCCGCATTAACCGCAGCCACAATTGCACTTCCCCGGGCCTGCCCCAGTTTTAACGCCGAATCGGCATTTTTCGCCATAAACACCTGTTCGATAGCAAAGACATCCGGATTAAACTGAGTGATAATTTCGCTGACTCCCGCATATATCTGCTTGAGGCGTCCCGGCAGTTCACCTTCACTGGTACGGATACAGCCACTGCCGAGATAATAAAGATATTTTCCCTGCTGGCGAATAACCCCGTATCCCGTGATCCGGGAACCGGGGTCGATACCTAAAATAACCGACATAAATAATCCGTTTCAGGCATGTACATGATTATTTTTTACGCCAAGTCGTACCGGCCGGGCCATCTTCAAGCACAATCCCCATTTCATTGAGACGATCACGCGCAATGTCCGCATTCGCCCAATCCTTTGCCGCGCGGGCGTCGTTACGCATTTTAATCAGTGCTTCGATTTCAGCCACTTCGTCGCTATCTTCATCCCCCTTAAGGAACGCATCCGGCTCCTGGTACAGAATACCGATCACATCCGCCAGTTCTCGCATCTGCACCGCCAGGCCAGAAGCTTTTGCTTCATCCTGAATTTTCAGGCGGTTGATTTCACGCGCCATATCAAACAGTACTGAGTATGCTTCCGGTGTGTTGAAATCGTCATCCATGGCCTGCTTAAATCGTTCGACAAACTCTTCACCACCTGCAGGAGCCACCGATAAATCCAGGCCACGCATTGAAGTATACAGACGCTCCAGTGAAGCACGAGCCTGATTAAGGTTATCTTCGCTGTAATTAAGCTGGCTACGGTAATGACCGGACATCAGAAAATAACGGATGGTTTCCGCATCGTAGTACTGCAGTACATCGCGGATGGTGAAAAAGTTGCCCAGAGATTTAGACATCTTTTCTTTATCAACCATCACCATCCCACTGTGCATCCAGGTATTCACATACTCTGTACCGTGAGCACAGCATGACTGTGCGATTTCATTTTCATGGTGAGGAAACTGGAGATCTGAACCGCCACCATGAATATCAAAATGATTACCCAGTAACGCGGAGTTCATCGCTGAACATTCGATATGCCAGCCCGGACGGCCCGGTCCCCATGGTGATTCCCAGGTCGGTTCACCCGGTTTGGACATTTTCCACACAACAAAGTCCAGCGGGCTGCGTTTGGCTTTTTCGACATCAACACGAGCTCCGGCCTGCAGTTGATCAAGATCTTGTCCGGATAATTTGCCGTACTCGCTGAACTTAGCCACTTCGAACATCACGTCACCGTTTGAGGCAACATAGGCAAACCCTTTTTCAATTAAGGTTTCAACCAGTGCAATAATCTCACCGATATAAGCGGTAGCACGGGGTTCCTGGTCAGGACGCTTAATATTCAGTGCGTCAAAGTCCGCGTACATTTCGCCGATCAGACGTTCCGTCAACGCTTCGCATGATTCCTGATTTTCTGCAGCACGTTTGATAATTTTGTCATCGATATCAGTAATATTACGTACAAATGTCAGATCATAACCAAGGTAACGCAGATAACGGGATACCACGTCGAAAGAAACAAAAGTGCGACCATGTCCGATGTGACAAAGATCGTAAATGGTCACCCCACACACATACATACCAACTTTGCCTTCGGTAATGGGTTTAAACTGCTCTTTTTTACGTGCCAGGGTGTTGTATATTTTTAACATGATCGCTTTCTAAATTTGGTGAACTAACAAAATGATTATGATTATAACCATTCTCAAATGCTCTGGTCATCTATAATCTTTGCTTTCAGTATTTTGCATGTAGCATTATCTAAGCTAGAATCAGCCTTTCTTAAAACAGACTAAGGTTAAGATAATGATCATCCTTCATACTAATTTCGGCGATATCAAAGTAGAGCTCAATACAGAAAAAGCACCTGAAACTTGTGCGAACTTTTTACAGTACTGTAAAGATGGTTTTTACGACAATACATTGTTCCACCGTGTTATCGATGGTTTTATGATTCAGGGTGGCGGTATGACATCCGGCCTGAAAGATAAACCATCTCGCGCACCAATCAAGAATGAAGCAAACAATGGTCTGAGTAACAAAGTCGGTACTTTAGCCATGGCCCGTACGATGGATCCTCATTCAGCAAGCTCACAATTCTTTATCAACGTAAACGACAACACATTCCTTGATTTCCGTTCTGAGTCAATGGATGGCTGGGGTTACTGTGTATTTGCAGAAGTCGTTGATGGCATGGATGTGGTAAATCAGATCAAAGGTATGAATACCGGTTCATATGGTATGCATCAGGATGTACCACTGGAAGATGTGGTGATTACCGGTACAACAATCGAAGAGTAATCTCTCGCTGTTGCACCTGTGACATAAAGCGGGTGCCGACAGGCAGAGCGCCCGAACCATAAATGGCGGGATTGAACCCCATAAACGGGTTTATGCCAGTCTGTATCCGGCACCGGCTTAATGTATGACTCCGAGCCAGACACCGCGCCCTTTATCCAACACTACGGCCCTATCAATGCGAACATTATTTATTTCCGATATTCATCTCTCTCCTTCTCAACCTGGACTGACTAAGGCGTTTATTGACTTTCTCGAGCAACAGACCGACAACACAGACGCTTTGTATATTCTGGGTGATCTGTTCGATTTCTGGATTGGTGACGATGATTCGGGTGATTTTGCCATTTCGATAATGCAATCGTTAAAAGCAGTGTCAGACAAAGGAGTGAAAGGCTACTTCGTTCAGGGAAACCGGGATTTTCTGGTAGGAAAACGTTTTTCCCGGAAAACGGGATTTAAATTACTGGATGATATAAGTACGGTCGACCTCTATGGCACACAAGCGGTCATTCTGCATGGCGACACATTATGTTTGGAGGATACGGGATATCTCGCATTCCGAGCTAAGGTCCATCAGCCCTGGCTGCAATGGATTTTTAACCGGCTCCCCTTCTCTGTACGTAAAAAAATTGTAGCCAGTATCCAAAATAGTGCAAAAAGTGAAAAATCAACCAAATCTTACGATATAATGAATGTAACTCAGGACGAAGTGATTCGGGTTATGAATCAGCACAATGTTGACCTGATGATCCATGGGCATACTCACCGCCCTGATATACACAATTTCCACAGTAGTGATAATCTGCGCACTCGCATTGTTCTGGGAGATTGGGGAAAAGATGTCAGTTACCTCGAAATAACACCCGCTGGATATCGACTTATATCATATCCAATAATATAAAACAGGCATCTCTCACTATTGGCACTTCCATATATAGTGTAGGTTGTTGATAATAGACGGGTTAGTAATACTTAATAATTGGAAGCTTAACAGTTGCAATATTCCTACATCGCCCGTCAGCCTATCTTAGATGCAGACAAAAAACTTGTTGCATATGAATTGCTTTTTCGCGACGGTCCCCGTAATACGTTTCCCGAAGTCGATCCCGATAAAGCGACCAGTCGGCTGGTTTCCGAACATTTTTTTAATGTTCACTATAAAGATGTACAAAAATTACCAACCTTTGTAAATTTTCCATATCAAAGCCTTATCAACCTTATCCCGACCCTATTACCTAACAATAATCTGATTATCGAAATACTGGAAGATTGTGAGCCGACAGCCGAATTATTGGATGCGGTAAAAACCTTGCATAAAAAAGGCTATCGCCTGGCACTGGATGATTTTATACCCGCTCCCGGCTGGAAGCCGTTTTTACCGTATATTTCAGTTATTAAATTTGACATCAGAATTGTACCCATACACAAAGCTGCCATATTGATTGAGCGCCTGAAAAAAACGCCAATCGTATTTTTGGCCGAGAAAGTAGAAAGTCATCAAGAGTTCGAACAGGCAAAAGAGGTCGGATTTGCCCTATTTCAGGGCTATTTTTTCAGCAAACCGCAAGTTATACGGAAAAAAAAACTGAATCCATCGGTCTTAACTGTTGTTCAGCTATGCAAAGAAGTGTCAAAACCTTCGGTCAATTTTGATGCCGTCGATTCATTAATCTCAAAAGACATCAGTCTGTCCTTTAAACTACTAACCATTGTTAACAGTTCACCTAACGTACTGAGTGAAATTCATTCATTTAAGCAGGCGATTGTCTATTTGGGCGAAGAGCAATTGCGCAAGTTTGTATCCCTGCTGGCGATCGCGTCAACATCTGAGGACAAACCACAATATTTATATGGACTGTCCCTGCAAACTGCCCGGTTCTGCGAACTGATTGCTTCTCAGGCTAAATTATCCCTCAGCTCCGGAGCGCCATTCCTTACCGGTATGTTTTGCTATTTAGACAGCTTGCTTGATTTTCCGATGGCCGAATTGTTGGATAATATCCCGATCGAGCAAATTGTTAAAAATGCCCTTCTTGAAGAAACCGGCGACTTGGGTCTTCTGGTTACGCTGGCTAAAAGTTATGAGCGGGCAGACTGGCCGAAAGTTCAGGAATGCAGTGAGTTGCTGAAATTAAACATGAGTCAGGTAGCTTCCAGTTACGACAACGCCATCTCCTGGACATCAGAGCTTTTTAACACCATTTAATCCGGATACTGAACATTCATGAAACAATGCCCCTGCGGAAGCGGAAAACAATATAAAAACTGTTGCCAGATTGTGCATCAGTCCCACCTGGCAGCAAAGAAACCCGAACAGCTAATGCGAGCCCGCTATAGCGCCTATGTATTAGGGTTAGTCGATTTCATTATCGCCACCTATCATCCCGATTGTCATGCCGGGGACGACCGGGAAGATATTATCGCCGGATGTGAGCTGAACTGGACTAAATTAGCCGTTAAGGAAAGTTCACTGGTGAGTAATACAGAGGGGTATGTGCATTTTAAAGCGTTTTATCTTGAGGATGGTCAGAGTCATTGTCTGGAAGAGCGGTCGCGGTTTTTGAAAGTAAATGGGTTGTGGTTTTATGTTGATGGGGAGTTTATTTAGTAATTTTTAAGTATTATTTTATCTTTAACTATGCTGGTGTGATACGTAATACTTTTTCCGCCTTCTCTACTCAATGTGAAACGCATCAGTTTCTTTTTACTGGCATAAAAAGAAACCAAAAAGTGCCTTTGGTTTCGTGATCGCTGGCCGGACCGGTTTTGGATCGCTCCGAGCGCCAAAACCTAAACATTCTTCCTTGAATGTTTTCCTCTTTATACAATTATTGCGGTGCTTCGACTTACTTTAAAAGTCACAAAAAATACAGAACACTTTTGCGCATCATACTGCAGGATTAGCAATGACCACTTTCAAAGAAAAATTATTCCTGCGTCGCTAACCAGTCACGAATCTGTTTTTTCTGCTGAGGCGTTGCGTTTCCATAAAGTAACTTAAAGGTATTCAACAGGGATAAATCATTGCCACCTGATACCACTTCATCAGCCAGCACTTTTGATGCTGCTTGTGGTGCATACCGGTTACCTTTACTTAAGTTATAAGCCGCCAACGGTTTTTCGATATCAGAATAAGGCATAAACCCCTGCCCCGGCAGTTCTTCATAACTTAATTCTTTTTGATTACCCTGAGCGTCTTCCAGCATCCACTTTCCGTTACGTCGGAAATAGGCCTGAGCCTGACTGTACGCCGAAAATCTTGGCAAGGTAATGCGCAACTGGTCATCGGGAGTAAAGTTGATTAGAGAGACCTGAGGCTTAACTGATAAGATGCGATTAGAGCTGCCATCACGTAACGATGAATAAAAACGATATACTACCTGATGTTCGCCGGCTGAAATATTGTGTAATTTGTCTTCAAGATCTTGTTTAATAATTTCTTTGCCATCAAACGCCATTAATTCGATGCTGCCATCAGAATCTAAACTCGCCGCCGGAACAACCGAAGAAAGTAATACCGTGCCCACGGCCAATAACCATTTATTTTTCATCTCGTTACCCAATGTATTGGAATCTGTCAGATCGATTTTACCCTTCATTAATCACAATTCAATCTCTGACTAATAAAAAAGCCGCCCTGACGGGCGGCTTTCCGGAAAATTATAATTAACTAATCAACAGATGAGAATTTAACTTCCATACCAGCTACGTAACCGAAGTCTTCTGCACGATCATCATCGTCAGCATATCCAACTTCAGCATAAACTTTTACGCTTGGAGCCAGTTTAGTAGTTACGTTAGCGTAAACGCCAGTTTTAGTATCTACGCCAGCTTCGTCAGAGTCTTTAGATGCTGCACCCAGAGCGTAAGTAGTCGCATCTACAGTGTAAGCTACGTTAGCTTGGATATAGCTGATAGTATTAGTTTTATCATCAACTTGACCGTAAGAAGCTGAAACTGCTACTGCATCGCTTACAGCATAA
>JBNKRC010000029.1:0-14496 GCA_050296215.1 Vibrio sp. | reverse complement strand
GTTGGGATTCGATGTTTTAGCATGAGCGGAACCGCCTGTTTCAGGTTCTCAGCAGAGCGTTTAAACTGGTCTTCGTTACTCATTCCTGTTTCCGTTAATCATCTTATGCTTATGAAAATAGTTTACTATTAATAAAAGTCACAATAACTTCCGCACAGCGATGCATTATGCTATCGCTCAGATTCAGTCAGTTTGATCTTTATCATTATGTGGCAGAGAGCCGTTATTGAATAGCCGGATTTTTTTATACAGTCAGCGACAGGTATTATTTGGGTACAATATCACTTCCCTGCGGAGTGATATTGCCGGTTAAGCCTGGTTATCGGGTTAACAACGGCTTTTGGTTGGGTGCATTCTTAACTCTGTTCAGCCTTGGCGGTAAGTGTATTTGCCCCTTTTAACATCGCGTGAACCAGCTCATGTGCATTGAATTTTTCTAACGCGTCCTGAGCGCCGACCTGTTTTGCCCTGGCGACACAAATTTCACTTGAGAGAGAAGTATGAAGAATAATATACGTATTGTTCAGCATATTATCATTCTGAACTTCAAAGGCCAGTTCATACCCGTCCAGTCCCGGCATTTCAATATCGCTGACCAGAATATCAATCGCATTTCCTTGTCTGGCTAATTCCCTCATCGTTTCAAGAGCTTCATTACCGGTGTTGCATACGGTATATGGTATATTAATATAATCGAGCGCTTCAGCGAGCTGTTTACGTGCAATCGAAGAATCGTCAACCAGCATGATATTGAATAGTTTCAGCTTTTCGCGATCCACATCGGATAGTATTGCCCGTTTGGCGGACTGTTGTTGCGGATAGATTTTAGAAAGAAGTAACTCCACGTCCATAAGCTGAATCAATTTATCTTCATAACGAGTGATACCGGTGACGAAGATATTGTGCCCGGCTTCTTTTGGTGGTGGCTCGATTGAGCGCCAGTTACATTCAACGATTTTTTCTATACTACGGACCATAAATGCTACGACAGTACGTAAGCAATCAGTCACAATCAGATAGCATTGAGGATATTCATCCGGCTCGATAGGGCGGAATCCGATTGCAGCTGCCATATCAATAACCGGTATCGTCATATTACGCACGGTCACTGTCCCGATAACATGGCGATGGGAGTAAGGAATCTGTGTCATTGGCATATACGGAATGATTTCGCGTATCTTTAAAGTGCCTATCGCAAATATCTGTTGTTGGAGATTGAGTTTAAACATCAGGATCCCTTGAGACTGATGTGCTTTACTTGCGATTTTCGACATAATTTCTACCATTTCAAACTGTTACTTTTATACTAGCCAAATTTCTATAAGGTTCAATGAATATTCATTAATTCTTGGGAGCGGTACTTATTTCTCCGGATATCAAAGGTAAGTGACATCGGCCGGTAAATTCACTAGACTTGCCCGCCAGACGAGGAGAGTGAGCATGGCAAGAACCGCGGCAGCATTGCATATTTTGGTTAAACACCGTAGTCAGGCAGAAGATATTATTGCCCAATTAAAAAAAGGGGCAAAGTTTCATGTCTTAGCCAAAAAACATTCATTATGTCCATCTGGTAAAAATGGTGGTGATTTGGGTGAATTTAAAAAAGGGCAGATGGTCCCCCAGTTTGATAAAGCTTGTTTTCAGGGTGAGATCCTGACTCCTCAACTGGTGAAAACGAAATTTGGCTGGCATGTGCTGAAGGTGTTGTACCGGACCTAGTTTCGGCTGGCTGAAAGAGAGTCCATGTTGAACATGGACTCAAAAGTCACTAAAGAGGCGTATTAGTGACTCAAAAGCGGCGAATTTGTGTAACGGGCGAGATATTCATTTTGCAGAATATACATGCGAATGACATCCTGATAACGGCCATTAAAGAAGAACTCTTCGACTAAGTGTCCTTCTTCGGTAAAGCCTGCTTTTCGGTATATGTGGACCGCTTTTTCATTTTCCGTCGCAACAAGCAAGTATATTTTATGCAGGTTCAGGATGGTAAATGAGTAGTCGAGCGCTTTGCTTATCAGCCCTATGGCATAGCCATTGCCCTGAAATTCAGGGGCAATTATGATTTGGAACTCTGCACTGCGGTGAATGTAGTTAATCTCAATCAGCTCAACTAAACCGATTACCTGATTTTCTGCATTTTCGGCAATAAAACGGCGTTCAGCATTATCGTGAATATGTTTATTGTAGAGTTCTTCGAGTTCATCAAATGATTCGTACGGTTCTTCAAACCAGTAAGACATAATATTACGGTTGTTATTAAGATGATGAATAAACCTGAGATCACTTCGCTCAAGAGCTCTAAGGGAAAGTTTCTGATTCATAACTAATTCCTGAAAGGGTGCAAAGCCTTTGTGTGCTTTTGTGTGGCGGCAGAACGGGTGTTATTTGTTATCCTTAGATTGAAAAGTTATCTCTGAAGGTGCATAACCCAAGTGCTGGAGTAAGACAAATAAACTTTCCTGATGCAGTGCTACTTTTCGAAATAAGTTGGCAAACACGGCATCTCCACCAAAACAATTCTGGATATAGCGGTTAATTTCCTGGTCTTCATACCCGCTGACATACAGTGAGCGGACCCACTGGTATTCCACCGATTTTGTATCTTCTAGTGTAGAAACACTAAGCGTAATATGCCCCATTAGCAACCATTGATCCTTTCTTTTGGTTTAGCTATCTCGTTATTAATCAAATTAACGTCCGAAAACATTGGACGCCACTTTGATGACCAAAAGATGACAATTCAGAGACAATCATTATGAGTATATGACACTATTTTAAATATTTAACATGTGCTTCCATTTCTTCGCCGATCTCTTTACGCATGTTCATTAACCGGATAGCAGACTGACGCAGAGCGATATCTTCTTCTGCTGATGGTATCCACTCCGGTACGGGAGTTGGTTGGCCATTTTCATCGACGGCGCTTGGTTCGGCCAAAAAGCGCAGGGTTGTGTCTCTTTTCCTGATGTTTTTCCTTTAGTTGGCTGTTTTAAACCGGTCACACTATTATTGGTATTTATGACTGAGGCCTTCCTGCTCTGACGGCATTTCCGGCTTCTGAGTGACGGTGTATTTATATGTTGAGTAAATTGCTCTTTATTCTTTCTTATCTTTTCTGTCAAATGCAGCAATCTCCCGGATATAATAGTTGGGACTTATGAAGCATTTCTGAGTTAAGATAGTGTCTTAACTCTATGAAGTTAACTCTTTTTTAGTTTATTCTTTGTCATATTTTTTGAATTTATTCTGTTCAATGGAGGCCATAATGGCGAACCAATGGGATTTGCTAGCGGCAGATTGGGAAGATCAACCAGAAAACACTGAGCTTGTTGATAAGGCATTTGCTTCATTAACTCAGTCTGTTTCCCTAACGGGTATGCATGTGCTTGATTTTGGTTGTGGTTCCGGACGTCTGAGCCAGTCGATGTCTCCATTGGTTAAATCGATCGTGGCGCTGGATTCGTCAGAAGCTATGATTGAAGAATTGGATACGAAAGAGCTGGCTAATGTTGAACCCGTAGTGGACGATTTGACCCGCGGTTTGGTTGCTCAGCATCCGGCCTTTCGCAAGCAGTTTGATCTTATCGTGGCGTGTGCGGTGTGCAGCTATCTGGATAATTTAAGCGAATCCCTCACGATTGCCTATTCTCTGTTGGATAAAGGCGGACTCTTTATCCACTGGGACTGGGTGGCAGAAGATGAACACGATTCTGTCGGGCTGGGATTAATTGCAATGCAGGACGAGTTATTTCAGGCCGGATTTAGTGATGTAAAAGTTACCCTGCCATTTAAGGTTCTGACTTCCGGCGGGCTCCGGTCTGTTATGATGGGGATCGCGATTAGGTAGTCTTCTGTAATGTTTATAGTTTTAAGAGCAGCGCTTAGCGCTGTTTTTTTATACCTGTCAGTATTTCTTAAGTATCCTTTAAGATTACATGCCTATCCTATGGTCACGATGAAATAGCTGATCAGGGAAGGCGGATGGGTATTCGTCAGACACTAAAGGAGTTAACCCGTTAATGCGTTTGTTATTAGTTGAGGATGACCGGTTGCTCGGACAGTCCATTGTGACATCTTTGACCCGTAACGGATATACCGTTGACTGGCTGGAAAAAGGTGCCGGCGTGGCGGAGATTCTTCGAACAGAAAAGTTTGCTGCAATCATTCTTGACTTAATGCTTCCGGATATCAGCGGATTCGAGGTTCTAAAATCGATTCGCCAGAAAGGGGAGGTGGTTCCGGTTCTTATTCTGACCGCCCGGGATGATATTAATGACCGTGTTCGCGGACTGGATGACGGAGCCGATGATTACCTGGTTAAACCGTTTGTTCTGGAAGAGTTACTGGCCCGTCTCAGAGTAATGATTCGGCGTATGTCCGGTGCAACGGAAAGCAGTATCCGGGTCGGAGACCTGCAGTTAAATATGGTACAGCAAAGTATTTCATATCAGGGGGGTGTGCTTAAACTGACCAACCATGAATTTAAAATACTGGCAACACTGATTAGCAATGCAGGGCGGGTGCTGAGTAAGGATCAGCTATCCCAGTCGTTACATGGCTGGGAGGATATCACCAGCGACAACGCTATCGAAGTTCATATTCATAACCTGCGCAAAAAACTGTCGGGTAACGTAATCAAGAATATTCGAGGTATAGGGTATATCATTGAAAAATAAGAAACCGTACTCAATAAAAAGACGATTAACCGTTTCCACGATCGGATTGAGTGCTCTGTTTGTTGCCATCTCGTTCTACTTCAGTTATTGGGCTTCCCACCATGAAATTCTGGAAGTGTATGATGCCCGCTTAGGTCAGACGGCCAAGGTCTTTGCCGGAAATTTCCCTTTATATGACATCCGATCAGAGGAAGAACTGCTCGTACAGAGCAGCCGCAAGCTCATTCCAAAACTGGAGGAGTGGATGAATCAGATCAATGTACTGTCTGACACATTCGGTGATACCACGCCTTACGGGCATATATATGAAAGTCGCATTCTGATACAGGCCTATGCAGATGACAAACTTATGTGGAGCTCTATTCCATCGGTAAAGGCATTGCCGTATGCCCCGGACTTTTCCGGGTATGGGTATACGGAACTTAACGGTGAAAGATGGCGATATTTCCTGTTGAGGGTAAATGTGGAAAATCATATTCATGGTGAATACATTATCGCGGCTGAAAAGCAGTCTTTGCGTGATGAGATGATGTATGATCTTGCATTGGCCGCATTAACACCACAACTGGTATTAATCCCATGCATTGCGTTGGCAATGTTCTTCTTAATTAACCGGTTATTTGCTCCGATCAGTGAGTTAAAAAGTGCAATTTCAGTCAGAAATGTGAATAAACTGGATAAGATATATGTCAAAAACTCTACAACGGAACTGTTACCGTTAGTCGATGCTCTGAACCGTTTATTGCAGGAGCTGGAAAAAGCCTGGTATCGGGAGCGACAATTTACCCGCATGGCAGCCCATGAGCTGAAGACCCCGTTGGCAATTCTCAGGTTAAATGCCGAGAATGCACTTCAGGCTAGTAATCCGGAGGACCTGCACAGCGATCTGGCCAATATTTTAGGCGGGATTGACCGTTCCAGCCGCCTTATTCAGCAATTGTTAACGTTAGCCCGGGTTGAAAGTATCCATTCACTAAATACTATCACGATTGATCTTGAGTCTCTGTTACGGAAGACCGTTGCGGAACTGGTTCCGTTAGCCTTGATGAATAAACAGGAAGTTAGTTTTAACGGTATTGAAGCGAAAGTGAATGGTGACGAATCATTATTGAAAATCATGTTTGGTAATCTTATTGATAATGCAATCCGCTATTCAGGTTCGGGAAGTGAAATCGTTATTACAATGACTGAGGATGGTGAGCATTATGTTATTGATGTCACCGATTCAGGTAAACAGATCCCTGTGGAGGTGGCAGATAAAATGTTTGATAGTTTTTATCGCTCTTGCAGGGAAACTGGCGACGGGGCCGGACTTGGTCTGGCTATAACCCGGGATATTGCACGAATTCATGGCGGTGAAATTGAATTTCGACAAAACAATGTGAGATATAACACGTTTTCTGTTCGTCTTATCAAGCCTAATTAGCGTGTTTATGTTATTAATACTATATAGTTACGAATGCGCCGATGATAATCATCGTATCAAATACATGTCGGATTCCATGTGTTGGCTGACAACATTATTGGCTAGATAATAAAAACGAAAATAATGAAATGAGCGGTAAATAGAAAAGGGTTTGCATATGCAAACCCTTTTCTATTTGTTCTGCATATACTTTTCAATACCGAAATCGCTGCGTTTCAGGCAAAAAAAAGCCAACCGCAAATTAGGCGATTGGCTATGATATTTTGTGAACAACACGCATTCACTAACAACGTCAGTTGGCTAGTGACCCTCGGCTTAATAAGGATCACTTTATGTTAAGCAGCTATCATGCCAACTGTGTAATTGCGTAATATTGCTGACTAATTAGTCAAGATTTTGCTCAATATCTCAATTTAGTCCAATTCTGCATTTGCATAATGATAAAGATTTTTCATTATGCAAAAACGTATTCATCCTTTCTATTATTTGCTGGTTAAATTGTCATTTTTAATAACATTAATTTTAACTCTAATTAATCTTATCTCAGGTAAATCGGATTTTTAAGCTACTAAAACTCATAAAATACCGCTTATTTTTGGTTTTTATTTCAGTTGATCGTGAATTTGTCACTTGTAATACCAATTTCATCTGGTATGGTATACGCCATATTGATTAGAGTTCTAATTATTAGGGGAGGTATAATGTTAGATATTCAAGAGGAGAAATGCGACGAACTGATGCTGGATGGGAAGGTGCGCCAGGACTGGCATTTTCGTTTGCCCACTCGCGGTGACGGACATGCGATTCACCAGTTGGTGAAGGCATGCCCGCCACTTGATGAGAATTCATCTTATTGCAACTTCCTCCAATCTGCTCATTTTCGAGGTACGTGTATCGCGGCTGAATTTCAGGGTGAATTGGTAGGTTTTATTTCAGCGTACGTTAAACCTGAGAGCCTGAATGATCTATTCATCTGGCAGGTTGCAGTTCACCCTAAAGCTCGTGGCATGGGACTGGCGTTTCACATGCTCACGCAATTGATTAAGCGTGAGAATTTGAAACACATTACTGCAGTTGAAACTACGATCACTAAGGGAAACACAGGTTCCTGGAAATTATTCGAGAAATTAGATGCAGAAAACTTAGCAAAAGGTTCGGTGACGACTTTTCTGGATGAAGATGAACATTTCCAGGGGCAGCATGAGACCGAGTATCTATACCGAATTCCTTTAAACAGACAGTAATAAAGAAGGTTGATAACTGAACAATGAATATTTTTAGCCAAAAAGAATCGAAAGTTAAGTCGTACTCAAACCATTTCCCGGTAGTGTTTGCCAAAGCCAAGGGCTGCTGGTTATACACCCGTGATGGAAAAGGCTATCTGGATTTCTTAGCCGGGGCCGGATCACTTAACTATGGTCATAACAATGACATCCTTAAGCAGGCATTGTTGGATTATATCGAGGCAGATGGCATTACTCATGGTTTAGATATGCATTCAGAAGCGAAAGCGGGATTTCTGCATGCACTTCATACACATATTCTTGAACCAAGAAATCTGGATTACAAAGTTCAGTTTACCGGACCAACCGGAACGAATGCTGTGGAAGCAGCAATGAAACTGGCTCGTAAAGTTAAGGGGCGTAATAACATTGTGGCCTTTACCAATGGTTTCCACGGTTGTTCTTATGGTGCACTGGCAGCGACGGGCAATCAGCATCACCGTGGTGGTTCGGGTTTAGACCTGCAGGGAATTACCCGTATTCCGTATGAGGGCTATAGCGAAGGTATTGACGGACTTAAATTATTTGAAGTGATGCTGAATGATAACTCGTCAGGTCTGGATAAGCCGGCGGCCGTTTTGCTTGAAGTGGTTCAGGGCGAAGGCGGATTAAACACAGCATCATGTGACTGGCTGCAGAAATTAAGCCGTATTTGTCAGCAGCACGACATCTTAGTGATTGTTGATGATATTCAGGCAGGATGCGGACGTACAGGAACCTTTTTCAGTTTCGAACCATCAGGGATTGTTCCGGATATTGTTACATTATCAAAATCTATCGGCGGCTACGGTTTACCTATGGCGGTTGTATTATTTAAACCGCAATTCGATCAATGGAAGCCGGGCGAACACAATGGTACGTTCCGTGGTAACAACCATGCCTTTGTAACGGCAACAAAAGCTATCGAGACATACTGGCAGGACGACAAACTGGAAAAACACATTGAAGACTTGGCAGTTGATGTCTCAACGGCAATCAATCAGGTGCTTCGTCGTTTACCTAAATTATTTGTCCGTCAAAAAGGGCGTGGTTTGATGCAGGGGATTGAATGTCAGTCCGGAGACATTGCTGAAAAAATCGCACGCACCTGTTTTGAATTAGGAATGGTGATTGAAACGGCAGGGCCGAACGATGAAATCATCAAATTCTTCTGCCCTCTGACCATCAGTAAAGATGAGCTAAAGCTGGGGATGACTATTTTTGAGCAAGCGGTCAACCAAGTCGCATCAGAATTAATGGAAAAGGCATCTTAAGGAGTGAAAAATGATCGTACGAACATTGGAAGAATGTATTGCCAGCGAGCGCAGAGTTGTAACAGAGACATGGGAAAGCGTTCGCATGTTACTCAAAGATGACAATATGGGTTTCTCTTTTCATATCACGACTATTTATAAAGAGTCCGAAACTCATATTCATTATCAGAATCATCTTGAGTCTGTGTATTGCATTTCGGGAAGTGGTGAGATCGAAGTCGTAGGTGGCGAAACTTATCCTATCCGTCCGGGAACATTGTATATTCTTGATCAGCATGATGAGCACTACCTGAGAGCGTATGCCGGTCAGGATATGGTTATGGCATGTGTATTTAACCCGCCGATTACCGGTAAAGAAGTGCATGATGAGAATGGGGTCTACCCAATCGTAGAATAATCTGCATCTCATCTGCTGATTTGAATTTAGTTAACTTGGAGAAATTATGTCTTACACCGTAGAAAAAATCGGTGGAACATCAATGATGGCATTTGATGCCGTTCTCAGTAACATTTTATTACGCCCGGCAAATCCTTATAAGAGAGTGTTTGTGGTTTCGGCTTATGCAGGGATCACAGATACATTATTGGAGTGTAAAAAGACCGGTAAACCTGGTATTTATAAACATATTGAGAAAGGCGATGATGCCTGGCTTGATGTGATGGTAGAACTCGAGCAACGGATGGCTCTGATAAATCAGAATATTTTTGCCGATCCTATGCTGAGGATTAAAGCTGACAAGTTTATTGGTTCTCGTATTGAAGAGGCCCGGACCTGTATCGAAAATATTTTGTCGACCTGCGAGTACGGGCAGTTTTCACGCAACGATTATCTGCCGCAGATCCGGGAGTTTCTCGCTTCATTAGGTGAAGCACACAGTGCTTATAATACGGTACTTAAACTGCAACAAAATGGCGTAAATTCCCGGTTTGTGGATTTGTCCGGCTGGGAGGAAACCGAGAAAAGCGGTAGCCTAGATGACGTTATCAGACGGGCGATGAACAACGTCGATCTCGACAGAGAGCTGCCAATTGTTACCGGATATTGCCATTGCGACGAAGGACTGATGAAGACCTATGATCGCGGATACAGTGAAATGACGTTCAGCCGGCTGGCGGTGTTAATTGGTGCCGATCAGGCGATTATCCATAAGGAATATCATTTAAGCAGTGCCGACCCACGTGTTGTTGGTCCTGAAAAAGTTCGCCCGATGGGCAGAACCAACTTTGATGTAGCGGATCAACTGGCTAACCTGGGAATGGAAGCTATTCATCCCAATGCCGCAGCAGGATTGCGCGCTAATGATATCCCGTTAATCGTTAAGAATACCTTCGAGCCTGAGCACCGTGGAACACTGATTACCAGCACAATGGAAACCCGTGCTGATAAAGTCGAAATTATTGCCGGAAAAAATAAAGTATTTGCCCTGCATATGTTTGATCAGTCTATGGTCGGTTCGATGGATGTTATCAGCTACGAGTTAATTGAGCTGATCGCCGAACAGGATGTTCAGTTAATAGGAAAAGAGATGAATGCCAATTCGCTAACCTATTATTTGACCGGGAAAAAAGATCAGCTCGAGCGTCTTGTTTCAACGATTGCCCGTCGTTATCCCGACGCTCATGTGACAGGCAATATGATTGCGCTTATTTCGGCAATCGGTTCGTCTATCGAATCAAACACCGTATTGGCGAAAGGAGTATTAGCGTTGCAGGAAGCGGGAATCAGCCCAATTGCAATTCACTCTTCGACACGTAATGTCAATGTCCAGTTCTGTGTAGCCGACGAAGAATATGAGCAATGTGTCCGGGTACTTCATCACCGGTTAATTGGCGATAATGATACTTGTTCTGAAGAGGGGCAATCAGTCGCAGCTTAAAAATAACTTGTGATTATTTACATAAACCACTCATTATTGCAATGAGTGGTTTTTTGGGTTTTCTAGCCCTAAAATAATACCATCCTAATAAAGTTTTGATCATCTGAATGGAAGTGGTGGAACAAACATACGAGGGCACGGATGCCCTTTCTCTCTAAACTCTGCCTGCAAGCCGTACTAAATCCGCTTTATTTGATCATTGACTGAAACGTTCGGTTATACTTCACTAAATCAGATGGCTGATTAAATTCCTCTGTATACCAATCACAGTATGAGTGACCGTCTCTATGTTGTGGATCATAACGAAATATTTACTCACTGCGGGTATCGTTGTTCTGATATCCGAGGTCGTGAAAAGAAGCGATCGAATCGGAGCTTTGATTGCCGCACTCCCTACGGTCACCATTCTTGTGCTGATTTGGATGCATCTGGAGGGGTTAAGTGAGGTAAAATTAGCCAGACATGCCTACTACACCTTCTGGTATGTATTACCGACCTTACCCATGTTCCTGATTTTTCCCTTTCTGTTACATCGCTTTTCGTTCTGGCTGTCACTGGGGATTGGTGCTGCCATTACGATCATCTGCTTTTTTATCGTCGCAGTGGTCGCAAAAGAGTTTGGAATCAGGCTGATATAGGGTTGCTGTTGGAGTTATCTGAATTGACTCCATGATGTACAGTGGTCAGGTGATGCCAGGACGATCAGCCTGGCATTTTGACATACTTAACGGATTGATTAGAAATGACGTGGGCATCGGAACCGGTAATCTGTTCTTCAGTCACTTTTTCCAGCGCTCAAGTCGTGGGATTCCGCGGGTAAGAATCCATGCTAACACGCCGTTCATTCCGCTTTGTTTCATTTCCCGGATACAGAATTTCTGAAATTTTTCAGCAGTATTAATTTCGGGAGGACTAAGAAATTTCCCGTTCTCATAACACATAGAGCAATACTTATCGCTCAGCGAACCATCTGAATTTGTGCCGCCTCCCTTTTTATCCCTTTTTAACGGGTAGCCACAGCTTTGGCAATATTTACTCTTCATTCATTCCCCCTTACTCTAAGAAAAATCTTCGGGCCTCTTTTTCAGGTTATGTCATAAATTTTGGCTTTACCAACAGATAAATCGTCTTTGTCCGGGATTGAACTTGTTACACGGCCTTTGAAGCCTCTCATTTCCCAATCTGCTGTTTTCTGTCTCCGGTGATAAATGATATATGAAATCAGTATCACTATTGTTGTAATATTAAAAGTGACAATCGTTATATCCTGGTCTTAATTTTATTATTTTCATAGTAACTTATTGATTAAAATAAATATGATTATATCAATTGATGATTTAAGCAGATACCCTCTATATTTTGTTTTTTCCGGAATTCATTCTTCAACTATATGTATTTTATATAATTTATTGGTTTTTTAATGCAGTGTTATCCGGTATTAATTTTGACTCGTAAAATATATATCCGGATAATGAACTTAATTTTCGCTTGAAACAATTAAGGCCATTTATGGTGTTAAATGGCCAGATTCATATATTTGTTATTCAGAAAAAATAAGTGTTCGAATGATTCATCAATGTGTAACAAAAATATTTAGTTTCATCACAAATAAATATAAACCAGACGGTTCACAACTCATGCACACGCTAAATAAGGTATTTGATTTTGCCTCGCGCGTCGTTCTTTTTTAATCTCACAACACACCAGTTAATTGATGAATAAATTCATCTTAATTCTTCGGTAAATAGTGAGGTTAATATGGTAAGTATGAAACAAACTACGTTTATTACACGGTTAGGTTTAGCCGCGGTAGCCGCCGTCTCGTTGCCGGTATCTGCCGAGCTGACTGGCAATATTGGCATTGGAAATGAAACGGAAGCCGTACGATTTGATAACCCGGCTCAAATGGACCGTGGTCATCAAAAGTGGGAAGTGGCCGGCTTCTTTCAAAACAATAGCAAATCGCCTGGCTGGTTTGGTGGTTTCTACATGATGCGTGAAGACGGCTTTACAGGTCCGTGGGAAGACCAGACCTACACCGGCGGTAATAGTGTCGGAGAGATTTATTTAGGAAAATTTGTCGAAGCTTCCAAGGGTAACTGGGGCGCTGAAGTGATGGTTGGTCATGAATCGGCTCCCGATGCCTACAAAGTCCGGCCAAAAGTTTTCGGCTGGTATCCTCTTACCGATAAGCTCGGTCTGTCCGGTTACGCTATGTATGTCATGCAGAATACCAGACAGGAAGAAACCGATAAGCCAGAGCAGATGATGACGGAACTGGAGACGGAACCGAAGCTTGAGTACCGGATCAGTGATGCATTCGGCGTCAACGTTAAAGCGTTTCTGCGCGATCGTCATCAGGAAATGCCGAGTGACTGGCATGCAGACCGTCATGAACGTGAATATGCCCTGAAACCCGGAATTTACTACAATTTCAGCAAGCTTAAAACTACGCTCTGGGCTGAGTATGGCGACTGGAAGTTAACCACGCCCGCCGAAACATTAAAGGCCTTCAATTACTGGCGAATTGGTTCAACGGCTGATTACCCGCTGATGGATGATTTGCTTTTCACGAGTGAGCTCGGTTATCAGGAAAACTTTGATCCGGAAGGACCATGGGATATGACATCCGAATCGTATCAGGTGTTCGTTAAACTCGGGGTTAAGTATCTGTTTTAAGAAAATAGGTCATAAACCGATTTTCCTGACCCTTGTGTAACATGACACCGGCGAAATGATCACAATATCGCCAGCGAAGTCTGAGGACAAATCTTTTTCTGTAAGGTATGAGCTGCAAGGCGTGAGCCGACCGGATTCAGTGGAATTACAGATCTAACAATGACTGGCAAGAACGAAGCTGGTGGGCGCTTTACTGCCAGCATTCACTCTACATTCAGTAATCAGCCCGCCTGAGAATAAAAATATAATCTGCCCCACATTATGTGGGGCAATAACAGGACAACCATTATGAATCTTATCCAATATGCTGTTGTGGTCTGCTCCAGCATCATGCTTAGTGCGTGTGGCTCTGAGCCGAATATAGGCGCACCTCCGCCGGCTTCCGGACCCGAATATCAGAGTAATATGATTTACCCTAAACCGGATTTCGGATGGGTGGGCGATCCCATGCCTTTTTATGAGGACGGGAAAATCAACATGTTCTACCTGCACGACGGGCGGGATGGCCAGATCGGGTTTCACTCCTACCATTTAATGACCTCGGAAGATTTTTATACCTGGAATTTTAAGGGAATGGTGATTCCGTTCGATAACGATGAAACGTCGCAGGATCTGGCGTTGGGCACCGGCTCAGTCATTAAGGATGAAACGGGACTATATCATGCGTTTTATACCGGATTTAACGACCGGGGTTTCGTTGCGAAACATGAAAAAATTCAACATGCGACTTCCGTGGATAAAGTTAACTGGATTAAACATCCGGAAGACGGGTTTTATGGCCGGGATAATGACTTTCGGGATCCGTTTGTAATCTATATTAAGGAATTCGGTGAGTACTGGATGCTGATTACCTCCAAAGATCTGCAGGGTAATGCAGCCATTCTGAGATACACCTCAACGGATCTGGTCAACTGGACCAATCAGGGCGTGTTCTTCTCTGATCCCGAACAGAACTGGAATCTGGAATGCCCGAGCCTGGTGAATTTTAATGGTTACTGGTATCTGAGTTATTCACGCCAGACCGGTGAAACGAATAAGCGCACCTTGCTCTATTACTATACCGATGATTTAAAACCAGCGAATACCGCGTGGACCAAAGCATCACTGCCATATTTTGATGGCCCGGGACAATATGCAGGTCGTATCGAGCATTTTGGCGATAAGCTTTTTGTTTCTGGCTGGGTCGGTACCAAAGCTGACGCAAATGCGAATTATGACTGGGCCGGAAATCTTGTTACTCATGAACTGGTTCAGCATCCGGACGGTACACTGACGCCGGAAATCCTTACCTCGCTTCAG
>JBNKRC010000028.1:0-14504 GCA_050296215.1 Vibrio sp. | reverse complement strand
CGTAGTCATAGTAATCCTACCTCATACAATACTTTTTTAAGCACAGCGGAATCGATAGGCTTTTTAATAAAGCCGGCGGCACCAAGCTGATGCACTCTCTCCTGAGCATAGCGTTGAATGTCGGCACTAATCACGATAACGATGCAGCGGGCATCAACACTATGCAAGTGTTCCAGAACCGAAAAACCATCCAACTCCGGCATCGTTAAATCAAGAAACATCACATCCGCCAGGCCGTCGACATAATTCTTCAGCGCTTCTTTCCCATTCTGGACTTCATGTATTTCAACGTCCCATTCTGGTGGAATAGCGCGGATGATCGACTTTCTAGACATCTTAGAATCATCAGCAATTGTTAACTTTATCGCCATATTCCCTTCTCCCCAATTTGTCTCATTCCAATTTCTAAACTCAAATTTTTAGTAATAGCGGGATTAGCGTTACCAGAGCATTTGCTATTTTTTCCGGTAACAGTTGTGCCAGTTCATCCAATTCTTCCTGATGACGTCTATTTGCAATATTCGTCGACAGCCCCACAATACTGGCACACAACTGTTCGGGTTTATCCGAATCAAAGCGGAGCACTCTCTGATTAAGAATGATGTCTCCAATTTCGATCTCATACCCCCACATTATTAGCACATAAGCGGCAACAATATGGTGATCGCTATAGCCCTCCTGCAATCCCAGGCCATCTGCCAGTTTCTCGACACTTACACCTTGCTCGACTAAAACCAGCGCTCCAATCGAAGTCAGCAAACTGGCTACAAAAACCTTATCCTGTTCGACCAGACTCATCCCAAGTTGCTTGGATAGCATCCTTCCTATCGAGCCTATCTCAAGCGCCTTTTCTGCGATGTCCTGATGAACACGAGGTGTGAGTCTATTATGCTGAATCCGGGTCAACTGTGTGACCGCTAACGATTCAACAGCCGTTGCCCCTAAGCGGCCGACAGCTTCAGATAATGAATCTGTCATCCTTCTGAAGCCAAAATAGGGAGAATTTGCCAATTGAAATATTCTTGCAACTAATGGCGGCTCGTGACTAACCACCGCCGCGATTTTATGTATATCACAACTCGGAGAATTGATAACCTTCTGCAGCCGGAGGACCGTATCAGGCAGGACAGGCAGATCAGACAACCCACCTAACCGATGTCGGCAGGCATCATCAAACGGCATTTGACGGAGCCTCTCGGCACATCGAAACAGATGCTTGAAATCATCGTCAGTAAAAGGCTTGGGTAAAACAAAATGAGCATAGGAATGCGCATCTTCTTCCAATGAAAGGCTGGAATCGCCGGTAAGAAGCACTCTGATTGCATCAGGAAACGTATCTTTTATCTCTTCGAGTAACTGATCACCTCTTTTACCCGGCATCAACAAATCTGAGATGAAAATAGCTGGGGCTTCATACCCAGTACATCCCCAATCACCACGCCAGGTAACCGGATTCGTCGATAGCCATATATTCCACTCGGGGTATAAACGACGAATCGTCCGGCCTATTGCTTTAAGCATAAATTCATCATCATCAATACAGATTATATTTAAGCTCCGTGTTTCCATCATTTATCCCTGTTAACCCAACTCACTAACGTAGCGGGTAATCTCCTGCTCAACATGCCCGGCACTTACCTGAATATGTAAGAACATCGTACTGATATCACTAACTTCACTATTATCATCACGGGTAAGCCGTTCTAAATGAGCAAAATCATCTGCCAGTTCGTCAGCCCCAACCATACGTGTGGATGATTTTATTTTATGCGCGATCATACGAATCGAGCACAGATCCGTTTGCTCCAGGCATAGTTTAAGCTGGTTGAGTGATAGGGTAAGCAACTCCAGATAGCTGGCAAACATTTCACGAACATTTTCTTCTCCGACCATTTCAGCTAATTTGTCCGGAGAGATATACCTGAGTTCACTCATAGCTCACCTGAATTACCGCTTTTATCTCAATATATTAGCTTTATTGTAGACGAATTATGCTGACAAAATGTGCAAAAAAGCATGCGCTCCTTAACGAAAACGCAATCGACATATCGTCGATATATTAAATTGATAAATTTAATGGCACAGGCCCGGAATTCAAATCGCCGCATCCCGTTATTTCTGATATGTTACGGATAATAAATGTCAATAATCCTATGCAACCACCGAGTGCCGGAATATGCACACTAAAGATTCAGAAATCGTCATTCGGCCCATCTTAGCCAAAGACAATAAATATATCGCAGAAGTCATACGTAAAAGCTTTCGTGATAATCAAACCGACCATCTGGAAGGGGTTAGTCTGCATGATCCTGCACTGAATAATCTGAGTGAAGCTTATGCAAAAGCGCATTCGGGATACTGGGTCGTGGAAGTGAATCGGCAGATTGTCGGTGGCGTTGGTATCGCTCCGCTTCAGGGGGCGGACAATGAATATTGTGAAATGCAAAAGTTGTATCTGGATCGTAGTGTTACAGGTATCGGCCTGGGCAGACGCCTGATTGCCTTATCCATCGAAAAAGTGAAAGAATTTGGTTATCGCTATTGCCATCTGGAAACCTTAAAAGAACTCGGGGCGGCCGTATCGTTATACGAGTCGTTTGGCTTTGAACACCTTGACGGAAGTTTAGGAAATACCGGACACAGCAGCTGTGAAATCTGCATGCTGAAGAAATTAACATAAATAACTGAATGACTTTCCTGACTATCGGTCTTCAATCAGCAAGAAGCCCCCGGAGTGACTGGTTTTCCACAAAGGCCGGAGGCTAACAAGTGTAATTATCAGATGCTAAGGTTACAGTACTAGATCTGCAGCGATAATATCAACTTCGGTATTAATATCTAAAGTAGCGGCATCCGAAGAACTGTGCTTTTTACATACAGGGACAACGAACATTTGCGATTCCGGCGTATTCTGTTCTTTCACCAGAATTCCATACTGAGCCTTCTCCGAGCAGCCTTTATGAGCGCACGTCTCATTATCCTTGCGCTTAAAATGTTTCCAGTACGTCAGCCAATCTTGCTTAGTTGCTTCGGTTAAATGATTTTTTGATACATTGGATAGTACCACCGAATTCTCACGTTGTTGTATGTCTAAATACATCTTGCTTACCTACCTTGAAAAATGAGCCCCAGCTCACAGAGCTGATAGCATTTATCCATTTTTTGTGGAAAAAAACAGCACTAATGCATAGTTAAATAAAAAAAATGCATAACAATTGATCTAAAGCAGGTTTTGAACTCCATCACAATTTGGCAGGTCATATCAACGTTTACTGAGTAACCCGCTGCCCCATTAACTCAGGACTTACGGAGTCGGATTCAGCCGCTTTCCCCCTCCCCACATTGTTTTATAAAGACTGACACGACTCATGAGAAAATTCAGATGTGCTGATAGTTCACTCCCCCGGGCTTATGATCTGGATATATATTTCCCTCCCGGAAACAGTTCAACTGCAAATGACAGAAATCATTTACAGGTCAGCCTTTATGAAAAATCAATTGTTATGACCAACTTAACTCAAGTTTAATGTGGCACGGGGTAATGAGCGGTTAATACAAAATTTCGTTAGTTTTCGGAAGAAAAAATTTGGGTAAATCGTTGTAATATCTTATGCGCCAGTTCTGGTTCGTAAGAAGAAAGTAACGAATTATGCAGTTCCGGATCGTCTATATTCTCTGCCAGATAACAAGCCGACATGATTAATTTTGAAAATTCAGGATGAAACTGAACCGAGTAAGTCCGGTCATTATAGCGCAACATCTGATGCTCATCCCACTCAGATCTGAGCAGAATCTCGGCCCCTTGCGGTAGCCGGGTTACCGTTTGATGATGACATAACCAGGCCGGAAACGTTTCAGGGAAACCGGCTAACAAGGCATCTGCCCGGCCTGCTTGATCCGTCACCGACAAGGAGTGCATTCCCTGTTCCGGCCCTTTAGGATTGTCAGCGACATCGCCCCCCAGCGCATAAGCCATTAACTGGTGACCATAACACACCCCCAGCAGGGGCAGTTGCACATCAACAGAAAAACGAATCCAGTCCGCAACCCGTTCGCTCCAGTCAATCCCGTCCGTCACCATCGACCAGGAGCCACTGATCACGGCACAACTAATCTCATCTTTCGCCGGTAAGGAGTCGTTATGTTCGGGGCGACAGATAATATACTCTTCCGGCTGCCATCCTAATGCATCAATAAACCACTGGCTTTGTGCGCCAACACTTTCAACGACAACCTGAGGAGGCGTCCCCATTTCAATGATTGCTATTGGTTTTTTCATCGTTCTACTCCCTGCAAAACGCGACTCTTTCACTAACCGACGCCAATGTGATGGATGCATCGCAAAATAATTAAGATTTAAAACGAATAGCGGTACCACTCACACTTACCATCATCATACCACCTTTAGCGCCAACAACTTCGTAGTCGATATCAATACCCACTATTCCATCCGCGCCCAGACGTTCTGCCTGTTCTTCCATCTCGCGGAATGCGATCTTTCTCGCTCGCCCCATCTCTTGTTCGTATGCACCTGAACGTCCGCCAACAACATCGCGTATCGCTCCAAAAATATCTTTAAAAATATTGGCACCCAGAATCGCTTCGCCGATCACGACATCAAGATAAGCATCAATGGTTTTACCGTCTACGGTAGAAGTGGTTGTTTTTAACATGGTCGATCCTTTTGGGCTGGTCAATGACTTTAATTTTCAACTAATTACCCCGGTCATCCGGAGATACTTTCTCTGTAACCAAAGTAATAAAAACTAACATATCATTTAAACCTAAGATAAAAAAACACCCGGTTATAAGACCGGGTGAAAAACTACCAGAGAGGAGTTGCGAACAAGATTATTCAGCCAGCTCTTGTGCGGTTTTGATATAAATATCACGTAATTTAAGCGCTATTTCACCAGGTTTACCGTCACCAATTGGCTTATCATCGATAGCAACCACCGGCCATACAAATGTGGTTGCTGAACTGATAAATGCTTCTTTAGCCGCATAAGCTTCATCAATAGTAAAGAAGCGTTCTTCGATTTTCAGATCCATCTCAGATGCGAGCTTCATCAGTGATGCGCGGGTAATTCCGTGCAAAATATCATTACTTAACGGACGGGTAACCAGCGTGCCATTCTGCGTCACGATATATGCGTTACTTGAACCACCTTCAGTGACATACCCGTCCTCTATCAACCATACGTCTTCGGCTCCGGCTTCATGCGCAGCATGTTTCGCCATACAAGCCGGCAACAGACTGGTTGTCTTGATATCACGACGACGCCAGCGGATATCAGCAAATGAAATGACTTTGATGCCGGTTTTTGTTTTAGGGCTTTCGATTAAATTACGAGCCTGAGTAAACAGAACCAAAGTCGGCTCGATATCTTCGCTATAACAAAAATCCCGGTCACCTTCCGCTCCGCGGGTCAGTTGCAGATAAATGCCACCCTCAACCAGGCCATTTTTTTCGATCAGATTGCGCTGAATCTGTGTCAGTTGATCACCTGTCACCGGCAGTTTAATTCCCAGTTCTTTTGATGAACGTTCCAAGCGGGCCAGATGACCGACGTTATCGATAAGTTTGCCACCTAATACCGCAGTCACTTCATACACGGCATCAGCAAATAAGAAACCACGGTCGAATACTGAAATTTTAGCTTCAGACTCAGCAATATATTTTCCATTTAAATAAACAATACGTTCCATAATCTTTCCTCTTTAGCCCCACAGTTTCGCACTGAAAGGCAACATACCATTCTGTTCAAACTCGAAGCCGTTTTCGATATCACGGCTGAGTAACAGCGGTCCGTCCAAATCGACAACTTCAGCGCCCTGCGCAGCCACAAAGGCGGGGGCCATACTTAAAGACGATGACAGCATGCATCCCACCATCACGCGTAAACCGGCTTTTTCAGCATCAGCTTTCAGCGCAAGTGCTTCGGTTAAACCACCGGTTTTATCTGTTTTAATATTGATCATGTCATAACGGCCAATCACATGAGCAAGGCTGGCCCGGTCATGACAAGACTCATCCGCACAGATCGGGATTGGTCTCGGCAGAGCTTCCAAATCAGCATCCTGATCCGCCGGAAACGGCTGCTCAATCATAGCAACATCCAGCTTTTTCAGCTCAGGAATCAATGTCTGATAGGTTTCCGGCGTCCACGCTTCGTTCGCATCTAAAATTATAGTTGCTTCCGGAGCGCCACGACGAACTGCTTTAACGCGCTCAAGGTCTTCGGGACCACCCAGCTTCAATTTTAGTAATGGACGATGAGCATTATCTTTCGCGGCTTGTTCCATTTTAAGCGGTTTATCAAGCGACAAAGTAAAGGCCGTAGTTAGCGCTTCTGGTGCCAGCCCCATCATTTCCCAGATACTTTTACCCGCCAATTTGCACTCTAAATCCCACATCGCACAATCAATCGCATTTCTTGCCGCACCTGCAGGTAATAAAGGTTGTAGCTGGGCACGATTGATACCGCATTTTACTTCTGGTAGTACCCACTCGATCTGCTTTAGTACACTTTCAATCGATTCACCATAACGCGCATAAGGAACACATTCACCACGGCCTGTTTTGCCGTTATGTTCAATCTCTACGATGATGGTGTCCGCCTGGGTTTTACTCCCTCTGGAGATCGTAAAACTTCCGCGTATTGGCCAGCTTTTTGTGTAAAGATTTACTCTCATTACAGCTCCGCTAACTTATCTACAATACGTGCAACACCTTGACGGAACGGATCTACTACCGGCAAACCAAGTTCAGTCTCCACTTTATCCATATAAGCGAGAGCTTCAGCTTCTGACATACCAGATGTGTTGATTGAGACACCAACAAATTTAACCTCAGGATTGGTAACACTTGCTGTTGCAATATTTCTCTCCATACACACTTTAAGATCTGGCAGAGAATATTCTGGAAGGCCACGCATATGGGTACGGGTTGGCTCATGACATAAAACCAGAGCGTCTGGCTGAGAACCATGAATCAGGCCGGTCGTTACACCTGCGTAAGATGCATGGAACAGTGACCCCTGACCTTCAATTACATCCCAGTGAGCGGCATCGTTGGCCGGAGTAATGGTTTCGATTGCACCGGCAATAAAGTCAGCGACTACACAGTCAGCACTGACACCGGCACCGGTAATCAGAATACCTGTCTGACCTGTTGCACGGAAATCCGCATCGATACCGCGATCACGCATCTCTTTTTCGATCGCCAACGAAGTGTACATTTTGCCGACTGAACAGTCGGTACCTACCGTTAATACACGTTTACCAGTACGTTTTTTACCATTCGCAACCGGGTATACCTGAGTCGGATAACGAACATCAAATAGTTGGCAGCCATTTTTTTCTGCACAAGCAACCAATTCTGGAATATCGGCTAGTTTGTTATGCAACCCGGCAGCGATATCCATGCCCGCTTCCAGAGCTTCTTCTAATACAGCAATCCATTCCTGCGAAATAATGCCGCCACGGTTAGCAACACCAATCACCAATGTTTTTGCACCAGCAGAAACTGCGTCAGCAATAGACATATCAGAAAGACCGACATCAGCTTTACAGCCTTCCAGACGGAACTGACCTACGCACGACTCCGGACGCCATGTTTTAATTCCTTGAGCAACTTTAGCTGCCAGTGAGTCTGCTGCATCGCCTAAGAAAAGTAGATAAGGTTGTTTAAGTGCCATGTTGTTATGCTCCGTTAACTTTGAATTTGAACAATCCATTAAAACAGTGATTAATGTTGGTTTACATAAAACAATACAGTGCAAAATGCGTGACAACAATTGTTCCACAACAAGAAAATATGCACATACATATTCATTATATACAATTATAATGCATATCTAATCATCTATAACGCATAATAATGACAATTACATGTAAAATGCTATTTTTTATTAAATGCTACAACAAAGCACGTTAACAGCACATTAATCCACTGCAATAAGTCAAATTTAGAAGATTTGTCCGGCAGAGCAAAAATTAAGGATTTATGTAAATTCGAACCTAAACGCAAAATTTAGTTTTTTATTTTGCTTTTTCCCAAATAAACAAATTTATAATATATGTGACAATGATCACATTTGATAATTTTCCCTGTTATTAGCCTATATCATTTTTTAGGCTATCACATGAAATAGGTACAATTTTTACAGACCGACAGCACTAATTTGGTGCATAACAGACCAAACATGGTGCAAATGTGTCAATTTTAGATAATTACAATAAACACACATAATTGTTACGCAGTGATAACCTTAAAAGAAACCCAGAAATTATCTGCACCGCTTATTGGTATAATATTTCGCCATAAGTAATTATGTCGACATAATGTAAATACCAAGCATAACGAATCCTCACTGGATAGATTGAATCATTTGAAAAGCACATAAAACTGGATATACAGCATGCTTATTGAATAACAAACCAGATAAAGCCACTAATTCAGTATTGGTCTGCTAATTGCTTAATAGCGAAAGCAGGATTACCTTTTCTTTGATTACACACCTTTTGGAGATAAACAGATGGAACTGATTCAACAGTATGTAAGCCAGATAAATGGCATTGTATGGGGCGTGCCGATGCTTGTGATGATTCTTGGCGTCGGTATCTATTTAAACATCGGTTTAAAATTTATGCCGCTATTCAATGTTGGGCGCGCATTTAAACTTTTATGGCACGGTCGTAAAGCCGGAGAAAATGGCAATGGTGAAATCCCCCCGTTTCAGGCATTAATGACGGCACTTTCCGCCACGGTCGGTACAGGTAATATCGCCGGTGTTGCAACCGCCGTCTTTGTTGGCGGACCTGGCGCACTATTCTGGATGTGGATGACGGCTCTGCTCGGTATGGCAACAAAATATGCCGAGGCGGTACTGGCGGTTAAATTCCGTGAAACCGACGAAAACGGCAGTTATGTTGGTGGTCCTATGTACTACATTAAAAACGGTATGGGCAGGAGGTGGGCATGGTTAGGTACTGCCTTCGCCGGTTTTGGTACGGTCGCCTGCTTTGGGATTGGTAATGGTGTACAGATTAACTCAATCGCACAAGTGATGAACTCGACATTCTCTTTCTCACCATTATTAGTCGGTATTGTAATAATGGTACTATCAGGTGCCGTTCTGCTTGGTGGGATCAAGCGTATCGGTGCTTTTGCCGGCGCACTGGTTCCTGTAATGGCCGTCGCTTACGTTGCGTTTGGTTTAATCATCCTGGCTATGAATGCTGATAAAATCGGTGGCGCAATTAGCCTGGTTTTCGAACAGGCTTTCAATCCGACATCGGCACAAGGCGGCTTTGCCGGCGCAACAGTTTGGATGGCAATCCGTTTTGGTGTCGCTCGCGGAATCTTCTCTAATGAAGCAGGCCTGGGGTCTGCGCCTATTGCACATGCCAGTGCTCATACTGATGATCCGGTCCGCCAGGGGCTGATTGCAATGCTGGGTACCTTTATCGACACCATTTTAATCTGTTCCATTACCGGACTGGTTATCATCATTTCCGGTCAGTGGACCGGCGGAACTTCCGGTGCGGCGCTGACATCAGCTGCCTTTGATCAGGTTTTACCGGGATTCGGTAGTTATTTAGTGGCTATCAGTCTTGCTATTTTTGCCTTTACGACTATCGTTGGCTGGTCGGTATACGGTGAACGTTGTGCGACGTATCTATTTGGAGCCAAAGCGGTAATTCCGTTCCGGATCATTTTTGTGCTTGTATTACCTATCGGTGCAACAATGGAGCTTAACTTCGTATGGCTGCTGAGTGATACCTTAAACGCCATGATGGCGATTCCAAACCTGATTGCTTTAGGTGTTTTAAGTCCGGTGGTTTATGCGGCAACTAAACACTATTTTGTACGCGAAGCATCACAAGACGCGCTTAACGCTGAATCTTAAAAAATACGATTAGACATTTTATCTAATCACTACGTTGTGGCTTCCATTATTCATCGGATATCCGACTAAAACCAGTCACGATGAAAATGGGGCCACAACTCCGTCAATTGGTTAATTTATTTATCAAGTTTGTATTATCAGGAAACGACTATGATCACAGCAGAAGCCGTAATTAATCTGCAAGCACTGAGTGATAACTATGATGTGCTGAAAGCAAAATGTGGAAATAAACCTGTCATCGCCGTAATCAAAGGGGATGCCTATGGACACGATGCGATAAAGGTAGCCCGAACATTATCTCAGGCCGATATGTTTGCAGTATCCCGGATTGAAGAAGCCCTGGAGCTACGCGATGCGGGCATCACTCAGCAGGTCTTGTTGCTCGAAGGCTGTTTTTGCGCTGCTGATTTACAACTTGCTGCCAGTCAGGGCTTTCATACCGCTATTCACTGTCAGGAACAACTGAACGATTTACAAAATGCTTCGTTAGAAAAGCCAATTACGGTCTGGTTAAAACTGGATACCGGCATGCACCGTTTAGGTGTTCAACCGTGTGAACTTCCCGATTATGTACAACGTATCGAAGCCACTGGCAAACTGACAGGGCCGGTTGGTTTTATGAGTCATTTCTGCTGCGCGGACGATCTGAGCTCGGCGTCAACGAAAAAGCAAATTGATCTGTTCTTATCTCAAACTTCCCGCTATCCTGGTCTGAAAACCTTAGCTAACTCAGCAGGTATTCTATACTGGCCACAAGCTCAGTTTGATTTCATGCGAGCCGGTATTGCTCTTTATGGTATCAGTCCGAGTGAAAATGAAACCGGACGCGAGCTGGGATTGCATAATGTCATGACGCTCAACTCAAAGCTTATCGCAGTCCGTAAGCATAAAGCGAATCAGCCTGTCGGTTATGGTGAAACCTGGATTTCACCTCGTGACACCTATATGGGCGTCATCGCAATGGGTTATGGTGACGGCTATCCGCGTTGTGCGCCGGAAGGCACACCGGTTTATATCAACGGCAGAATCGTCCCGCTTTCAGGCCGTGTCTCTATGGACATGATTACCGTCGATTTGGGTCCCGATGCGATGGATAAAGTCGGAGATACCGTTGAGTTCTGGGGTGAAAACCTGCCAATAGAACACGTAGCCAAACATATCGGAACTATTCCATATGAGCTGGTAATCAAGTTAACCAAACGTGTTCATAAACGATTTATTCAGTGAGATGCATATAATGTTTGAAAGTCTGGGCGTAATCAATATCTGGACCTATTTAGTCGGGTTGATCATGATCATCCTTGCTCCCGGCCCTAACTCTCTTTACGTATTAAAAACAGGATCTTCGTACGGAGTCCGGGCTGGCTATACTGCTGCCATGGGTGTACTCATAGGTGATGCCATCCTGATTTTACTCGCTTATCTTGGGGTCGCCTCTGTCATACTGGCTTCACCTCTGCTGTTTACTATTATCCGCTATTTAGGTGCAGCCTATCTACTCTACTTAGGGATTAAACTCCTGAGTGTTTACTGGCATAAAGGTCATCAGAAGACACAGACAGTGAAGATAAAAAAAGAGAATTACTTCCGAAAATCTCTCACCCTGAGCCTGACAAATCCTAAAGCGATCCTTTTCTATGTATCGTTCTTTATCCAGTTTATCGATTACAACTATGAACACAGCTGGATTTCGTATCTGGTTCTTGCGACCATCTTAGAAGTGCTAAGTCTTGCTTATCTGAGCCTGTTGATTGTTTTAGGCTCGGGCCTGACTCAAATGTTCAAACAAAATCAAACCATAGAGAAACTTGGTAATAGTCTGCTTGGTCTGTTTTTTATGGGTTTCGCCGCCCGCTTAGCCAGTCTTAGCTGATTATTTCGGAGTGTCGTTTCCCGGCACTCCGAAACCACAATTAACGCAATTCAGCAAATCGATTCAACATCCAGAACAATAGCGCAATCGCAACACAAGCCACTGCTGCGCCGGTATGACCCACACTGGATAGTGAAATATGGGAAACAGAAAAACCACCTAACAACGCGCCCGATCCAATCCCCAGATTGATAATGCCGGAAAACATCGACATCACAACATCCTGCGCATTGGCATCAATAGTAATTACCCGCGACTGAATCGACAACATTAAGACCATCAGAGCCGTTCCCCAGACCACCACATTGAAAATCACTAACCAAAGAAAAGGAAGAACCAGCACCAGAGTTGCCATTGAAAGCGTAATTAACACCGTGGTTATCGCCATTAATACCGTATTGGATTTATCGCCCCACCTGCTGAAAATCACACTTCCGAGGATCCCGGCACCACCGAACAGAAGCAGAATCAACGTAGTCGAATCCGGGCTAATCTTCCCTACCTGCTGCATAAAAGGTTCAATATAAGAATAAGTTGTGTAGTGCGCCGTAAAGACCAAAAAACAGAAGCCATACAAACTGACCAGCAAGCGATTTCTTAACAGTTCCGGTACTTTTTTAAGTGAACCGTTAAACAGACTCGGCATGGCTGGTAATAATTTTGCCTGTAATATCAAGACCATTAAAGCAAGCGAACCAATAACCGCGAATGTCATTCGCCAGCCAAACCACTGTCCGATAATACGTCCAACCGGCACTCCCAGAATCAATGCCAGCGAGGTCCCCGTTGCCAGCACACTCAATGCAAGCGCTTTTTTGCCCGGAGGGGCAACTCTGAGTGCAATCGCAGCCGTAATCGACCAGAAAATGGCATGGGACAACGCGATGCCAACACGACTCAGCAATAAAATATCGAAATTCCAGGCCACTACCGATAATCCGTGACTTGCGATAAACACCACGAAAAGCCCCATCAGTAAACGCTTGCGTTCCATTTTTCCTGTTAACAGCATTAACGGCAGCGACATCAGAGCCACGATCCAGGCGTACAAAGTTAACATCCAGCCGGCCTGAGCCGGAGTAATTGCAAAGTCACTGGCAATATCACTCAACAAAGCCACCGGAATAAATTCCGTCGTGTTGACGATGAATGCGCATATACCGATCAAAAAAACACGCAGATATTGAGTCTGGCGAGAACCCGGATTCGCCTCAAGAGTTAGTTTCATAATTTCCATAATTTATCGAGTCAGCGAAACAACGGGGCCTGCAGGCCCCGATTAATAATGACATAATAAATGCCCGGCAGAATCCGGGCTAAAGACTTAAAGAAGTCTCTCGATTGCACCTGCAATTTCATCAGGTTCAGTAGTGGGCTCGTAGCGCTCAACTACCTTCCCAGCACCATCGATCAAAAACTTAGTAAAATTCCATTTTATACCATTACCTTCAAGATATTCAGGAAAGTTCGTCTGTAATGCACTCATCAGTCGTTCGGAAATCGGATGCTCTACGTCAAATCCGTTAAATGGCTGAGCTTCACTCAAATACTTAAACAGAGGATCGGCCGTTTCACCCCGGACATCCAGTTTCTCCATCAGAGGAAAAGTCACACCATAATTCAGGGAACAAAACTGAGCGATTTCATCACTGTCTCCCGGCTCTTGTGCAGCAAACTGGTTACAGGGAAATGCCAGTATTTCCAGTCCCTTATCTGCATATTGCTCATACAGAGCCTGTAACTGTTCATATTGCGGTGTAAAACCACATTTACTTGCAGTATTCACGATAAGCAACACTTTCCCCGCAAATTCAGACAGTTGAATGTCATTACCCTGACTGTCTTTGACAATAAACTGATGAACTGACATAAAGTATCTCCCTTTAATAAGAAATGATTCGGAGCGCTGTGCACCGGATCTTTATTTTAAGGTTACTCAGAATTAGTAGTATCTACCTAATCTAATCAATAACCAAGAAAAGATGAATGCAATCAACCATAACCGGATAGTGAAATTCCGATCAGAAAATAATTTCATCGACAATGTAAACTAAAGTTACAAAACCATAAATTAGTTACATTAATTTTTTCCTCAAAACTTCATCTTTTCCAGCTTGTTAGACTGCAGCTACGCACCAAAAAACGTGGCGATAACACCTTAAAAAATATAAAAAATCAGTCTTCGAAGGTAATACGCCAAATTCACCATCACATGCTCAATTAAAAAATTAAAGGCAATCCCTGCCCGGGCAACCAGCTCCGGTATATCGCCAGATAAAGAAGGAATGAGATATGTTTTATGTCCATATAGCGCTGCTGCTTATCATCATATTTATCGGAATCAGGCACGGTGGTATTGCTTTTGGTTTACTCGGGGGTTTAGGGGTGAGCATCCTGGCCTTTGTTTTTGGAATTACTCCCGGAAATCCCCCCACCGGAGTGATGCTGATTATCCTGGCTGTCGTTGCAGCCTCGGCCACTCTGGAAGCCACCGGCGGCTTAAAACTTCTGGTTAAATACGCCGAAAAACTAATGCGTAAACACCCGAACCAGATTGTCTTTCTCGGCCCCATCTGTACCTGGACGCTTACCGTGTTAGTTGGTACGGGCCACTCTGTTTATCCCCTATTACCGGTTATTTATGATGTTGCCTATGGTAAAGGTATTCGTCCTGAACGCCCGATGGCGATCGCTTCTGTCGCGTCACAGATGGGGAT